>DATFQZ010000127.1:0-5622 GCA_035263765.1 Candidatus Angelobacter sp. | reverse complement strand
CAGCATTCACGGCCGCTGTGACCAGATCCTGAAGCATCTCTACGTCTCCGGCCTTGACGGCTTCGGGATCAATGCGCACTGCAAGCACCTGCTTGCGTCCATTCATCTTGACGGTTACCGTGCCTCCGCCCGAGGAGGCCTCTACCACCGTCTGTTCCATCTTTTCCTGCAAGCTGTGCGCCTGCTTTTGCGCCTGCTCCAGCATTTCCTGGAACTGGCGAGGATTGAAACCGCCCATACGTTCTCCTAACTCTTGTCGCGGTGATCAATGACGGTGCGAATCTCGGCGCCGAACTTCTCCCGCATACGCTGGACAACCGGATCATCTGAGGCCCGGCTGCGCGCGGTCACGCCATTGCGCACAGCTCGCGGCGCTGCATCTCCGTTGGTGGGAGCTGTTCCGCTGACTACCGTTACCTTAATAGGGCGTCCCGCGGCTTTGCTTGCCGCCGAACCGGCAATGCGCTTCGGTTCCTGCCCCATCATCAACTCGATTACCGCGGCCGGCTGGGCCACGGTAACTTTAAATTCATCACCGGCAAAGACCACGCCGCCGCTTTCGAGCGTTGAGGCTAGCATTTTGTGGCCCGCGGATTCCAACTCGGTAAGCACAAGGCCCAGAATCCGTGCAGGATCATCGGTCGGCCCTGGGTTCTCCGTCGCCAAAGCCGTGGCGGTTGCCGTGCTCCGCGCCTGCGACTGGACGCGAGATGCGTCCATGTCCATCGACTCCGGTCCTGACGATCCGCTCTTCCGGCTTCGATCAGCCTCGAAAGGCGATACCTGGCCTTCGCCCTTGCGTGAGGGGGGCGCAGGTGTGCCCCCGCTGGGCTGGCCGGCTGGTTTGGCCGCCGGCTTGGGAACTTCAGCGCCGGCCTGGCTCAAGACTTGCTCCAACGGCAACAGACGTTGAGCGTGAACCAGCTTCATCACGCCTAGCTCCAGATGAAAACGCTGCTCCTGCCGGTAACCAATGTCGTCGTACGTGCGCAACATGATCTGAAGGAAGCGCGCCAAATCCTCCTCGGAAAACTGCGCAGCCACGCGCGCCGCTCGCGCCTGTTCCTCGGCGGAGATCTGCAGCAGCGGCGACGCTTCTCCCGAAACCTTCGCCATCAGCACGTTGCGAACCAGGCGGACCAGTTGCTTGGCAAGGTGAGCCGGGTTGTGGCCTTCCGTAAGCAACTTGTCCACGATGCGCAAAGCGTCTTCACTCGAGTTCCCGGCCACGGCCGCCATTAACTCTTCCAGGGCTTCTGGTCCCACATCCCCGATCAACCCACGCACCTGCCCACCGCTCAGCGCGGCGCCGCAACCGGCGATGGCCTGGTCCATGATGGAGAGCGCGTCGCGCACCGAACCTTCTCCAGCCTCAGCCAGCATCGAAAGCGCCTCGTCGTCCGCCTGGATGCCTTCCTTCGCGGCGATGTCGCGAAGCTGCTTTTCGATCTCGCCGAACCTGACAGCGTGAAAGCTGAAGTGCTGGCAGCGCGAACGGATGGTCTGAGGAATGTCCTCGGGTTGCGTCGTCGCCATCATGAAGACGATGTGTGGCGGCGGTTCTTCCAGAGTCTTGAGCAGTGCGTTGAACGCCGCGTCGGTAATCTGGTGAGCCTCATCGAGAATGTAGATCTTGTAGCGGTCGCGCGCCGGCCGGTAACGGGCGGCTTCCCGCAGTTCCCGGATCTCATCGATCCCGCGGTTTGTGGCCGCGTCGATCTCGATCACATCGACGGAGCTGCCGGCGCGAATTTCGACACAGGAGTCACAGACGCCGCAAGGATCAGGCGTCGGACGGTCCGTGGAGCGGCAGTTGAGGGCCATCGCCAGAATGCGCGCGATCGTGGTCTTACCGATGCCGCGGTGCCCGCTGAAAATATAGCCGTGCGCAATCCGTTGCTGCTCGATTGCGTTCCTCAGCGTGCGCGTGACATGGTCCTGGCCAATCACCTCGGAAAAGCGCTGCGGCCGGTATTTGCGCGCTAAGACCTGATAGCTCATGCTGGAAATCTGATTATATACTTGCCCGGACAAGCAAGCAGTCAGCACTCAGCAGTCAGCATTCAGCCACCTTACGAAATCGATTTTCTGAAAGACGCTCCAACTGTCTTTGACACCAATCCTCAAACAGCGTGTCGTTCCGAACCGCAGAGAGCTAGCAAGAGTCAAAGAAAGAGCTCGGCCGACTTGCCCGCCGAGCTCCCTGTTCCAGGCGCAGAAGGATGCAACGCCGATCCGGATCGCATAGCGGTTTGGAGCGAAGCGACAGAATAACTAGGGAACTTCGATCAACTCCATCTTGCCATCCTTCTTGCGGTGAAGCACCTTTACCTTGCCCTGCGGATCGCGAAAGACAAAGACTTCGCGGTCGCGGAATTCAGCTTCTTTGACGGCTTCTTCCAAAGTCAACGGCTTGAACGACACGGAATCCGTACTTTTGGCCACGTGGGTTTCGGCGTATCGGACCGTGTTGGGGAACGAATGCACTCTGAGGGGAACGACAGTGGCGTGGGCATCGCCGGCAACAACCGCCACCTGAGCCTCCAGCCGGGGCGCCGTGTTTTCCTGCCGCTTACGCGCCAGGCGTTTCTTGCTCTTCCATCTGGTTTTGTATTTGACGGCCTGGCGCTCAATGCGGTCCAGGGCATCGCCAACTGCCACCGTCATCTCCGCGGCTTCCGCTAAGCCGACGATGGGCGGATGATTGCGTACCGTTACCGTGATTTCCGCGATGTGACGACGTTTCTCCGCGGAAAGAATGACGTGGGTTTCGAAGCTGTCGCCTAGGATTTTGAGGAGTTTTTCGAGCCCGGTCTCGACTTGCTTGCGGGTGACAGGAGTGATTTCAAATTGCCGGCCAGTATATTCCACGTTCATTGACTCCCTCCTGGGATAGATCCATTGAGAGTCGTCTGACTGCTGCCTGGAAGATTGGCATCGCTATCAGGCGGCTTTGGTGCCTTCCATGCAGAAGCGCCACGCCCCCGATGCGGCTGCGCTTCAGGGAGATCAGTTTTTTGTCCTCCTTTGATGGGTGCTTGGGATTTTCATGTCCTCGCGGTATTTGGCCACAGTTCGTCGCGTGACTTGAATGCCTTGCGACTGCAAAATCTTGGTGATCTGCTCGTCGGTGTAGGGCCGGGCCGGATCTTCCTCTTCGATCAGCTTTTTCACGCGCCGCTTGAGGATCAGCAGCGATGTCCCTGCTCCTTCCGGCCCCTGGACGCTCTCGGAAAAGAAAAACCGCAGCTCGTACACTCCCTGTGAGGTGTGCACGTACTTGCTGGCCACGGCGCGGCTGACCGTGGAGGGATGGACACCGATCTCCTCCGCAACTTCTTTGATCATCATCGGCTTCAGGTAATCCATGCCGCGGTCGAGAAACTCGCGCTGTCTTCCGATGATCGCCTGACAAACCTTCAAGATGGTCTGGCGGCGCTGTTCAATGTTCTTGATCAGCTGCACGGCCGACTTGTAACGCTCCTTCACATAGGAGCGAACGTCCTTCTCCACGCCTTCCGTGCGATGGAGCAGCCGGCGATAGGTCGGGCTCACCCGCAGCTGGGGCAGGTCTTCATCGTTCATCAGGACCAGGTACTCATCGCCCTGTTTCACAAAGGCCACATCCGGCTCAATCAGCTTGGGCTCCACTTTGTTGTAGCGGAGGCCGGGCTTGGGATCGAGGGTGCGGATGAACTGGTGGGCCTGCATGACATCGTCCATCGACCGGCCGATGGCCTTGGCGATCTCTTTGTACTGCTTGTTCTGCAGCAGGTGAAGCTGGCTTTCGACAATCTTGAGCGCGTCCTCGACCACTTGGTCGTTCTCCGGATCGTCCGAGCCTTCCAGTTCCCGCGTTTTTACGAGATGTTCCAACTGGGCCAGCAAGCACTCGCGTAGGTCGCGCGACGCTACGCCCACAGGATCGAACTGCCGCACTAACTGAATGGCTTCTCGCAGATCCTCACGCGTAAACTGCAGCACCAGAGATCCGGCGTGGTTCTCCTCTGAGGCCACTGCTTCCGGCGAGGGAACGTGTGAGACCACAAGTTGTAAGGAGGAAGGATCGCCGAATTCGTGTTCCGCCGGTTCTTCCAGCGCCTCGGCCGGTTGGTTATTCGTTTCTTCCTGGGCCTCGGCATGGGCCACGCCCAGCAACTCGTCCTCGGATGCAGTCAGATAGCCGTCTTCGTTCAGGTTCCCGATCACCAGTTCGGCGGCCAAGTAGACCGGAGGACGAACGCTGATCGCTCCCAGTTGCCACAACAGATGGTCGGTAAGCGTGGTGGGCTTGGAAAGAAAGTTCTCGAACGACGGCCGCTCGATTTCTTCCAGATCAGCGGAGTTGCGGTAGCCAGGATCCAGATAGTCGCGGAAGAAAGAACCGAAATCGATTTCCTCGAACGGATCTTTCTTTTCTTCGGAACTCGCAGGCGGAGCTTCTTCTTTGGTTTCCTGCCTTTCCTGGGCGACTTCCCGTCCCGCCACCTCGTCCAGCAGAGGAACGGTCGAATCCAATTCTTCCAGAACGGGATTCTCCACCATCTCGGTGTTGATCATTTCCCGCAGCTCCAGCTTGTTGAGCGCGAGAACGCTCACCATCTGCACCAGACCCGGCGTCAGGATCTGCTTCTGAGTGACTTTCAGATTGAGTTTGTGCTGGAGTAAAACCATTCCCTGTTTGTCGACCTTCTATGACCCTACCACCTATGACCCTACCACGCACTTACGAAACCCAAAAGAGTACCAGCGTACCTTTTTATCAAGTTATTGAAAGGCTCTGTATTAAACGAACGAAAAACTTTCGCCCAGGTAAACCCGCTTCACCTCCGGATCGCTGCCCAGCTGTTCGGGTGTGCCGGTGCGAAAGATCCGTCCCTCGTTGATGATGTAGGCGCGATCGGTGACCGAGAGCGTTTCGCGAACATTGTGATCCGTCACCAGAACCCCGATGCCGTTCGCCTTCAAATCAAAGATTATCTTCTGCAAGTCGAGGACGGCAATTGGGTCGATGCCTGAGAACGGCTCATCCAACAAAATAAATTTGGGCGATATGCACAACGCGCGCGCGATCTCAACCCGGCGCCTTTCTCCGCCGGAAAGCGCATAGCCCATGTTCGTGCGAATGTGTCCCAGCCCCAGTTCGTCGATCAGCTGATCGCGCTTCTTGCGCCGCTCCTGCCAGGAGAGAGGCTGCACCTCCAGCACCGCTAGAATGTTCTCTTCCACGGTCAGCTTGCGAAAAACCGAGGGTTCCTGCGGCAGATAGCTGATCCCGTAACGCCGCGCCCGCAGATACATCGGCACATCGGTGATCTCTTCCCCATCCACCAGAACTCTGCCACTATCAGGAGGGACCAATCCCACGGTCATATAAAAAGTGGTGGTTTTGCCGGCGCCATTGGGCCCCAGCAATCCGACCACTTCTGCCTGGTTTATATGGAGGCTGACGCCATTTACTACCCGGCGGCCCCGATACGATTTCGCGATTTCGTCCGTGGCCAGGGTCTGCATTTACTTCTTGCTCGCGTCTTGAACCCTCGTCTGGGTCTGAGTTTGGGAAGATTCCCTGCTACCTACCAGCACCCTACCATCGTGAGTAAAGAAAGTCAACGAATCGCC
>DATFQZ010000126.1:0-2334 GCA_035263765.1 Candidatus Angelobacter sp. | reverse complement strand
CACATAGCGGAGGAAGTGGCGGACATGGGCAAGAGCGACCAACGGGAAGTCCAAAGCTTCTTGACGCGGCTGGTTCTGCACCTGCTCAAGTGGCAGGTGCAGCGGCGTCAACGAAGTGCGAGTTGGCGCAGCAGCATCGCCGACTCGAGAGTGCAGCTCAAGCGCATCTTCAAGCAATCGCCTAGCCTGCGAAAATTTGCCGCTGAGTGCTTAGCCGAGATTTACGTGGATGCGCGGCACCAGCCATTGATCGAGACGGGTCTGGATCCTTCGACGTTTCCCCTGGAGTGCCCATACACTTTCGAGGAGATACTAGTAAGCTGTCCCGATGATTTTGTTAGTGGTGATTCGGCGGGTCGCGTCTGTATAGGTCCACCGGAACGGCTTGGCTGATTTCGAGTAGGCTCGGACATACCGCCGCAGCTTGCGGCCCAGGTCGGCGACCGAAGTGAACACGCCACGCGCGATCACATCGCGTTGGATCTTGGCGAACCATAGCTCCACCTGGTTCAGCCACGATGAATAGGTCGGCGTGAAATGGAACTGGACGCGCGGATGAGCTTCCAGAAAGTGTTCCACGTCTTTGGTTTTATGCGCGGAAAGATTGTCGAGTACGACGTGGATTTCCTTGGCCCGGGTTCGCGCCACTAGCCCTTCTAGGAACGCGATGAATTGCTGGCTGGTGTGGCGCGACGCGGTCATGCCGTGCACTTTTCCGGTCTTCACATCTAAGGCCGCGTACAACGACAGTGTGCCATGCCGATAATACTCGAACCCGTGCCGCTCGGCGCGTCCCGGACTCAGCGGCAGCACCGGATCGAGACGGTCCAGGGCTTGAATCGCCGTCTTCTCATCCACGCAAAACACGGCTGCGTGCTGCGGCGGATTGATGTACAGCCCGATAATATCGGCGGCCTTCTGCTCAAACTCCGGATCGTTCGAGGCCATGTACCGCTCCAGCCGATGCGGCTTCAGCCGCGTCTGCGCCCACACCCGCTGCACGGTGGACTTGCTCACTCCCAGCACTTCGGCCATCTTCCGGCACGACCAATGCGTGCTGCCGTCGGGCGGCTTCTGCTGGGTCTTGCGCGCGATCCGTGCCTGTATTTGTGCGTTGGCCACTCGTGGTTGACTGCCTTTATGCTGCGGCTCCAACCCGGCGATTCCCTCCTGCTCAAAGCGTTGTTTCCAACGCGAAATGGTAGGTGCGCTCGTGTGTAACCTGTGTTTGATCTGCGTGTAGCTCCAACCATCGGCCAACGCCAAAACCAGACGCGCCCGAAACACGTCGCCCGCAGGCAGCGTTCGCGACTGTGCCCACTGCTTCAACTCCTCACGCTGTTCTTCCCTCAATCTAACCAACTCCCGATACTGTCTCATAACTATGAGACGAATCAGGAGCGATAACGTTACGACTGGGACAGCTTACTAGGAGCGCGGGCCTTTGCCGACCACCGCCCCCTAAGCAGTCCGGTGCGCCTTCAGGAACGATCGTACCTGGCGCACCGCTAGCGGGATCCTTTCCTTGGGCTCTTTCCAGGGGTAGACGCTTACTTCGGCCTTCGGCGCCAACATTGCGCATTCCATGGCGACGGCGTACGGATGAGCCGGGACATCGTCCGGCATGATCAACACGGGCGTCTGGCAATTGCGAACGAAATCTCGGGTTACGGTAAAGACGAAGTCGGCGTTGGTGCGGAACATCTTGGTCACGAATTTTTCGACCGTATCCATTCTGACGTCGGACCGGCGCTTGACGAAATCCGGAGCCCAGGCGGTCATACTGCCGTCGTAGAGAACGTTCGGCATCTCCGGCCGGAACCCGACGGGCTGAGCCGGTACCGCTGCCACCACGCGATCGGGCGCACGCCTTAAGAGGTTCCAGATGAAGGGGCCGCCAATGCAGAATCCCAGCACCATGAATTTGTTGACGCCCAGGTGATCCATCAGACCGAGATGATCATCGGCAAAGGAATCCCACGGCCGGTCGACCTCGACGGGGCCGGAGGACTCGCCGCCATTGGCGTTGCGCAGGTCCGCGAAGATGCAGCGGAATTCTCCTTTGAACTCGTCGATCGGGTTGAACGGGCTGGTCGGCAAACCAGCCATCCTCGAATTCAATCCTCCGCCGGCGATGAGCAACAAAGGAAAGCCGGATCCGGCCTCCTGATAGCGGATGCGAACGGAGCCCTTTTCATAAAAACGCGCGGCAGTTGCACCTTTGCCAGTCTCCTGAGCAAACACTTGCTCCGCTGCAGCCATCGCCGTTGCTGCGGCCCCTGTTGCCAGTACGTTACGTCTGGTCGGATCCATAATCACCATCCTCCTAGGGTC
>DATFQZ010000125.1:0-3810 GCA_035263765.1 Candidatus Angelobacter sp. | reverse complement strand
CGCTAACTCCGCGACCAACTACTTCGCCATTGGCCACCCGAGTTCTACAAATTATCTGGAAATCGTGGGCGGATCGAACTTCGGCGTTCGCAGTGACAACGGTCCTGACTGGCACAACGCCAGCTGCACTCCCAATATCGTGCCGCCTGGCTACACCACCACCGATTTTCCAGCCAGCGCGAACGTTTGTCCGATCGCGGGGGAAGGCATGGATGCCGCCACGCCGCCCGTTGATCTCACCAATGAGTGCCCCGATCCATCGACGGCTGACCCCTGCCCGCCGGGCTTGATCGACATTGACGGCACCGGCCTTGCAGCCGCCCCCACCACGGGCAAGATGATTGGAGACCAGTTGGCCGAACACGGTCGCCGCTGGAAGAGCTATCAGGAGAGCCTGCCTCCCACAGGAGCCGATGGCATTGATTATAGCGACGGCTGGTTCACCGACCTGACTCCTCCTCCCGATTCCATCGGCGGTTCTGGTGCCCTTCTCAAACTCTATGCTGCGAAACACAACCCGTTCGTATACTTCAAGAGCGTGCAGGACGGTCATGATCCGCACAACAGTTTGGCGAATGTTGTTGGGTTCGAGGGCCAGAGCGGCCTTTACGACGATCTTGCTACCGGCCACCTACCGGACTTGGCGCTGATCGTGCCGAATCAATGCAACGACCAGCACGGACGCGGGAATGGCGGATCGCAGTGCGCTTTTGATCCAGTTACCGATGGCTCTCAGGCGGGCCTGAACCCGGCGCTGATTTACCTCGGCGACCTGACCCTGAGAACGCTGGTCGCAGCGATCCATCGTTCTCCGGCGTGGAAACAGGGCCGCAATGCGATCGTGACTGTGTGGGATGAAAACGACTACAGTTTCGTGCCCAACCTCAACCAGGTGCTAGCTATCGTGGATACAAACTTCGGACCGCATGGCGTCCAGAGCAACAAGCACTACACGCACTTCTCGCTCCTGCGGACGCTTGAGGAAGCTTTCAATCTGCCCTGCCTGAATCATGCCTGTGATTCTTCGAGCAAGGTAATGTCAGACCTGATCGGGGAAGATCGGGACTAATCGTTCTGGCGAAGCATTGGCAGCCCCATTCCTTACGCCGCTCCCGCGATCAGGAGTGGGGCTGTTTGCCTCGTAGGCGAAGGTGTGGCGGACGCATTCGTCCGCCCATGCCCCGAGCGAAATGCAGGGCAGTGGGCGAGCAGTCCAGATTGCCGCCTCCATTGCCGCCATTGAAAGCTACCGCATTGTGCGCTTACGCGCGCCCGCGGACAAATGCGTCCGCGGCTACACGGTCGAGAATTACTTCGGGTACCAGTCGAGCAGCCGCACCTCGATGCCGGTTCCTTGTAATGCTTTCTGAAACACCGCCAGGTCGGAACCGCGGTAGTGGTAAGGAATCACGATCTTGGGGTGGAAGGCTTTGACCGCATCCGCCGCTTCCTCAGGCGGCATCGTATAAGGCAGATTCATGCACACAAAGGCAACATCAATATTCTTCAAAGCGCGCATCTCCGGCACGCCTTCGGTATCACCGGAGAAGTAGAAGCGCTTTCCTCCGTAGGCCAGGACATATCCATTGCCGCGTCCTTTGTCGTGAAAGAGCTTGCCGGGAGCGGGACCGCGCTTCAGGTTGTAGGCCGGGATAGCCTCGATCGTCCAACCTTGCCAGGTTTTGCTTTCGCCATTGGCGATGGGTTTGCCCGTGGTAACCGTCTGCACGACTGCCGGCGGCGCAAAAATCTCGGTTTCCGGTTGGCTGATCTCCTTGATTGAATCAGGATCCATATGGTCGCCGTGGATGTCGGTGATCAGGATCAGGTCGGCCTTCGGCATTCCGGAAAACTTCACCGGCTTGGCCGGATCCAGATAGATGACTTTGCCTCCAGCCTCGATCAGCGTGCTGGCATGGTTCAGGGGAGTGATCTTGACTGTTGCAGCCGAGGTGGAAAAAGTCTGTGGCTCGGCAGCCGCATGCGTCAGGGTACTCATGCCAAGTATGGATGCCAAAGCACCGCAGAGCGTGAATACAATTGACTTCATTTGAACCTCACTACCAGGAAATAGGCGACAACCATCATACGCACGGCAACACGGTTCCTGCCTGCCCGCAATCCACATCAGGCCAGCCTCTGGATTGCATTCTCGATGCGAACCAGCGTCTTTTCCTTGCCGAGCACTTCTAAGGTCTCAAACAACGGCGGCGCGTTCTTCCGGCCGCAGATAGCAACCCGAATCGGTTGGAACATTTGCCCGGCTTTCACACCGAGTTCCTGAGCGGCGGTTCTGAGCGCGCGATCCAGCGGATCATGCTTGAACTCAACCTGGGCCAGCACCTCGCGTGCCTTCTGGAGAGCTTTCTTGGCCATTGCCGCATCGCCCTTTTGCGGGACAAGCTCCCCGGGATCATACCGAGGCAACTGGGCAACGAAGAAAAAGTCCGCCGCCGTCAGCACGTCGCGCAGCAGCTTGATGCGCTCCCGAATTAACGGCGTGACCTGCAGCATCTTCTCAGGCGTAACGTTCGGATACGGCTCACGCACGATCGGTAACAACCGCCGGCAAAGATCCTCGACCGCCAATCCGCGAATGTGCTCGGCGTTCAACCACACGGCCTTCGGATCAAATATCTCCTCTGGCGTTGCGGCGGGCTCTTTGAAATTCACGACCGCGTTCGCGCGGTTAATACCTTCCAGCGAAAAGATCTCAACCAATTCGTCGCGGCTCATCTTCGTACGGTCGTCTTTCGGCGACCAGCCAAGCAGGCACAGGAAATTGATGAACGCCTCTGGAAGGAAGCCCGCGTCACGGTAGGTAGTCACGCTCACGACTGGACCGTGGCGGCGTTTGGAAAGCTTGGTTCCATCGGGCGCAACCAGCAGCGGCAGATGAGCGAACTGCGGTGGTTTGTAGCCGGCGGCCTCGAAGATCAAAACGTGCTTGAACGTGTTGGACAAATGATCCTGCCCCCGGATGATGTGGCTGATGCGCAGATCGGCGTCGTCAGCGCATGAGGCCAGGTGATAGGTTGGCATGCCATCGGAGCGCAGCAGGGCGAAGTCCTCGATGTCGGCCCCGGCCTTCATCTGCTCGCCATAAACAGCATCGGTGAAGCGAAGCACCTGCCCTGCCTCGCGGGGCACTCGGAATCGCAAGGCGAAGGGTTCGCCGGCGGCCGCACGGCGATCGCTCTCCTCGGGGCTCATCTCCCGCATCTCGGGATTGAAAAGCCACGTGCCCTGCGCTCCCGACTTCTCACTGTCTCCCGTGTGCGCCGGGGTGAAATCGCGGTACGCGAGTCCTTTCTGAAAGATCGCTTCCGCCATGGTCCGGTGCAGCGCGCCTCGTTCCGACTGTTTGTACTCCTCATCCCACCCGAGTCCAAGCCACTTCAGGCCCTCGAAAATGGAGTTGACTGACGCTTCGGTGTTTCGCTCGACGTCGGTGTCGTCAAGCCGCAAGATCATCGCCCCGCCATTCCGGCGGGCGAAAAGCCAGTTAAATATGAAGGTTCGTGCACTGCCCACATGCAAAAAACCCGTGGGCGACGGTGCAAAGCGCACCCTGAATTTTCCCTGCGAGGAAGAGGTCGAGGCGTCGGACATGATTGCGCTTTCGATGGTACGGGCGACAAAAAGACATCGTCAAGCAGACGGGCAGCCTCTGGCTGGCATCCAAGTCTCTGAAATCAGAGGAACTCTGGGGTACATAGTGTACTTAAATCCTATTGAGTTCGGGCCTCGGTTGTGAAACCATTGGGACCAAGTTTCCCCCTGAAGAGAGAGCCGGCGAATCTGGCCAGA
>DATFQZ010000124.1:0-27584 GCA_035263765.1 Candidatus Angelobacter sp. | reverse complement strand
CCTCTGGAGGCTTTTTCACTGCGAACTTCAGCAGCCCAGCGACGCTAACCGCAGGGACCACCTACGCGGTAATTTTCCGTGCGGTGTCGAACCCAACCGCGGGAACCTACGCCTATGTTTGCAGCTGCGCGGGCGGCGGCGCCGCGGACAGCAATCCCTATCCCAACGGGCAGCGTGTAACGTCGACGAACAGTGGTTCCACCTGGACGGCGGATACGACCGCAGGTGGCCGCGACCTCGGCTTCACGATCTTCATGAAAACCGGATTCCCTCCTTCAGGAGCATTTGTCTCCTCGGTCAAGGACGCCAATCCGGCTCCAGGAAGCACCTCCAACTGGGGAACCCTCTCCTGGGTGGCCACGACTCCGGCCAACACCAACATTCAGTTCCAGATCGCGGCCAGCAACAGCGCAGCCGGGCCGTTCAACTTCGTGGGGCCGAACGGCACGGCGGGGACCTTCTTCACGAACGGCGCATCGCTGACGCAGTTCAATAACTTCCGATATCTCAAGTATCAGGCTACGCTCACGACTACCGACAGCACCGTGACCCCGAGTCTTGATAGTGTGTCAGTCTGCTTCACTGACATCTCCGGCAAGACCGATACGACCACGACGTTAGCCTCATCGCCGAACCCCTCGGCCTTCGGTCAATCTGTGACCTTCACCGCGACCATCACGCCGGTGTCAGGGCCCGGTACGCCGACAGGCACGGTGACGTTCCTTGATGGAGGGAGTCCGATCGGCACGGGGACTCTGAGCGGAGGGATCGCTACATTCACGACCTCGGCTTTGGCCGTAGGCAATCACACGATTACCACCAACTACGGTGGCGACGGCAACTTCAACGGCAGCACAGGCTCGCTGACCGGCAATCCGCAGGTGGTCAACAAGGCCAATACTGCGACGACGTTGACTTCGTCGGTCAATCCATCGGTCTCCGGCCAGTCCGTGACCTTCACGGCGACGCTTTTGGCGGTAGCACCGGGCGCAGGAACACCGGTAGGCACAGTGACGTTCCTGGATGGCGGCAGCCCGATCGGTACGGGGACGCTGAGCGGAGGGATCGCCACATTCACGACGTCGGCTTTGGGTGCAGGCAATCACACCATCACCACCAACTATGGTGGTGATGGCAACTTCAATGGCAGCACAGGCTCGCTGACCGGCAATCCGCAGGTGGTCAATAAGGCCAATACAACGACGACGGTAACGTCTTCAGCGAATCCATCGGTCTTCGGTCAGTCGGTGACGTTCACGGCGACGGCGTCGGCAGTCGCTCCAGGTGCAGGAACACCGACAGGAACGGTGACGTTCCTGGACGGCGGCAGCCCGATTGGCACGGGGACGTTGAGCGGTGGCATAGCAACGTTCACCACCTCGGCCCTGGCGATAGTCAGTCATACGATTACCACCAGCTACGGTGGTGATGGCAACTTCAATGGCAGCACCGGCTCGCTCACTGGTAACCCGCAGGTCGTCAACAAGGCCAACACCGCGACGACGGTGACCTCGTCCGTGAATCCTTCGGCGTTTGGTCAATCGGTGACCTTCACAGCGACGCTTTCAGCTGTAGCGCCAGGAACGGGAACGCCGACAGGAACGGTGACGTTTCTCGACGGCGGCAGCCCCATCGGCAGCGGAACGCTGAGCGGAGGCATAGCGACTTTCACGACCTCGGCACTGGCGGTAGGGAATCACACCATCACCACCAACTACGGCGGTGACGGCAACTTCAACGGCAGTGCTGGGTCGCTGACCGGCAATCCACAAGTCGTCAACAAAGCCAACAGTGCGACGACGGTGACTTCGTCGGCCAATCCTTCGGTCTTGGGTCAGTCGGTGACCTTCACCGCTACTGTATCAGCAGTAGCGCCCAGCTCAGGGACGCCGGGCGGGACAGTGACGTTCCTCGATGGGGGTAGTCCCATCGGAACGGGAACGCTCAGCGGTGGCATCGCGACGTTTACGACGTCAGCGCTGGCCGTAGGCAATCACACCATCACCACGAGCTACGGTGGCGACAGCAACTTCAACGGCAGCACAGGATCGCTGACTGGCAATCCGCAGGTGGTCAACAAGTCCAATACTGCGACGACAGTCACTTCATCTTTGAATCCCTCGGTCTTCGGTCAATCGGTGACCTTCACGGCGACGGTTTCGCCGGTGGGGCCAGGATCGGGAACGGCGACCGGAACGGTGACGTTCCTGGACGGCGGCAGCCCGATCGGCACGGGCACGCTGAGCGGCGGCGTGGCCACATTCGCGACGTCGGCTTTGGCCATAGGCAATCACACCATCACCACCAATTACGGCGGCGACGGCAACTTCAACGGCAGCATCGGGTCGCTAACTGGAAACCCGCAGGTCGTCAATAGGGCCAATACCACGACAACGGTAACGTCGTCGGCGAATCCTTCGTTCTTCGGTCAGTCGGTAACCTTCACGGCGACGGTCGCGACGGTAGCTCCGGGATCGGGAACACCAACAGGAACGGTGACGTTCCTGGATGGCGGCAGCCCCATCGGCACCGGCACGCTGAGCGGAGGGATCGGTACATTCACGACTTCGGCTCTGGCGTTAGGCAATCACACCATCACCACCAACTATGGCGGCGACGGCAACTTCAACGGCAGTACGGGATCGCTGCCTGGCAATCCGCAGGTCGTCAATAGGCCTAGCACAACGGTGACTGTAACTTCATCATTGAATCCTTCGATCTTCGGACAATCAGTGACCTTCACGGCGGCGGTGTCGCCGATCCCTCCGGGAGCAGCAACACCGACCGGAACGGTGACCTTCCAGGACGGTGGAGTTGCAAACTCCATCGGCACGGCGCCCCTGATCGGTGGCATAGCCACGTTCACGACTTCGGCGCTCTTCGTGGGCCCCCATACGATCACTACCTCCTATTCTGGCGACGCGATCTTCTTCGGCAATACTGGCTCGCTCTCTGGAAATCCCCAGGTGGTCAATCAGGCCAACACCGCGACAACTGTAAGTTCATCGCAGAATCCGCAGGCTGCAGGTCAGCCTGTCACGTTTACTGCGACGGTGTCAGCAGTAGCGCCGGGAGGAGGCACGCCATCGGGGACCGTCACTTTCCTGGATGGCGGCACCCCCATCGTCAGCGGAACCCTAAGCGGCGGCATAGTCACCTTCACGACCTCGGCCCTGACTGTTGGCAATCACACCATCACCACCAACTACGGGGGCGACGGCGGCGGCTTCATCGGCAGCACCGGCTCACTGACCGGAAATCCTCAGGTGATAACCTCGATTACGGGCACGGCGACCACACTCGCCGCGTCTCAGGGAACGATCACGCTGGGTGACAGCGTTACCTTTACAGCAACTGTTACGGCTACTGCGGGAACAGCTACTGGGGTGGTGGTATTTTTCGATGGAAGCACCCTCCTGGGCAGTGGGACGCTGAATCAGGGAACGCCCAATCAAGCTACGTTCACGACTTCATTGCTGTCTGTTTCCGCATCTCCACATTCCATCACGGCGAATTATCAGGGCGATACTGCCCACGACCCCAGCGCTTCGTCGGCAAGCTCTGTTACCGTAAACAAGCGCGCCAGCACGACGAGCCCTTTCGTCCTGAATCCGAGCACGGTGGCGGTGGACCAACCAAGCACGGCAACCGTCACCGTCACAGATTCAGGGTCAGTGCCACCCGGCACAGCGGATACCTTCACCACCACACACGCGCCTTCAGTCAGCCGCGCCGGTGCGACCGCTACCTTGTTGGCTGACGGGCGGGTATTAGTTGCGGGCGGCTTTGGGGCGGATGCGACCATTCTCAACACCGTAGAGGTCTGGAACGGTTCAGGTTTCAGCCAACCTCCTATCCAGATGTCCCGCCGCTATGGACACGTCGCAGTATTGCTCCCGAACCTCCAAGTGCTGGTGGCAGGAGGTTTCGGGCAGTTAGGTCCAGTGAATACAGCCGAGCTCTTTGACCCAATTTCCATGACGTTCAGCTCTGGTTCTAGCGACGTGATGGAGGTGGCCCGCTACAGGCCTGTGGCTGCGTTGCTCAACAACGGGAGAGTCCTGGTGGCCGGAGGTATGGATACCACCAGTACGGTAACGGCCAGCGCTGAGTTGTACGACCCAGTGTTTAATCGTTTCATACCGACCGGTTCTATGAATACCCCGCGCTTTGGAGCAACAGCCACGATGCTGGGAAATGGCAAGGTTTTAATCGTGGGCGGCTCCAACGACGGCACCGCCAACGGCGCCCCCAACGGCGCGCTGAACACCGCCGAACTTTATGATCCTGCAGGCAATAACGGCGCAGGGACTTTCACCCTGATCACCGGGCCTAACTCAACTCTGAGCGCTCTTCGTTGGCAACCTGAAGCTGCATTGCTGCAGAGTGGTAAGGTGCTGATCGCGGGCGGAGGGAATTCCGGCGGTGTTTTGGCCAGTGCCGATCTTTATGATCCGGTTACCAATACCTTCACTCCAAGCACTCATTCCATGTCCCAGGCCCGCGAGGGTGGCTCTGCGGTCGCGCTGCCGAATGGCATGGTACTGCTGGCAGGCGGCACACCGAGCCAGGCGGTGGACCTCTACGACGCCGAAAGCGATCAGTTCGTTACCACTGGGAGTCTGCAGCAGTCTGACGCCGGGCCGCCATTGATAGGTCCTGACTTCGCCCCCGCTTTAGTCTCCGCGCTGCTGAACAACGGTGATGTCCTGGTGGTCGGCATAACCTCCGCCGCGACGCCGGCGTCGGATGCTGAGCTGTACACTCCATCGTTCAATCCGCTGGGCACAGTAAGCGTCACCTCTTCCGAAGCGACAGACAGTATCACCGGCGCGTGTGTTCTCACTCCGAGCACCAGCACCGCATCAACTTGTACGACTACTGTCACACCGGCCAATATCGCCACCAGCCCCCACACCATCACTGGAACTTATCCGGCCGATGCCGTGCACTCCGGCAGCAACAATACGGCAAGCTTGACCGTTAACAAGGCTGACACTACCACCACGGTCACATCGTCAGCTAATCCTTCGGTGTTTGGTCAGTCTGTTACGTTTACCGCAACAGTCTCGCCCACAACGCCTGGAGCGGCGACCGGGACAGTGACCTTTCTGGATGGCGGCAGCCCGATTGGCACAGGCACGCTGAGCGGCGGCGTGGCGACGTTTACGACCTCGGCTTTGGCGGTCGGCAACCACACCATCACGACCACCTACGGTGGCGACGTCAACTTCAACGGCAGCACCGGATCGCTCACGGGCAATCCGCAGGTGGTCAACAAGGCTGACACCTCGACGACAGTGATTTCGTCTGTGAATCCGTCGGTCTTTGGTCAGTCGGTGACCTTCACGGCGACGGTGTCGCCAGTGGCTCCGGGCGCAGGAACACCGACGGGAACCGTGACGTTCCTGGACGGCGGCAGCCCGATCGGAACGGGCACGCTCAGCGGTGGCATCGCGACGTTTACGACGTCCGCGCTGGCCGTAGGCAATCACACCATCACCACCAACTTCGGTGGCGACGGCAACTTCAACGGAAGTACCGGTTCGCTGGCCGGCAATCCGCAGATCGTGAACAAGGCTGACACCTCGTCGACTGTAACTTCGTCTCTGAACCCCTCGGTCTTTGGGCAGTCGGTGACTTTCACGGCGACGGTGTCAGCGGTAGCGC
Source organism: Candidatus Angelobacter sp. (assembly GCA_035263765.1). Taxonomy (GTDB): domain Bacteria; phylum Acidobacteriota; class Terriglobia; order Terriglobales; family Acidobacteriaceae; genus Angelobacter. Next base: position 21,914 of record DATFQZ010000124.1, on the reverse strand, counting down.
CGGGCGCGGGTACACCGGTCGGAACGGTAACCTTCCTCGATAGCGGCAGCCCGATCGGAACGGGAACGCTGAGCGGCGGTATAGCAACGTTTACGACGTCCGCTTTAGCCGGAGGCAATCACACCATCACAACCAGCTACGGCGGTGACGGCAACTTCAACGGCAGCACGGGATCGCTGACCGGCAATCCACAGGTGGTGAACAAGGCTGACACCTCGACGACGGTAACTTCATCAACGAATCCTTCTGTCTTCGGCCAGTCTGTGACCTTCACGGCGACGGTCGCGGCGGTAGCACCGGGATCAGGAACGCCGACGGGAACGGTGACCTTCCTGGATGGCGGCAGCCCGATCGGCACGGGCACGCTGAGCGGCGGCATCGCTACATTCACGACTTCAGCTCTAGCGGTGGGCAATCACACGATCACCAGCAGCTACGGTGCCGACGGCAACTTCAACGGCAGCACGGGATCGTTGACCGGCAATCCGCAGGTGGTCAATAAAACGAACACTGCGACCGCGGTGACATCGTCGGTGAATCCCGCGGTCTTCGGTCAATCGGTGACCTTCACGGCGACGATATCGCCGGTAGCACCGGGATCGGGAACACCGACAGGAACGGTGACGTTCCTGGACGGCGGCAGCCCAATCGGCACGGGAACGCTAAGCGGAGGGATCGCTACATTCACGGCCTCGGCTCTGGCCGTAGGCAATCACACCATTACGACCAGCTACGGTGGCGACGGCAACTTCAACGGCAGCACGGGATCGTTGACCGGCAATCCGCAGGTGGTCAATAAAGCGAACACTGCGACCGCGGTGACTTCGTCGACCAATCCTTCGGTCTTCGGCCAGTCCGTGACCTTCACGGCGACGGTATCGCCGGTAGCACCGGGATCGGGAACACCGACGGGAACGGTAACGTTCCTGGACGGCGGCAGCCCGATCAGCACCGGGACTTTGAGCGGAGGGATAGCTACATTCACGACCTCGGCGCTGGCCGTGGGCAATCACACCATCACGACCAGCTACGGCGCTGACGGCAATTTCAACGGCAGCACGGGATCGCTGACGGGCAATCCGCAAGTCGTCAACAAAGCCAATACAACAACGGCCGTGATTTCCTCGCAGAATCCTGCGATCGCGGGTCAGCCTGTCACCTTCACGGCAACGGTTTCCCCGTTGGCGCCAGGAGCGGGAACACCAACGGGAACAGTGACATTCCTGGATGGCGGCAGCCCGATCGGCACAGGGACGCTGAGCGGAGGCATAGCCACATTCACGACTTCAGCTCTAGCCATAGGCAATCACACGATTACCACCAACTACGGCGGTGATGGAAACTTCAACAGCAACACGGGCTCGCTGAACACCAATCCGCAAGTGATCAACAAGACTGGCACCACAACCGCGGTTACGTCGTCGCAGAATTCTTCGGCCCTGGGCCAGGCTGTGACCTTCACCGCAACGGTTACCGTAGTGCCACCGGGAGCGGGAACACCCACCGGAACGGTGACATTCCTGGACGGCGGTAGCCCCATGGGCACGGGGACAATGAGCGGAGGCGTGGCGACCTTCACAACTTCCTCGCTGGCCGCAGGCAATCACAACATCACCACCAGTTATCCCGGCGACACTAGTTTCAATGGCAGCACGGGATCACTGACCGGCAATCCGCAGGTTGTGGTGGCTCCGCCATCGATTGCCAAAGCGTTCAACCCGGCGGTCATTGCCGTAAACGGCGTTTCAACTTTGACTCTGACCATCACCAATCCCGGGGCTGACACGGTCGCAGAAGCTGGAGTGGCCTTCACGGACAATTTGCCCGCGGGACTGGTGGTCGCGACGCCCAACGGGCTCGGCAATACCTGCGGAGGCACCGCCACCGCAACCGCCGGATCAGGAAGCGTGAGTCTCACCGGCGGGAGTGTTCCTGTCGCGAGCTCATGCACAGTCAGCGTGAATGTGACCAGCAGTGCGGCCGGGAACTACAACAACACCACTGGCGCAGTGAGTTCGACCAACGGCGGGACCGGCAACACCGCGTCGGCGAGTCTCAGCGTGCAGCCAGCTGACCTCACGATCACCAAGACGCACACCGACCCCTTCTCCCGCGGCCAGACGGGCGCCACCTACACCATCACGGTCAAGAACTCGGGTGCCGGTCCAACTCTAGGCACGGTCATGGTGGTAGATACGTTACCCAACGTGTCTAACACCTTCGTCGCCACGGCTATGAGCGGCACCGGCTGGAGCTGCACTCTGGGAACGCTGACCTGCACCCGCAGTGATGCTCTGACGCCTGGGGCCAGCTATCCGGCCATCACGCTCACGGTCAACGTACCCGCCAACATCAAAGCCAACGTGACCAACACTGCGACTGTGTCGGGCGGCGGGGAGTCCAACACCGGGAACGATACGGCGAATGACCCCACGCACATCGGGGCGGCGATCCAGATCACGCCTGCCAACGGCACGGCGACGATCACGGCCGGGCAGCCTGCAAACTTCGGGCTCACGCTGGACTCCACCCCCGGGATGGGGACGGTCAACTTCAGTTGCAGCGGATTGCCTGCGGCGTCCACCTGCACTTTCAACCCGCCTTCTTCCAGCCAGCTAACGGACACGGTTAACATGAACATCGCCACCACGGCACGGTCAGCGTCATCCTTGCCGATGGGTCCAGGCGGGCCCACGTACGCTCTATTGTTCTCATCGCTGGGCCTTGCGGGAATCGTGATTGCGGGGACGAACAGCAAGAAGGTGCGGCTGCGTGTGGTAATGGCGGTGAGCGGCATTGTACTGCTGCTGGCGCTCGCTGGATGCGGTGGACGCCCGCAGCAAACTGGAACCAACGGGACGCCCGCGGGCACCTACACCATCACGGTGACCGGAACCAGCGGGGCGGCCTCGGGATCGGCCACAGTGACCTTGAGCGTGCAGTAGACCAGGAAGACGAATTGTTTCGCTTGCGCCCGTGAACGGGGCCCTCGCCGGTGTTGTTTCTCAACCCGCACAGCCGGGGTGGCTGTGCCACCTATGTTTAAATCAAAGCTGTGCTGCGCTTACGCGAAATGCGCCAGGAATTTCGGCCCATGCTGCGGCTGGCCGTCCCTCTGGCTCTGACTGAGGTGGGCTGGCTGGCCATGGGTTTTGTGGACACGGTGATGGTCGGCCGTTTGCCGGACAGCGCAACGTCGATCGGGGCAGTAAGCCTTGGAACTACGCTCTTCTACACCATCGGCATCTTCGGCAGCGGCATCATGCTCGGTCTGGACACGCTGGTGGCTCAAGCCTACGGCGCGGGCCGGCTCGAGGAATGTCATCGAACTCTGTGGAATGCGCTTTACCTGGCGCTCATCCTCTCTCCAGCGGTGATGCTTGCAGTACTGGCTTGTGTGCCTTTGTTTCCGCGTTTTGGATTGTCGCCCGCCCTGGTGGCCTCGACTGTCCCATTTCTGAAAGCGCTGATTTGGAGCACGCTGCCGCTGGTCTTGTATTTTGCCCTCCGCCGCTACTTGCAGGCCATGAGCATTGTGAAGCCCGTGGTGTTTACCCTGGTGTCAGCTAATCTCGTCAACCTGCTGGGCAACTGGACTCTGGTCTACGGACATCTCGGCATGCCTGCGCTGGGCGTGGCCGGCAGCGGGTGGTCCACATGCATTTCCCGGGTGTACATGGTGGTAGCGTTGGCCATCGCGGCAATTTATTACGACCGCAAGCGCAATAGCGGTTTGTGGCGCGCATCACGCAGCATCGAGCTTCGCCGCATGATGGGGCTGTTGCGTCTCGGATTCCCGGCAGCATCGCAGCTTCTGGCGGAGATCGGCGCGTTTACCTTTGCGACTTTCTTGGTCGGCCGCCTGGGCGCGCTGGCGCTGGCTGGACATCAAATTGCCCTCAATGTCGCCAGCCTCACTTACATGGTGCCGCTCGGCATCAGTTCCGCGGCGGCGGTGCGCGTCGGACAGGGTCTCGGAGCCCGAGACGTTCACGCTGCAGCCCGAGCCGGGTGGACCGCCTTACTCTTCGGCGCCGGCTTCATGTCTTGCTCCGGGCTGATGTTGCTCACCTTCGGCCATCCGATCGCCCGCATTTACACGCCGCAACCCGAAGTTGTCCACGCCGGAGCCGTCTTACTGATGGTCGCTGCCGTCTTCCAGTTGTTCGACGGGCTGCAAGTGGTAGCTACAGGCGCTCTGCGCGGCGCCGGTAACACGCGCACTCCCATGCTGGCCAATTTATTCGGCTATTGGGCCGTCGGGCTGCCGCTGGGTGCTTTGCTTTGCTTCCGTTGGCAGTTGGGGGCGCCCGGCATGTGGATTGGACTGTGCGTGGCGCTGGTGATGATTGGCAGCGTCCTGGCCGTGGTTTGGCAGCGCCTGATCCAGCAGCAGGCTACCTTGGCTGCTGTCCCTTAGCAGCTGACCGTGGGAAATTGGGCGCCAACGGCCGCGCTGGACCGACTCGGCGCGATCTCCACGCAGCGGTCCAAGGGAGGCGAGAAAAGGGTCAACCTCCGCCCATGGCCTGTTTCAATCTTGGCCAGTGGCAAGGAGCGCAAGCGGGAAGTAACTCTCCCGATACCTGGCCAGCGAAGAATCGTTGAAAACTGGCCGGAAAAGCTGCGCTCTCTCAATTACGTGATTTGCCCAAGTTTCTTTGGGGATTCACCCTTGTTTCTACCCCAGGGCCGGATTACCGAATCGGGAAAACACTTTAGTACATGCACCAACGACACAGGTGAATAGGGCAAAGCCCTGAACGAAAGGACCACGTAACTCGCTAATATGGTGCAGCAAATTCACCCAGCGCGGTTTCCTAGTGAGGCGAGAATCACAACATGACGAATATTTATGACGCGATAAAAGAGAAAGAAAACCAAATCGCGATTTTTCAGGCGCAGATTTCCGGACTTCAAGCCGAGATCGAGGCCCTTCGAGTCGCGGCTCGGATCCTCGAAGGCGGCGGTCAGCCGGAAGCCGCTCGTCCAGTAGCCGTGCAAACGGCGGCTGCCGGCGGGGACAAGAACAAGCAGCGGGTTTGGCCGTAGAAAGTGGCCGGACCCGTCGCGGATTTTTCCTATTCGTGGGTCACAGGAGCGCAGTTCTGGCTCCGGCATGAAGGGGAAAAGGCCTTTTAAACAATTTTTTGAGCCGCCTCTTGTACCCGAGGTGCGATCAAGTTTTTTGACGGGCGCGTCGCAGTTCAAGGCGTGCCAAGGCCCTTTGCAAGGAACGGCTTTCAGGACGGCGCAAACATGGCAACGCAAGTTTCCGAAACTGGCAGCAAAACGCGAGCGCGGGGTGCATCGGACGAGCTAGCTGTCATCGCCCAACGCGCCCAAGCGTTCACCAACGCGTCCGGCACGGCCATCGCATTGAGTGAAGGCAACGCCGACGAAATCATCTGCCGCGCCCGCAGCGGCGCCAGTGCTCCGGATGTGGGCACAGCGTTGCGCGTGGAGGGATCCTTCACTGGGTTGTGCATCCAAAGCGGCAAAGAACTGCGCTGTGACGATGCCGAGACCGATACCCGGGTGGATACAGCCGCGATTCGTGCGCTGGGAATCCGCTCCATGGTGGTGACTCCGATCAAAGAGGACAACCGCGTGGTGGGTGTGCTGGCTGTTTTTGCACCAACGGCGCACGCTTTCACCATCACGCACGTTGCCGTCTTGAAGACCATGGCGGACCAGATTTCGATCCTGTTGCAGAAGGAGCGCAAAGCGAAGGACGAAGGCGTGCAGCCCGAACCGGCGCGTCCGCCGGCTTCCGTGACCATGCCCAAGCCTGTCACCTCGGCCGCAGCGCCGATCCAGCCGCCTCCGGTGGTCATTAAACCGGCTGCGTCGCCCAGCACGCGCGCGTCTTTCCCGGTAGTCGCCAAAGTCGAACCGATTAAAGCTTCTCCTGTGGCCGAGGAAATCACTGCTCCGGCGCTTCCGAAGAGGGAAGACAGACGGGCAGAGAGCAAACACGAGCCTCGTGCAGGCTTGAGCAGCTTTGAATCTGCGGCGAGCGAGGAAAAGAAATCCTCCAAGAACGTCATCATTTTAGGCGTGGTTGTAGTGGCGATCGGGGCGGCATCGTTCTATGCCTATCGCACGATGCATAAGCCGGCGTCGCCGGCTACGGCGGCACAGCGGGCGCCGGAAGTGCCCAATGCCGTGGTCCCGGCATCCCCGTCGAATGCTGGCAACAATACCCAGCCCGTGGCCACTGCCGCTAATCCGGTGAGCACTGCCTCTGCACCCAGCGTTCCTGCCAAGCCCGTGGCCGAATCCAGACCGGCCGTCACCAAGCCCGACAGAAACGCTGAGAGGAACGCTGACAAGAACGCGGCCAAGAACGTTCCACCTCCGCAACCACAAGAGAAGCAGACTCCTGAAGCCATAAGCGTTGCCGCCGGCACGTCCAAGATCGCTGGTACGGAGAACAACGCTCCAGCCCCCGATACTGCGCCCGTCTTGAACCTGAACGCGGGCAACGTCCCGGGAGCGCTTACTTCGCTGACCAAGCCGGTTGCTTCGTCTACGCCTTCGATGATCTCCCAATCGGATCTCGAACCCGTCCAGGTTCTCAAGCGAGTTCCGCCGGTATATCCGACAATCGCCAAGGTCCGCCGCTTGAGCGGTACGGTAACGGTACAAGGCACCGTCGGCAAAGACGGCAAGCTAACCAATTTGCAGTTTCTTAACGGCCTGCCTGTCTTCAAAGACGCAGCGTTTGATGCGGTGAAGCAGTGGCAATTCAAACCCGCCAAACTGAACGGGCAGCCCATTGAGCAGACCACTCAAATCCAGATGAAGTTCACTCCTCAGTAACACTCCAGTCCTCGAAAGCAGGGAAGCGCATCCTCGGATGCGCTTTTTTTTTTGGAGCGGGTCCAGATCAGGTACCTGCAGCCTGCACCGCGGAGCGCGAACGCGTTCGCGAAAACAGCCAGCTTGCTGCCCGGTACGCCAACAAGCAGGCCAGGACGAAGCCGTAAGTCAGCGGACGCCGCAGATCGGCCTTCACCAGCCATATAAAGTGGACAACGCCGGCGACGGCGCTCACATAGATCAGCCGATGCAACTGCTGCCAGCGTTTGCCGCCCAGACGCCGGATCCACCCGGCTGTCGATGTCAGAGCCAGCGGCAGCAACATCGACCACGCGGTCATTCCGGCGGTGATGAACCTGCGCTTGGCAATGTCATGCAACATCTCTTGGACGTTGAAAAACTTGTCCAACCAGACGAAAGTCATCAAGTGGAGGGTGCCGTAAAAAAATGCAAACAACCCTAGCATGCGGCGAAACCGGACCAGCCACGGCAAATTCGTGAGCTTGCGGAGAGGAGTCACCGATAACGTGATCAGAAGGAACGTCAGCGTCCACCTTCCTGTGGAGCGCGTAATCACGTCCACTGGGTTGGCGCCGAGCTGTTCTTGAAAGCCTTTCCATACCAGCACGCCGAGGGGCGCCAGGCAAAGAAGAAATACCGTGGCTTTCAGCGACCGCGTTACGTTCAACGAAGGAGATTTCATCAGTAGTACTTCTGCAAGTCCATGCCTGAGTACAGGCCGGCTACCTGGTCGCCATAACCATTGAACATCAGTGTGGGCTGCTTAGCGGCAAAGATGCTGCCTCCAATCCTTCGTTCCGTCTTCTGGCTCCAACGCGGATGATCCTTGGTTGGATTGACGTTGGAGTAAAAGCCATATTCGTCGGAGGCCATTCGGTTCCAGGTTGTGGGCGGCATGGACTCGGTGAAGCTGATGCGCACGATAGCTTTGATGCTTTTGAATCCGTACTTCCACGGCACCACCAGGCGCAGCGGCGCGCCGTCCACGTTGGGAAGGACTTCGTCGTACAACCCCACTGCCAAAATGGCGAGGGGATGCATGGCCTCGTCCATGCGCAAGCCTTCCACGTAGGGCCAGGGAAGGACGTCTCGTCTTTGGTTCGGCATCTCACCGGGGGCCATGATGGTTTCAAATGCCACGAACTTAGCATTGCCCAGCGGCTCGGCCTGGTTGATCAGCGCGCTGAACGGGAATCCCACCCAGGGGATCACCATGGACCAGCCTTCCACGCAGCGATGGCGATAAATGCGCTCTTCCAGGGGCGCCAGCTTCATGATGGAATCGATGTCCAGAGTTTTAGCCTTCTTTACCTTCCCGTCGATCTTCACCGTCCAAGGACGAGTCCGAAAGTTTTTGGAGAGCCCATTCGGCTCGTATTTGTCCGTGCTGAATTCGTAATAGTTGTTGTAATTGGTGATGTCTTTCAATGACGTCGGCTTCTCTGTGGTGCTGAACTGGCTCTTGACGATGCCGCTGAGTTTGGCCCCGTCGGCAGCCACAGCTTCGTCTGATCCGGACGTCCGCAGATAATAGCCCCCGGCCAGTGCTGCCCCGGTGGCAATGGCGCCGGCCATAAACTTCCGCCGGTTCACGTAGTTTGACTTAGGAGTGATCTCAGACGAAGAAATATCACTGGGTTTTTTGATCAGCATATCGGTCTCTCAATTTCGTTCCATTTCGTTTCATCCAGCCAGGCGAGAATCTCACATTTCGACCTTGTGCGAACCGTTTGCGATGGATGAACCCGCGCCTGGCAAAGCTACATTACAAATACGTTTCCAGAACCAGAGTGGATTCATTCCAAACGCGATCCAACGCCCGTCGAAAGGATATCTGTATGCTAACCCCTTTCATTCGCCGTGGGCTTCGCCGTTCATTCGCTTGTGCCAGGCATCTCGAATAAGCTGCGGACGGAGCCCGGACCCACTTTCAGTGTATTCGCACGGTTGGATGACTTGAGCAACTCACCAAACGGCGGTGAATTAAGCGAGCCCTGCAGACCCACGCCCGACGGGGAAACTCGGATCAACCACACATTGTGTTGTAAATGATACACGTAAGAATTTTTACTACCGCAGGAGCAGAAAAAATACTTTGGCGCCGCTGAGTAAAAGCTTGCTCCCAAAAGAGTCGACACAAAGGTTTCGGTAGCAACCCACCGGAAAAGGGACGAATCTTTTGTATCGTGAGGAGGACTGAACTCATGACGACAAGGAAGTGCATGTTAGCAGGAGCTCTGATGTTTCTGGTGACCATCTCCGCCGTGGCCCAGACGAGCGAGGCTCCCAAAGCTGAAATTACCGGCGAGTACTCTTATCTTCGTTTCAACCCCACGTTGCCCCAACTGAACAACCGCAACTTCAACGGCGGTGGCGTGGATCTCTCTTATTTCTTTCTTCCCATGGTAGGCTTCAAAGCTGAACTGCTCTTCTATGGTAGCACCGACTTCACTACGATTTTCTCCACCAACTTTGCAACTTCCTTAGGGACCATTCCCGCAGGAACCTATGTCGCCAACGGCAGCATGCAGACCTACCAGTTTGGCCCCATCGTCAAGGCTCGGTATAAACACTTTGAGCCTTTTGGGCAAATTCTCTTTGGCATTTCTCACACCAATGCGTATGCCAACATCGAGAAGGCCATTGCTGCGCATCCAGGGGCCGTTTTTACAGTGCAAGGGTCACAGACTCCCTTCGCCATGACCGTCGGCGGCGGTATTGATATACCCATCAGGCCGAATCTTGCCATTCGGGCCGCGGACATTAACTACATGCTGACAAGGTTCACCAACCCTTTGACTTCAACCAACAACCAGAACAATTTCAAATACTCAGCCGGCATACAGTACCGGTGGGGAGCCCACTAAGTTTTACGATAGAGCGCAGTCCATTGCTGAACTTTTAGTTTCGATTCCTGGAGCGTGCGCCTCCGATCACTCAGCAACGCACGAAGCATTCAGGCGGCCGCGGCACGAGACAAGTCTCGTGCCGCGACTCGCTTTTCAGGGCATGCGAGCGAGGTGTTAAAGCACAAGGAAATGAAACCGCGCTCCCCCAATCCTCTGTCCAAGGCCATCATCTAGGCCTCACGCGAAAACGTATATCAATAACGTCGATAGTCGTATAAAGTCGGTCTATGCCCGGACGCGGCGCATTTTTTGGCAGGGTCCGCAAGCGTAATCAGTTGACGGGACGCGTTTTGGAGGTCAAAGTTGACGTTGAATGGGCCAAGTCCGGCTGTCCATCGCCGGGCAGTTGCTCACCAGGATCATCACGGCCGACGTTGTGGCCGAGATGGGTTTGAAAAAGGGCTTCGGCATTGATTAAGTCCACGGAGGTGATGATTGTCCATCCTTCGCAGGATGTTTCTAATTACCCCGTTGTTCCTTACGTGCGCTTCTTGGCCGCAGGAGTTAAAGGTCGCAGCGGCCTCTAACTTAACCGCAGTTATGGAGAAGCTGGCTCCAGCTTTTGAAAAAAAGAGCAACGCGCATGTCAGCGTTGCCGTGGGTTCTTCCGGAAGTTTCTTCGCGCAGATCGAGAACGACACTCCGTTTGATGTTTTTCTCTCCGCAGACAGGGGCTACCCGGAAACCCTGGTGCGGGAGCATAAGGCCGAAGGAGGCAGCGTTACCTACTATGCCCGGGGGCGACTGGCGTTGTGGATATCCAACAGTTCATCTTTGCAGCTCCGCTCCGCGGATGGCGTCCTGAGCGGGGACCTGAAACCGCTGACCGCTCCGGGAGTGAAAAAGATCGCGGTGGCTAAACCAGAGATCGAGCCCTACGGGCGTGCCGCAGTCTCTGTCCTTCAACACTACCGGATCTACGATAAAGTGGAGCCGAAATTGCTCCTAAGCGATGACGTTTCGCAAACCGCCCAGGCTGCCCAATCCGGAAATGCTGATGTAGCCTTCATTTCCTATTCTCTGGCTTTGTCCAGCGCCATGAGACGCAGTGGTAATTGCCTCCTGCTGCCTGACAACAGCTATGCCCCCATCGAACAGTCTGGTGTCGTGGTGTCGGCTTCGAAGAACAAGGATCTCGCTGGCCGCTTTCTGCAATTTCTGACATCGCCGGACGGGCAAGCTATTCTGCGCGAATTCGGTTTTGAGACCCCAACAAAATGAACGAGCAGGTCCTCTGCCCGGTGTTGCGTGGGGGAAGACCGAGAGCAGCTGCGACCTGGCAAGCGAGAGATCAATTCTCCCGCAAGAACAGCCGGGCATCCGCGTTCAGAAGAAGAAGCCCATGCTCAAAGGCCATGCGACGATCGTTGGTCTGTTACTCATCCTGGGTACAACCGCCCTGGCGCAAGAGCCCAGGCTGAAGTGGGTGTCACGGATCGAGCCGGTCTATCCCCAGATGGCGAAGATCGCGCATATTCAAGGAGACGTCTGGATTGAGCTGGAACTTGATCCGCAGGGGGCGATCGTAAGCTTACTGCCTCTGAGCGGCCATCCCATCCTGATTCAAGCCGCAAGTGACAGCTTGAGAAAATCAAAATTCGCGTGCGAAAACTGCAGCGAAGAGAGTACGTTCTTTTCTGTCGCCATTCGATTCAAGATGGATGATCCGCCAAAGCCAGTGCCACAGCCTGGCCCGGTTGCGGACGCGTCGCGCAGCGCACCAAAAAGACGGTCAGCCCGTTGTCTTTACCTGTGGCGGTGTGCGGCCCGGTAGACGTCAACAAAGAATGTAATGTCTGAAGCCGCAGACTGACCTGCCCGCTAAAACCCCACGAACACCGGTTCAGGATGAAGTTTCACGCCCCAGACCTCGAGCACTCGTTTCTGCACTTCGTCTTTGAGCGCGACGATGTCTTGGGCTTTTGCGCCACCGCGGTTGACGATGGCCAGGGAATGCTTGCGCGAAATGCCTACCGCGCCATGCGAATACCCTTTCCTGAATCCTGCTTGTTCGACCAGCCACGCCGCTGCCAGTTTGACGTTGCCGTCCTGGGCTGGATAGCGCGGCAAAGCTCTGCCGGCAACCCGTTGCTCGGCCAGCGCCTGAACGCGGTCTGCTTCTGCCGCGCTGACCACGGGGTTTTTAAAGAATGAGCCTGCACTACGGCAGTCTTCGTCCCCGGAAACAATCAGCATGGCTTTACTCTGACGGATGCTGCGTACGGCATCGCGAACCTGCCTGAGCGTCGGCGATGAATTTGCCGCATCCGAGAAAAACTTCCTAACGTCAGCGTATTGAACGCTCGGCGCGCCGCCTGGCTGAAGCCGGTAAGTGACCTCAAGCACAATATATTTGTCGCGCTGCGTGGTGTTGAAGATACTAGTGCGGTAAGCAAAGCCACAGGCTGCGCGGTCGAACTCCCAAATCTTTCCTGTAGCCAACTCCAGCACGCGCACGCGGATAATCGTTTGCGAAACTTCTTGCCCGTAGGCGCCCACGTTCTGCACAGGGGTTCCGCCTACAGTCCCCGGAATGCCGCTAAGGCATTCCAGTCCGGCGCAATTTCTGGCGACAGTGAGCTCGACCAGTGAATCCCAGTTCTCACCGGCGGCCGTGCGGAACACGCCGTCGCTTTCCATCCTGACGCCGGACAAGCCGACCTTCACTACCAGTCCGCGAAACCCGGCGTCTGCCACGACAAGATTGCTGCCTCCTCCCAGGACAAACAGCGGCAGCCGGCGTTCGCCGGCATAAGCGACAGCATTTTGTACGTCGCGCTCGCTGTGCGCCTCTGTGAAGAAGCGGGCTGGGCCACCCACTTGGAACGTGGTGAGCGGCGCCAGAGAAATGTTTTCCTGGATGTTCAAGGTTGTTCTTCAGATTACAGCAGAAAAGCAGCCCTTAGCCATTGGCTCTTGGTTCTTAGCTATTGGTTCCCGCCAAATCTGGTGACGGACCGGTATCACGAGAGGTAGCCAGGCCGGCTTACCTCGTCTGGTAAAATCTTTACGACACACTTTTGGGGGAGAAAAGAATGTATCCAGAAATGATGATCGCGCCCATGCGCCAGGAACTGGTGTCCGCTGGCATAGCGGAGGCGCGTACGGCTGCGGAAGTGGAGAGCGCCGTTCGGCAAAAAGGTACGGCCATGGTGGTGGTGAATTCGGTGTGTGGATGCGCCGCGGGCAAAATGCGCCCCGGAGTGCGGGCCGCGCTGCGCAACAGCGTGCGTCCGGACCGCATGATCACAGTATTCGCCGGCCAGGACCGCGAAGCCACTGAAGCCGCACGTAGCTTCTTCACCGGCTACCCGCCGTCGTCTCCCTCGATCGGGATACTCCGTGACGGCCAACTGGTGTACATGATGGAGCGCCGCGACATCGAAGTCAGCAGCCCGGAAATGATCGCTACTGCGCTAGCGGGCGCCTTCGAGAAGTATTGTGTGAAAGCGGAAGCGAAGTAAACCCGAGGGCGCAGGCGGCTTCTGAAATCCCGATCCCGCGAAGCGATCGGGATCCATACTGTCTTCCACATCCCTGAAGGTTCGCGATCACGGTGCTCTGAAGGATATCTCCGCGCACTGGCCAAGACAGGGCTTCAGAATTCATCTTTATGATTCGCAACGATGGGGTCGTCGCTTCGATCCCGACCAGCTCCACCATAGATTCAATCACTTGCAGAACCCGCCTGTGGTTGTGATATGATTCCCGCCCCTTGCGAAACGCGGGTCAGCAAGTTGTATCTGCTCGCAGGCCGATCCCTTATGAACCGGGCCCCTTTTTCCGGTCAGAATTTCGATTTGGGTGGACGACTGCAAGCCGTCCTTGCGGTTTTTGCACTGGCTTCTGTCACGCTGGCCGTGCCCGCGTTCGCCCAGAGTGATACTGATGTCCATATCCTTTCGAGACCCCCGGCGCCACATAAAGAACCGGAAAGTCAGCCTCCGGACAGCTCAGCCGGACGGAGTTCGCAGTCCAAGCATTCCAAACCGCTGATTTCGAATGTAGATCTCGTCTTGGTGCCGGTGACGGTGGCGGATCGCATGAACCGCGCCGTGACCGGATTGGAGAAGCAGAATTTCGAGCTGTACGAGGACGGTCAACGGCAGACAATCGACACTTTCTCCGCCGAGGATTCCCCGATCAGCCTGGGGGTTATTCTGGACACCAGCAACAGCATGCGCAACAAGCTTGATGTTGCGAGCGAGTCCATCCTGGAGTTCTTCAACACAGCCAATCCGCTGGACGATTTTTTCCTTATCACGTTCTCGGACCGCCCTGTGCTGCTTGCGGATTTCACCTCTTCCGTCAAAGACATCCAAGACCCCCTGTTCAAAGTTATGGCGAGCGGCCAAACGTCACTGCTCGACGCCATTTACATGGGCGTGAATAAGATTCACCACGGTCGATATCAGAGACGAGCGCTTCTCATCGTTTCCGACGGCGGCGACAATTGCAGCCACTACACTCGGTCAGAAATCAAGCGGTTGGTCCAGGAAGCTGATGTGGAGCTCTATGGGATTGGAATTTTCGACAGTTTCTTCTTCCAAACTGTGGAAGAGAGAGAGGGCAAGCACTTGCTCAATGCTGTCACCGAGGCTACCGGCGGACGCACCTTTGACATAAAGGACATTCGAGATCTGCCGGAGGCGGCGCAGAGAATCTCCCTGGAACTCCGCAACCAGTACGTGCTTGGCTTCCGCTCCAGTAATCCAGCTCGTAATGGAAATTGGCGCAACCTAAAGGTAAAGATTGTTCCTGAAGGGATGCCGGTCCGGGTCTACTGGAAGAATGGTTACTATTCGCCGTTGAAGTGACTCAAATCAAAAACTGATCGACCTGCCAACCGTCTTCCCAAATACCGACGCGGGGACAGGGTACATTCGTGTACGGCGGTGGCGCCGATATCGACCTGACCACGCGCGGATCTGTCTCCCTCTCCCCGCGGGATCGGGATTCCAGAGAAAAGCTGCATTCACATTCCGGGTTTCTTTTCCGGGATGGTGATATCCACAGGCGTGACCTTGCCTAGTTTGTTCAGGCTGCCGTCAAAATCTTTGGCATTGCCGACTACCAGCACGGCGAGCTTCTCCGGACGCAGGTATTTTTTCGCCACGCGCTCCACATCCGCGGGCGTGACTTTCTCGATCCCGGCGCGGAACTGCTCTAGAAAATCCGGAGGGTAGCCGTAGAACTCGTAGCGCATGCGCTCGGCCAGGACCTTTTCTTTAGAGTCAAACTCGAAGATGAAGGAGTTGAGGATATCGTCCTTGGCCCTCTTGACTTCCTGTTCACTCACGCCGCCGTGAATGAGTTTGTCGATTTCCTTGTTCAATGCATGGATCGCGGCTAGAGTCGTTTCGCTCTTGGTGCCCATGGCGATGCGGGTAACTCCGGGATAGTCAAAAGCGGTGCCTACGCCGCCGCCCACCGCATAGGCCAACCCCTGCCTGGTGCGGATGTTCGAGAACAAGCGCGAAGCGAAACCGCCTCCGAACAACTCGTTCATGACCTCGACTGCATAGTAATCAGGGTTGCGGCGTTCGATCCCCAGGTCCACCATGGTGATCTGGCTCTGGTTCACGTCATCCTTCTCGACCAGGTAGAACCCCGGAGCAGCGGGGTGAAAGTCGGCTTTCGCCGGCGAGAAGGGAGTGCCGGCCTGCAGGGAACCGAATGCCTGGCGGAGTTTCTGTTCCATGGCGGCTGAATCAAAATCTCCGGCCACGCCCACGATCATGTTGTTAGGCGCTACCGTGCGCTGGTGCCAGCGCAGCAGGTCGTCACGGGTGACGGCGGCGACGGTGTAGAGTTCGGGAACGCGCGCCCACGCGTTGTCGGCGCCGAACGCGAGCTTGTTGGACTCCCGCTCGGAGATGTCGTCAGGTTCATCATTGCGCCGGGCGATGGCCGCAGCCATCTGCTTCTTGGCCAGATCAATTTTGTCTTGGCGGAATTCCGGATGCTCAAGGATGTCCAGGACAACGGCGAAGACCGGGTCAAAGTCGTCTTTGAGCGAAGACCAGCCTAGAAACGTGGAATCCTGCCGGCCGGAGGTTTCGACGCGAGCGGCCTTCGATTCCAGAAAATCGTCGAGCTGGTCGCCGGTTTTGCTGGTGGTGCCACCGGTGCGCCAGGCGCCGCCGTAGATATCAGCGAGCCCCGCTTTGTCAGCGGATTCGTCGCGGGAGCCGCCGCGCACGCGAATGGTGCCGTTGATCAGCGGCAGCTCATGGTCTTCCTGAAGAAAAATGACCAGGCCGTTGGGCAACTCCACGCGCCGTGGCTGCTGCGGTTTGAACGAGCGCAACGAGGGAATCGGAATTTGCTGCCAGGAAGAAGCTACGCCAGTCTTGGATGACTCCGGCTTCTGCTGTGCTGTCGTTGTCGTGGCTTGCGCCGCAGTCGCCGGCTGAGCTCCGGCCGGGGCGGGTGAGGTAAAGGTCAGACAGGACACCGCAAGAACCCAGAGGCTAAAGCTCAATCGCCAGGGGTGAGCCAGCTCAAAATGCTTCATGGCTGCACTCCTTTCTCCGCGCCAGCAGGAGCGGGCGGCCCGGACGACGTCTCAATGCGGCCCACGGTGCGGTTATCCGCGGCGAAAGTCTTGTTGGCCACGCGCCGAATGTCGGCTTTGCTAACGGCATCAATGCGTTCGATCTGGCGGAAAAGTTCGCGCCAATCTCCATAAAGCGCCTGGTACTCGCCCAACTGGACGGCCAGTCCCTGATTGTCGCCCAGTCCGCGAATCAGGTCAGCTTTGGCCCTGGTCTTCACCGACTTGAGCTCGTCGTCGCCGACGTCTTGGGTCTTCAGCTTTTCGATTTCTTCGTGGATGGGCGCGGCCATGTCTTCGGCCGTTTTTCCAGGAGCGGGAACAGCAAAGAAATAGAACAGGCTTGGATACTTGCTGCCGGGGAAGCTTCCCCCTTCCGCCGCCACGGCGATCTGTTTGTCGCGCACCAACGAGCGGTACAACCGCGATGTGCGTCCTTTGGAGAGCAGGTCGGCCAGCACGTCGTACACCGCGTCATCGGGATCGGTGGCTCTTGGCCGGTGATAACCTTCCACGTAGAGCGGCTGCGACTTGTCGTGCAAGACCACTTCACGCAGCGCGCGTTGCGGCGGCTCCTGAGTGCGCAGCGGTTCCGGCGTCGGTCCCGAGGGGATTCGGCCGAAGTAGCGCTCGATGATGGGCAGGGCTTTCTCGGCTTTCACGTCGCCCACCAGGGTCACCACCATGTTGCTGGGCACATAGTACTTGCGATAAAAGTTTTGCGCGTCGGTTGCCGAAAAAGCGCGCAAGTCGGAAGGCCATCCCACCACCGGACGGCCGTACGGATGCGCGGTGTAAGCGGCAGCCAGAAACTGTTCGATCAGGCGTCCTTGAGGAGAGCTGTCGGTACGCATGCGCCGCTCTTCCATCACAACGTCGCGCTCTTTGTAGAAGTCGCGCATCACCGGGTGCAGGAAGCGTTCCGACTCCAGGTAAGCCCACAGTTCGAGCCGGTTTTCGGGGAAAGAATAGTTGTAGTTGGTTTCGTCCCAGTCGGTGGACGCATTCAGCCCAACGCCACCCTGACTCTCCACGATCTCCCCAAACTCATTGGGGATCACATAGCGATCGGCGGCAGCGATAGCATTCTTCCACTCTTCCTCGAGCGCGGCGACCTTCTTCGGGTCACGCCCGACTTCCTTCATGTTTTCCCTCTGATACGCCGCGTAGGCCACCTCGACCTTGGCCAGCGCGGCCTTCTCGGCAGGGAAGTTCTTGGTACCGATTTTGTCGGTTCCTTTGAACGCCATGTGCTCGAACATGTGAGCCAGGCCGGTAATGCCCTGGACTTCCTGGGCGGAGCCGGCGTCCACGTGGGTATAAAAAGAAAACACCGGGGCCTCTGGCCGCTCCATGACGACGACGGTCAAGCCGTTGGCCAACTTCTTGGTGGTGATTTTCTTTTCAAACGACGCGATGTCTTGCGCATGAACGGCAACCGCAGCGGTGGAAATTAAGACAAGGTATGGAAGCAGCGTGCGAACAACAGTCTTCATAACTAATCTCACTAGGTTAAAGCAGGGGCCGGGAAGTTTCAAATGCCTGAAGGGAGTAAGGTGAGCAATTCTTACAATTCTTAATTATCGCTTCAGTTCTTGGTATGATGCTGCGCTTATGAAACCCCTCAATGTGCTGCTGTTCATCGTGGCAAGTGCCGCTACGGTCCTCGCCCAACCTAAGGCTTTCACTCTGGAGCAGGTGATGAGTTCGCCCTTTCCCACTGGGCTGACCGCGGCATCCCAGACCAATCGCGTCGCCTGGGTTTTCGACAGCAAGGGCGAGCGCAACGTGTGGATGGCCGATGCTCCCAGCTTCGCCGCGCGCCAGGTGACGCATTACCAGGGCGACGACGGCCAAAGCATCGTCTCTCTCCGTCTGACCCCAGACGGCAAATCCGTAGTCTATGCCCGCGGATCTGAGGTCAACGGCGAGGGGCACGTTGCCAATCCGGCCAGCGAGTTAAAGGAGCCAAAGCAACAAGTGTGGGTAGCGGACGTTGATAAGGGAAATCCGCGCTTGCTGGGCGAGATGGGATGCAACGAGGAAGATTGCGAAGACGTACAACTGTCCCCGGACGGTCAGTGGGCGGTCTGGCAGGGACCGAAGCGTCATTTGTGGATTGCGCCGGTTGCCGGTGACAAGCCGGCACGACAGTTGACGGAGTTACGCGGAGAAGAATCGGACCCGCAATGGTCGCCGGATAGTAAGCACGTCGCCTTCACCTCGGACCGCAGGGACCACAGCTTCATCGCGATCCTCGACCTCTCTCCAGACGGTACGGCCCAGCATGTGCACTATCTCGCGCCAAGCACGGACCGCGACTTTGCGGCGCGTTGGTCACCGGATGGCAAGCAGCTGGTCTTTATCCGCAGGGCGGGATCTGAACAACATCTCCCGCTGATTCCGCTGCGCCCGCAGCCGTGGGCCATCTGGCTGGCCGACGCCGTCACCGGCGAAGGCAAGGAGTTATGGCACAGCGGCAACCAGATGAACGATTCGCTGCCGCCATTCGCGGCAGAGTCGCTTAAATTTGCGGCCGAAGGCCAAATCATCTTTTGTTCGGAACAGGATGGCCGTAACCATCTTTACATGATGCCGATCTTCGGAGGTACGCCGATCCTGCTTACTCCGGGAGATTTTGATGTCGAAGATGTTGTCTTGTCGGCTAAGGGTACAGCTGTTCTTTATACGTCGAACCAAAACGACATTGAGCGACGCCATCTCTGGATGATTCGCGAGGGGTTTGTGTCAGGGAAGAATGTCTATCCGGAAAAGCCTGCGCCTTTAACCAGCGGCACTACAGCCGAGTGGCACCCCGTTGTGCTGGCCGACGGCAAGGGCATCGTTTGCTTCGGTTCCAGTGCGACTTCGCCGGCCATGCCGTATCGCGTCACAGACAAAGGCCGGGAGATGATTGCCGCCGAAGCGCTCCCCAAGGACTTTCCGTCGCAGCAGTTGGTCGAGCCGCAAACTGTGACTTTCAAAAGCGAAGATGGCCTTGAGGTCCATGGGCAACTCTTCGTCCCTCGCGGCGCCAGTCCTTCGGCCGGCACTGGGAAGCAAAGCCCGGCTCTGATCTTTGTGCACGGCGGCCCGCCACGGCAAATGTTGCCGGCGTTCCATTACATGTACTACTACCACAACGCCTACGCGGAGAATCAGTATCTGGCCAGCCTGGGCTATGTAGTGCTTTCGGTGAACTACCGGCGCGGCATCATGTACGGCCGGGCATTCCGCGAGCCCGCCGACGGCGGCTGGAGGGGCTCTTCAGAGTACAAAGACGTGCTCGCCGGCGCGAAGTATTTGCAAGGCCTTCCGTTCGTCGATCGCAAACGGATCGGGATCTGGGGAGGGTCGTACGGCGGCCTGCTGACAGCCCTGGCCCTTTCGCGCAACTCTGATATCTTCGCCGCCGGCGTCGACTTCCATGGCGTGCATGATTGGTCCACTCTGCTGGGCAGGCGCCTCAGCAGTGCCGAAGAAGCGCCAGACTACAAAGAAGCGGTGAAGCTCGCGTATGATTCGTCCCCCGTGGCCACGGTGGTGCAATGGCGGTCGCCGGTCCTGTTGATCCACGGCGATGACGACCGCAACGTGCCCTTCCAGCAGACCAACGACCTTGTCCAGCGCTTACGCAAGCAAAACGTTGCGTTTCAAGAGATCATCTTCCCGGACGAAATCCATGACTTCCTGATGTGGAAGAGTTGGGTCAAGGGATATCAGGCCACGGCAGATTTCTTTAACAAAAAGCTCTCGAGATGATAGGAGACGTAAAATTTCAAATTTGAAATTTCAACTTTAAAATCTCCTTACGCATTTCTCTCGTCGTAGTACTCCAGAAAGTCGGTTGCAACCGGCTGCGCGCCTAGCTGCCGCAGCAAAGTCGTGACTTGTCCGCGATGGTAGCTGGAATGGTTGACCACGTGGACCATCTGTTGCCAGAGGGGATATTCGTAACGTTGCCCAGCCCGGTTGAGGTAAGCCAGGTTTTCCTTGAGTCGCGCGGGTGTGAGCGATTGGATGAATCGGCTGCAATCCTGCTCTACAGTCTGCCAACGCGCTTTGAGCGAGTCTGCTGTCGGGAAGATGGCGGGGTCGAGCAGCGCTGTGGGCGAGATTCCGTTCCACCGCTCCAGCCAGATCCACTCGGCGCTCAGGATGTGAGATAGAGTGTCGCGGACCGAGGAAAAGCTATTACCCATCGGGCGTACGAACGTGCCCTTGTCCAGCCTGGCGGCGGCGCCCAGAGTGCGCTGGTTGGCCCAGCGATTGTAGTCGTAGAGTTGGCGGATGTCGTCGAGATCCATGCCGGATGTTGCGCCGCGGCGCTCTGACATGTCAAGGACCACGCTTGCCGCCCGACGCCAAGGCGATGAAAAAGGACGTGAAAAATCCTGATTACTTTCGTAACGGCAGGGCTTCGTACTTCCAGGCATCTTTAAGGCCGTCCTTGGGATATGATTCGTCCGTCCTCTCCCAGGCGCTTGCCATGGTGCGCCACCAATGCCAGAAACCATGGAAAACACCGCTGCTCCTACTCCCGCACCTGCTGGGCCACGCACTGACCGTTTGGAGTTGGTCAAGGAAATGGGCCGCGGAAGCATCGGGGTCGTTCACAAGGCCAAGAACCCGCAACTGAACCGGGTGATCGCCTTGCGCCAGTTCGAAGTCCCGGAATGGCTGGACGACGTCGATGAGCTGTTTAAGAAGATTCTTGCCGCTGCTCGTGTCGCCAGCGGTCTCGATCATCCCAACATCGCCAAACTTTACACCTGCGGGTACAAAGGGTTTACCGTCTTCATGACGGCGGAGTTTGTTGAAGGCCAAACCCTCAAGGAGATCCTCGCGGAGCGCCAGCCGGAACTCGGCGAAGTCCTTTCCCTGGCCAAGCAGATTTGCGCCGCGTTGGACTACGCCGAGGAAAAAGGTGTGGTGCACCACGCCCTGACCCCGACGAACATCAAGGTTTTGCAGGATGGCACTCTGAAGGTCTTGGATTATGGGCTGGTAAAAGACAAGAACCTGCTCTCGCAGACCCCGGTCAAAAAGCTCGAAAACGAACCGTATATTTCGCCGGAAGAGGTGAAGAACAAACCGGTCAACGCCGCGTCCAATCTTTTCAGCGCGGCTGCAATTCTGTACCAGCTCTACACCGGGCGAAGCCCGTTTGCGGGCAAGCATCTGGGTGAAGTGGACCGGGCCATCACCGATGTGGCGCCGCATCCGCTCAACATGGCACATCCTCGCGTGCCATCGGCGATTTCCGTGGTGATTTTGAAAGCTCTCTCAAAGTCCCCGGCCGAAAGGTACAGCAGTGGAAAGCAACTGGTTCTGGCGCTTGAAGACGCCATGAAAGGCGTATCCCCCGTTGCACCTGCGTCCAAGCCGGTTGCCGGAATCAAACCGGCCCCAGCCCCAGCGCCGGTCGAGTCGGCACACGATACTGGGGGGTACGCACATTCTGGTGGGTACGCGCCGGTCGCCGCCAAGCCGGCCCCGGCTCCCGCGGCAGCTCCAGCCCCGGCTTCGACTACGACGAGGATGCAGCCCGTTCCGCCTCCCTCTGCGACTAAAGTACAAGTAAAAGCAGCCAACCACTGGAA
>DATFQZ010000123.1:0-2001 GCA_035263765.1 Candidatus Angelobacter sp. | reverse complement strand
GCGATCGCGATTGGGCCAGATGGGATCAGCCGGATCGTAGCGCAGGAAGCGCTGCCATAAACAATAGGCAATGGGCGCCAACGCCATGGGCGCGCCGGGATGGCCTGAGTTGGCTTTCTGCACCGCGTCCATCGACAAGGTGCGAATGGTGTTAATGCTGATCCGGTCGATGCTGCCGCTTACCCGGAAATCCTTTACTTCATCCGCAGCCTGCGGCCTTTGCGTGAGTTGCCCTGCCATGCCCTGCCGCTCCTTTAGGACGGCAGCGCTCGATGCCGCCGCTCCCTAAGAATAAGCCTACCAAGAAATCGCCAGTGCGTGGGACAAGTCTTGTAACAGCACTCAGCAATCAGCAACTAGCAATCAGCTGTGGCTCACAAAACTTCATGCTACACGGAGGAAAGGAGAAACGCGAAAACAGAAAAGCTCGACTACGCAAAAGACTCGACCAGCAGAAAAAAGAAGAGCGCGGCCAGACTCCGCCGCGCTCTTTTCTGAAGAGGCAAAAGAATCAACGGTGTAAGGCGCCAGGCCGGCTGTGCTGCCCCCTCGGCAACATTACCGGCCTGGGTGCTTCTCCGTTCATCCTGGTATGTAGTGCAGGCGAGCCACCGGGCGTTACAGCTATTCAAGATTTTTTTCCGCTCAATTCTCGCGGCGATGCGGCCGCCGCTGGTGCTGGACCTGGCCGCGAGCCTCATCAGTGGGGTTTTCCAGCTCAGCGATCAGCAGATCCGTGATCTTTCGAAGCGTCTCTTGCCGATCGAGCCCGGCTTCCTGCATGTAGGCGTTGGCGAGATGGCCGGCCAAATCCGCCAGCACGATTCCCCAGGCTTCCGGGTCCTTCCACACAAAGGGATTGATGCTCACGTGCTGCCCGCCCTTGGCCACCCAGACCCGCAAAACTTCGATCGCCTTTGGATCGTCTTCCGCAATCGGTGGAATCAGTAGTTCACGGTTCACCGGGATTCTCCTTCTTGCTGTGTTTCATTTCGCGCTTCCGGCGCTCGCGGTCTTAGCGGGCGTCTCCGGAGCTGCGTTCTTTACCCACTTGTCGAACCAATTCACCATTTCCCAAAGCGTATGTTCGGTGGATTCGCGGGCCTGATATCCATGGGCTTCGTAGGGAAGTTGCACGTAGCGGACGATCCCCCCGTTGCCCTTGATCGCCTGGTACATGCGCTCGCTCTGGATGGGGAAGGTGCCTGAGTTATCGTCAGCCATGCCGTGGATCAGCAGGATGGGGCGCTTGATCTTATCGGCCTGCATGAACGGCGAGACCTTGATGTACATCTCCGGCGCTTCCCAAATCGTGCGCCGTTCACTCTGGAATCCGAAGGGTGTGAGCGTGCGGTTGTAGGCGCCGCTACGGGCTACGCCGGCGCGGAAGAGATCGGAGTGGGCAAGCAGGTTGGCCGTCATGAACGCGCCGTAACTGTGCCCGCCCACACCCACGCGATTGGGATCGGTCACGCCCATGGCAGCGGCCTTATCGATCGCCGCTTTGGCGCTCGAGACAATCTGCTCCACGTACGTGTTGTTCATGGTCTCGGGATCGCCGACCACGGGCATGGTGGCGTTGTCCAGAATGGCGTAGCCCTGCGTCACCAGAAACAGATGCGAGATGCCGGTGATCGTCGTGAAGTGATACGGCGAGCCCGCAACCTGGCCGGCCGTGGCGGCGTCGTTATACTCCAGCGGATATGCCCACACGATGGTGGGCAGCCGCTCTCCCGGCTTGTAGTTGGGCGGCAGATAGAGAGTGAAAGAAAGCTGCACGCCGTCGGCGCGCGTGTAGGTTACCAGCTGTTTCGTGACTCCGTGCAACTGCGGCGCGGGATCGGGAAAGGCGGTCAAAGCGTTCTTATCTGGGCTGCCCGCGTGGCGGAGGAAATAGTTTGGCGGATCCGATGGGCTTTCAAAGCGTGTAATGAAGCTGCCGCCGTCATCCGCAGCCAGGGCGACGACGGACTCGAAAGTCTTGTCGGCACATTGAAAGAT
>DATFQZ010000122.1:0-16445 GCA_035263765.1 Candidatus Angelobacter sp. | reverse complement strand
GTCCTTGGATCGCGCTTCCGGGTCTCTCAGGTGGTTGATCCCGCTGGCGCCAAACACAACGGCTACCATGATCCGGAGCAGTAGAAACGTCAGATCCGCAAACTTGGCGAGTTGGGGAAACATGACCGGACCTCGAACCTCAATTTGAAATTTTAAATTTCAAATTTCAAATTTTGTTGAAATTTCACAACCATGAAGGTCTTCTTCGGGGTGCCCCACCCGATCTTCGGCATCTTGTTACAATTTCACTTTCCCTATGAACCGGCTTCTCGTCCTGATTATTCTCGATGGTTGGGGTTACGCGCCCCCCTCTCCCGCCAACGCTATCTCTCTGGCACGCAAGCCGAATTACGACCGGCTGCTCAAGGAGTTTCCCAACACGCTGATCCACACCAGCGGACGCTACGTGGGTCTGCCCACCGGGCAAATGGGCAACAGTGAAGTCGGCCACTTGAACATCGGCGCCGGACGCATCGTGTACATGGACATCACCAAGATCGACGTGATGATCGAGAAGGGAGATTTCTTCAGCCATCCTGTCTTGCTGGAAGCGATGAAGAACGCGCGCAGCGGCGGACGGCGTCTGCACCTCTGCGGCCTGCTCTCCGACGGCGGTGTGCACTCTCATCAGAACCATCTCTACGCCCTGCTGCGAATGGCCCGGCAGAATGGCGTGGACCGCGTCTTCGTCCACTGCTTCATGGACGGCCGCGACACCTTGCCCACCAACGGCGCCATGTATATCGAGCAGTTGCAGCAGAAGATGCGTGAGACAGGAGCCGGCAAGATCGCGAGCGTGAGCGGACGCTACTACGCCATGGACCGCGACAAAAAATGGGACCGCGAGCTGAAGGCCTTCAACGCCATGGTCCAGGGCAAGGCGGAGGGCGGAGAATACGTGGACCCGGTGCAGGGAGTCAAGGAATCCTATAACCGCGGCGTAACCGATGAGTTCATCGTGCCTTTCGCGTGCGTGGACAATCGTGGGCAGGCGTTGGCCACCGTCCGCGACGAGGACTCCGTGATCAACTTCAACTTTCGCGCTGACCGCGCGCGCCAGATCACGCGCTGCCTGGCCCGGGAGAGCGGTCTGACCGCGAAGGGCGGCCGCGACCTTCCCGATGCCGAAGCGCTCGATGCGGCCATCCCGCGCGACCGCGTGCCGAAGAATCTGAAGTACGTCTGCATGACGCAGTACGACAAGCAGTTCACTCTGCCGTTTGTCGTGCAGCCCGACGCGCTCAAGAACATCCTGGCCAACGTAATGGCGGAACACAATCTGCGCAACCTGCGCGTGGCCGAAACCGAGAAGTATGCGCATGTGACGTATTTCTTCAACGGCGGAGTCGAAAAGCCGTTTCCCGGCGAAGACCGCATCCTGGTGCCGTCGCCCAAAGTGGCGACGTACGATCTGAAGCCGGAAATGTCGGCCGCGGGCATTGCCGAGACCGTGGTGAAGGCCGCGAACGATTCGGCTTTTAACGTCGTGATCGTGAACTTTGCCAATGCCGATATGGTCGGCCACTCCGGCAAAATTCCTCCGACAGTCCAGGCGGTAGAAACGGTCGACGCTTGCCTGGGAGAGATCTCGACGGCGGTGAAGCAGCGAGGGGGCGCCATGCTGATTACGGCTGACCACGGCAACGCGGAGATGATGATCGATCCCGCCACCAGAGGCCCGCATACCGCGCACACCACCAATCCTGTGCCTTTTATCGTGGTGAGCGAGGACGCGCAGAAATTTACACTTCGCGCCGATGGCTCGCTGCAAGACATCTCGCCCACCGTGCTGGGCATGCTGGGCTTCCCTCAGCCCGAGGAGATGACGGGACACGATCTGCGGGTGGTGAAGACGGTTTCGTGACTCAAAATTTGATCAAAGGGGAAATTGTGTGGTGGTCTTCTGGCGCAATCCGGTGACAGACTAACCAGTCTGTCATCCTGAGCGGAGCACGAGCGAAGGTGAGTGCGCAGTCGAAGGACCTCGAAGGTGCGGCTCTCTGCCATGCTGCTGCAGGGAGTTCTCTCGACGCTGCATCGTGAGAATGCCTTGATGTTGCATTCATGCTACACACATTCTCGGGGTCCTTCGACTCGTCCTCGTCCTGCGCTGCAGGACTCGGACTCGCTCAGGATGACAGTGGTTGGTGCAAGTCACTAAACTCAGAAAGGAAAAACCGTAAAATGAGAACCAGCAAACTCATGGTTATCATCGCGCTGGGCATAGTCTTTACCGCCGCAGTCTCAGCTCAGGAGAAGAGACTAAAAAAGTCAGACTTGCCGCCGGCTGTGCAGAAGACAGCCGATGAGGAGAGCAAGGGAGCGGCAGTCAAGGCCTATTCGAGCGAGAAGGAAGACGGCAAACAGCTGTATGAGGTCGAGATGGCAGTGAACGGCCACTCCAAAGATGTGACGATCGCATCGGACGGCAGCGTTGTCGAAATTGAGGAGGAAGTAGCTCTGGACAAGTTGCCGGACGCGGTGCGCGAGAGTTTGCAAAAGAGCGCGGGCACAGGGAAGATTACCAAGATCGAATCGCTCACCAAACACAACACTCTGGTGGCCTATGAAGCACATGTGCGCGACGGAAACAAACGGTCGGAAATCCAGGTTGGCCCCGATGGCAAGCCCCTGGCCCGCAAGGAGTAGCTTGATCCTGGAGCGCGAATGACCTGCACGAGATGCGGTGCGATCAATCCTCCGGGCGCTAAGTTTTGCAACAACTGCGCTAGCTCTTTGGCGCTCGCCACACAAACGCCTGCTCCTGGTGTTCCGCCCATGCCTGGCGGTCCTCAGCCGGCAGCGGTCACCACGGAACAAGCCAAGCTCGCCCTTATTCTAGGGATCATTTCGTGGTTCCTGTGTGGGCTTCCGACGGGGATTCCCGCGGTGCTGGTCGGCCGCAAGGCCATCCGCCAGATCAAGCAGAGCCGCGGACGCTACAAGGGGGAAGAAATCGCGCTGGCGGGTATGGTGCTGGGCTATGCCAGCAGCGCGCTCTGGCTGGTGTTTCTGGTCGGGGGCTATTTCTTATTCAGAACAGCTGCGAAACAGACTGAGGATAGCGAAGCCAGCGTCGTCGGCACGATCCACCAAATCAACGCCGCTGAGGCCAGTTATGCGGCAATCTACAGTGGTAGTTCGGGCCGCATCTACGCCAACTCCTTGGCGATGCTCGGCCCCGGATCCAGTGGGACTTGTGTGGGAAGCGGCACGCGCGAATATGCGTGCCTGATGACCGGTCCGCTGGTCGAACCGGATTGCCGGGAACCTCACTGGTGTGTTTTGAACGAGTACAAGTTTCAGATCCAGACGCATTATTCTTCCGCGTCGCGGGACATGGATTACGCTATCAGCGCCACGCCTATCGAGGGCCGCGGAGGCAGCAAGAATTTCTGTTCGACCGGCGATGGAATGGTTCGTGCCGCGGACTTTTTCCTGTTCTCCCTGGACGCGGGCTACGACCCGGAAACATGCCATCGGTTGCGACCGATCGAGAAGGGTGGATAGCATGGGATGGAATCGCCGGCATCGCGGGTCATCGTCGCGATCGGAGAACCGAATGAGCACAGAGTGAATGAATTTGCAGAGATGCCGTGCTGTCAAATTTTCCTGCGTTGAGTCTTGGTTGTGTGGCACCGGCACTCCTGCCGGTGCTAGCTTCCTTTAGAAGGATATGCAGGCATAGAAGGATATGCAGGCACAAGCAAGAGTTCCTCCACCCCGCCAGGCGAAGCGCCCGGCAGGGACCCCGGTGCCTGTGCCACACAAATCAAGTGTATGTCTGAATGCTGATTGCTGATTGCTACAGATGAAAATCCTGATCGTCCACTACCATCCATTCGAACTCTGGCACGCTCCGGCATGGCTTCGCGAGCGACTGCAAAAAGAGTTCCCCGACGTCCGCGTGCTGCAACTCGAGAACTACGATCGTGTTCCCGAAGAGATCGAAGATACCGACGTGTTTGTCGGCTGGTCGCTGCGCCCGGAGCAGTTCCGGGCCGCTAAGAGACTGAAGTGGATCCACTCGCCGGCCGCTGCGGTCCACCAGCTCATGTTCCCGGAGTTGATCGCGAGCGAGGTGGTCGTGACCAACTCTAGTCCCGTGCACGGCCCGGTAGTAGCTGAGCACGCGATCGCCGTTCTTCTGGCGCTGGCCAAACGTCTGCCGCAGGCCATGCTCTATCAAGCCAAGAAGGAGTGGTCGCAGGCATTGCTGTGGAACGAGCGCCCGCGCCCGCGCGAAGTGGAGGGCTCGACGGTAGCCGTGATCGGCGTCGGCGGTATCGGCGGTGAGTTCATCCGCCGCGCCAAAGCGCTGGGCATGAACGTGCTCGCCGTCCGGCAGAATCCCGCGAAGGGAACCGCTGGCGCTGACGAGGTGTACAGTGCGGAGCAACTCGACCAGGTCCTGCCTCTCGCCGACTATGTTTTGCTGTGCACCCCGGTCACACCTGCCACTTCAGCGCTCATGAACGCTGAACGCCTTGCGAAAATGAAGCGTGACGCCTACTTGATCAACGTCGGTCGCGGAACGCTGGCTGACGAACCAGCTTTGATTGATGCGCTTAAAGCTCGCCGCATCGCCGGTGCCGCCTTGGATGTGTTCGAAGAAGAGCCACTGCCGGAAGAGTCTCCTTTCTGGTCGCTGGACAACGTTCTGATCACGCCCCACACCGCCGGCGTCACCGAGGGCCTGTGGGAGCGCCATTACAAACTCATCGCGGAGAATTTGCACCGTTTCAATGACGGCCAGCGGCTGTTGAGTGAGGTGGACAAGAAGCAAGGGTATTGAAGAGCAAATAGCAATTAGCAGTGCGCAATTGGCGTTTAGCAAACCTCCAGGTAGGGTCTGTTGCTGCGTCGAGTGACGAAACTCCGCAGCTTGCAGAACACGTGTGGCACAGGCACTGGGGTCCCTGCCAGGCGCTTCGCCTGGCGGGTGGAGGTACTCTTGCCTGTGCAAAGTGTCCTCTTGCAAAAGGCAAGCACCGGCAGGAGTGCCGGTGCCACAAGGAGTATCCAGAGCGTCGTTTCCGCGACAAAATAATGCGTGATATAGAATCCCAGTGATTAGCGCCAAAAGCTAAGTACTAACGGCTAAGTGCTACAGGCTGGTTTTTTCATGACCCTCCATCTCAACGGCGAACCCCGCGAGTTTCCTGACGGGCTCACTATCCTGTCTCTGGTCAAGACTCTTGGCATGAAGGCCGACCGCGTGGCCGTGGAGCTGAATCTGGAAATCGTGCCGCGCGCGAACTGGCAAGCCACCGCGCTTAAAGACGGCGACAAGCTCGAGGTTGTGCACTTTGTCGGCGGGGGCGCGGATGATCTCGGATCTACTACTCACCACTGATTACTGATGACACTGATCGACTGAGCGGCTCACCGTCGTTTCAATCAGTGTTCTCAGTGCGATCAGTGGTATCGTTTTGATCATTGGCCATTGACTTCCTTGATTCCTCTCCTAAAATGGTGCGAACATTAAAGGAGGAAATGTTTTAAACATTTCTTAGCTGTTATGGATGGTTAGATCCTGGATTCGATGAAGCAATGGACCAGCAGTTTACATC
This sequence comes from Candidatus Angelobacter sp., assembly GCA_035263765.1. GTDB lineage: Bacteria > Acidobacteriota > Terriglobia > Terriglobales > Acidobacteriaceae > Angelobacter. The sequence goes on along the minus strand of DATFQZ010000122.1, from coordinate 10,872 downwards.
GGCGCAGGTCGTCAGGCTGACAGGCATCACGCCGCGGCAGCTCCAGTGGTGGGACGAGCGCGGCATCGTGGTGCCTAGGCGGGAAGGCCGGCGCAGGCTTTACTCCGCGGACGATGTCACGGAGATCGCGGTGATCTGCGCTCTGCGGCGCAAAGGGTTTCCTCTGCAGAAAGTTCGCAGCATCATGAAATTTCTGCAACGCGAGCTGGGGCGGCGGCTGGCGGAGGCCGTGAGCAATGGGTCGGACTATCACCTGCTGACGGACGGCAAAAGGGTATATCTCGAAAACTCGCAACGCGAGGTGGTCGACATTCTGAAGAATTCGCGACAGCCGTTGCTGGGTGTTTGCCTGAGCGACGCCGTACGCGAAGTAAGGGCTGAGATTTTCAACCGGCGTCCGGCGCAGAAGCACACAACGCGAACTACCGGCAAGCGGAGAAGTTCGTAAGGAGAAGAGGTCCTGAAGGTAGCGGAGGTGACTATATGGTGGCGGAACTGAATATCGTAACCGAGTGGCTGCCCGAGGAGATGGGACCTGGCAGCATCTTTGTTCTGGAAAACGCAGGCGAGGTCGGCGACCAGGACGATCCTTACTGGGCGGTGTTGGCCTGTCCTGAGTGCGGCACCCTGGGTCTGATCACGCGCAAGCAGATGCGGGGTCTGCTTCCGGTGATCTGTGGGTCCAACCGTTGCTCCGCCCAGTTTTTGATCCAGGATGAACAGGTGGTGCCGAAGAAACCAAACTAGAACCCCATACCGCGGATTTGCGCGGATAACCGCAGATCAGGTTCCAAGCGCGAGAGGGTGGAGCAGGCCTTCAGGCCTGCGGGTGAGCTGCTCTAGATATCGGCTTTAGCCGCTGAGGCAGTTTCATTCCCTTTTTTCAAACTGACAAGAGAGCCAATCTATCCCTTTTTCCCAAGTGTTTTTCGAAACAGAAAGCCCCTCCAACAAGGTCGCTATGCAAATCCCGTGATTTCAAGTTCCCCGTACCTCAGCGGCTGAAGCCGTTGTCTCCCACCGCTTTACCGCAGGCCTGAAGGCCTGCTCCACCCCGTGACGCCACAGACCTCTCAGTTTGAATTTTTAGCACTTTTGAGCTTCCAGAAGAATCCGACAGAGAAGCCCATCACTAGAATGATCCAGGGCACAATCGACGATCCCAGCCAAGAGATGGGATCAAAGTTGATCTCAGTCCCCTCCGCTCCACGCATCATTGAGAACGCCCATACGCTCAAGCCAAGAAAAGTCAGGGCGGTTGCGATCATCATCGCAAGCAATCCGAAGAGAGCACACTTGAGATAGACCCTCATAGGTGTCCACTCCCTTTTTGTGGCAACTACCCCGCCACGGGTTTCCCGGTCGGGACCGGCACCTGTTCGCTGATGCGGATGCCGAATCCTTCGAGCGCGGCCACGCGCTTGGGGTGGTTGGTCAGGATACGGATCCAGCGCAAATTCAAATCAGAAAGGATCTGCGCTCCCACGCCGATGTCGCGCTGCGTCTTGCTCTGATGGCCGGCGGTGGAGGCCGGACGCGCTTCGCGATGGAACGCAATGCGCTGCGCTTCGTCCACGCTGAAGCCCTTCGAAGATTGGTGCAGATAGATGAGAGCCCCGGTGCCTTCACGGGCGATCATCTCCAGCGAGCGGTCGAGCACGGCTTGGCAATCGCAGAGTGATCCGCCGAAGACGTCGCCGGCGAGGCAGTGGGAATGCATGCGCACGAGCACCGGCTGCGTGGCGTGTTCGGCGTCGCCTTTCACCAGGGCCACGTGCGACTCGCCGTCCAGCTGGCTTTCAAACGCGATCATGCGGAACTCGCCGTGGCGGGTGGGCAGCATGGCTTCACCCACGCGGTGGACGTAACGCTCGTTCTCCATGCGATAGCGGATCAGCTCCGCCACCGTCAGCATTTTCAGGCTGTGCTTCTTGCAAAACTCGATGAGATCGAGCACGCGCGCCATCCTGCCGTCTTCATTCATGATCTCGCAGATGATGCCCGCGGGGACCAGGCCGGCCATGCGCGCCAGGTCGACAGATGCTTCCGTCTGGCCGGCGCGCATCAGCACGCCGCCTTTACGCGCGCAGAGAGGGAACACGTGTCCGGGACGCACCAGGTCGGAAGCCCGGCTCTCAGGATCGATGGCTACTTGAATCGTCCGCGCGCGATCGTGGGCCGAGATGCCGGTGGTCACGCCTTCGCGGGCTTCAATACTTTCAAAAAAAGCCGTTCCGTAAGGGGAGGTGTTCTCGCGGGTCATGGGACCGATGCGCAGGTAGTCCAGGCGATCTGGCGTCAGGGCCAGGCAGATCAGCCCGCGGCCGTACTTGGCCATGAAGTTGATGGCTTCCGGCGTGACTTTCTCCGCTGCCAGCGTGAGGTCGCCTTCATTTTCCCGGTCTTCGTCGTCCACCACTACGATCATCCGCCCGGCGCGGATCTCTTCCACGGCGGTGGGAACGTCGGTGAATGCACCATGCGAGCTCATAAGTGTCCGGATAACAAGAGATTGTAGCAAAGAGATCGCCGTAACCGCCGCAATCGCGCGGAATCGCCGTAATCGGTGTCCTTCTCTGGGACTTTTCTGGTTTTCCGATCCCGGCGATTACACTGCGATTCCGTGCGATTCCGGCGGTCTCGCCCGGGTGCTACAATAGCGCCGCTTCCCAGTTCAAAAGATATAAAGAAAATCCGCGCCCGGGAAAGGCGTGCCACATGGTTCACTTGCGCAAACTTTTGTTCGTCGCTGCGGTTGTTGCGGTAACCAGCTGTGCAGCAGTGTCGGCAGCGACCCGCGAACCTCCTGCCAATCTCTGCTCGCTGTTGTCGGCGGCTGACGTGAGCAAGACTCTGGGACAAACCTATGATGCCCCACAAGAGAGCGTGGCACCGCGTCCGTTTCCGAATACCAACACGGGAACCGATTGTAACTATCTCTCAAAAAGTGGGAACAAGCTGTGGTTCAGGGCCTACGTTGATTCTTCTCCCTCCGAGGCAGCAGACCTGTTCGCCAAACTAAGCAAGTTCTATGGCACGCCCAAGCCGGTCAAAGGGTTGGGAGACGAAGCCTACTTTGACCAGGAAGACGCACTCCATGTCCGCAAGGGCAAGGTTCGTTTCTATATCAATCTTTCTACGATGCAGACGTTCAACCCGGCCAAGCAAAAGCAGATAAGGGCTTTGGCTAACCTGGTTGCCGGACGGCTCTGAGGAAATCGCCGGAATCGCTCGTCATCAGGCAGGGGCCTAAAGCCTATTTCTTATGACGCTTTTTCGGAACGACCGAGACTTGTGCCCCTTCGACAGGCTCAGGGCAGGCTCTGATACGAACCCAATCCAGGATGAAAACACCCTCTTCAACCTCCGTGTCTCCGTGCCTCCGTGGTAGGTGTTCCGATGACAGCCCTCTCGTACCTAGCCCTGGTTCTGGGCAGTGAACAGGCATACAATCTCTCTATGGCCAAGCCGAAGTCCGAGACCTTAGAAGTTGGCTGCCCTTGCTGCGGGGCAGTGCTGAAGATTGATCCGGCAACGCACGCCGTGATCTCCCATGTGGCTCCGGTCAAGCCCAAGATGTTCGCGGACTTTGACTCCGCCGCCAAAGCCATGCGCGAGCAAGAAGGGCGCAAGGAATCGCTGTTTCAGCAAGCGGTGAATGCGGAGAAGAACAAGGCCGACGTCCTCGAAAAGAAATTCCAGGAAGCTATGAAGAAGGCCAAAGAGTCGCCGGAAGAAGGCCCCATGATCCGCGACTTTGACCTCGACTGACCGCGTTGCCTGCCCCGATCCTACTGCTCGGCCATCGCGGCGCCCGTGACTACGCGCCGGAGAACACCTTTTCCGCGTACGACCTGGCCCTGGACCACGGCGCCCACGGATTTGAATTCGATGTCCGCGGGACGCGCGACCGCCTGACCATCATCTGCCACGACCCAAAATTTCATCGCCTGGTCATTCGGCGGCGGACGCTGAAGCAGCTCCGCGCGGCTTGTGTTTCGCCCAAACAACAGCCGCCCACTTTAGAGGCTGTCCTGGAGCGCTATCGCGGCTCGGCGTTTCTCAACATCGAAGTCAAAGTGCGCGGCCTGGAGGAACTGGTGGTGCGTGCGGTGAAGCGGGCCCGGCCGCAGCGATACTTCATCTCGTCTTTTTTGCCGGGCGTGGTCCGCAAGCTGCACCGCCTGGACCACTCGCTGGTGTTGGGCGCGCTGGCGCAGACGACGTGGCAGCTTCGCCGGTGGCGCATCCTTCCCGTCAAGTACGTTGTGCCCCACTACCGGCTGCTCTCCCGTCGGCTGGTGACGAAATTGCACGCCGCCGGCAAGACCGTGATCACCTGGACCGTCAACGACCGCAGGCAAATGCTGCGCGCCGCCGAGTGGGGTGTGGACGGGATTATTTCGGATGATACGAAGTTGCTGGTGCAGACCCTGGGTGGAAGAGCGGCGGTTTGAAGCGGATTCCCTGATTAAGAACACCCTAAACCGCTGTCATCCTGAGCGAGCCCGAATCCCGCGACAGCAGGATGAGGGCGAGTCGAAGGACCCCGAGAATGAATGCAGCGCAACCGGCGCGTCAGGGAGTTCTCTAGAGAATGCTTTGATGCTCGCGGACGACGCATCTTCGGGGTCCTTCGACTCCGCGCCTATCAGTCACGCAATGGGTTAAGTTGCTGTGGCGCTCCGCTCAGGATGACAGAGTTTGGTGTGTCTTTGAACTCAATCCGTGGCGCAGCCGCGGGCGGCTGCGCTCCACAAAGAAAAACCCTCCTGTCTTTCAACAGGAGGGTGTGAGCGAGGACGTACAACTGGCCCCAAAACGTCCCTGCAGAAACTAAACTGCTTTCTCCACGTGGAACTGTTCAGCCTCCGTCGATCCTTCCAGTGCCGTGGTTGAAGATCGTCCGTCGGCAATGGTCTGGGTGATGTCGTCAAAGTAGCCGGTGCCGACAAATCTCTGGTGCCGCACCGCGGTGTAACCGGCTTCAGCGTTTTCAAATTCCTGCTCCTGCAGCCGGGAATAAGCCGTCATGCCTTCCTTGGCGAAGGCCCGTGCCAGCTCGAACATGCTGTTGTTCAGCGCGTGGAAGCCGGCCAAGGTCACGAACTGGATCTTGTATCCGATGGCCCCGAGTTCGCGCTGGAACTTGGCGATGGTCGCGTCGTCGAGCTTGCGCTTCCAGTGGAACGAAGGCGAGCAGTTGTAAGCCAGCATCTTGCCCGGGAACTTAGAGCGGATGCCTTCGGCGAAGCGCCGCGCTTCTTCCAAGTTCGGCTCCGAGGTCTCGCACCACAGCATGTCGACGTAGGGGGCGTAGATCAGGCCGCGGCTGATCGCCGCTTCCAGCCCGCCTTTGTACCCCAGGAAGCCATCCTGAGTGCGCTCGCCGGTGAGGAACTCGACGTCGCGGATGTCGCTGTCGCTGGTGAGCAGGCGGGCGCCGTTGGCGTCCGTGCGCGCGATCAGGACAGTGGGGACGCCCAGAATATCGGCCGCCAGTCGCGCAGCCACCAGCTTGGCCACAAATTCCTGTGCAGGGACCAAAACTTTGCCGCCCAGGTGGCCGCACTTTTTAGCGGATGCCAGCTGGTCTTCAAAGTGGACGCCGGCAGCCCCGGCCTCGATCATGGCCTTCATCAGCTCAAACACGTTGAGTGCTCCGCCAAAGCCGGCTTCGGCGTCGGCGACGATAGGTGCGAACCAGTAGATGCCGTTCTTGCCTTCGGCGTGATGGATCTGGTCAGCACGCAGGAAGGCGTTGTTGATCTCCTTGACCACGGCTGGCACGCTGTTCGAAGGGTAGAGGCTCTGGTCGGGATACATCTGTCCGGCGAGGTTAGCGTCGCCCGCCACCTGCCAGCCGCTCAGGTAGATGGACTTCAGGCCGGCCTGCACCTGTTGCAGCGCCTGGTTGCCGGTCAGCGCGCCGAGAGCGGAGACGAATTCGTCCTCACGAAGCATGTCCCATAGCCGTTCCGCGCCCAGGCGGGCCAGTGAATGTTCTACGTGCACGGTGCCGCGCAGCCGGACTACGTCCTGGCCGGTGTAATTGCGGGTAATCCCCTTCCAGCGGTCACAGGTGCTCCATTGTCTTTCCAATTCCGATGCGTTGTGGTTGTGCACTTTCATCTCTCCTTGTTGCCGGGGCAGTCTTTGTTCCCGCGCACACGATTAGACGCCGCGCCAGGAGGCCGGGCAAATGGAGTCGTCCGATTCGGACGAGTTGGCCAAAATGGTATGATGGACTCCTGGCGATGGCGCTTCCACGCGAGCCCGAACGCTCTCTGACGGTCCCGGATTCGCTTCTCCGCGAGCTCAGGGAGCATTTGGTCACGCGCCGCGTGAGCGATGGTTTTGCCCTGCTGGACCGCCACGCGCACTTCTTTGCCCAACTGGACCCCGCACAGCCCAACGCCGCCGCTCTAGTCGGGCACGTGGCCCAGTGGGTGGACATTGGCTACAGCGAGGCCGACCTGGTCCAGCGGCTCCTGGCCCACTTCCCGCCGGAGGCCCGGGGCAAGCTCTCCGTCGGCAACTATCTCCAACTGCGCATGGCCGAAGGTCTGCTTGCTCTTCTGCACGATCGCCCGGACGAAGCTCTGCGTCATTTCGATCTGGTGCTTTCTCTGCAGGATGAGATCGAAGACAAGGAAGCCGTGGCCATCGCCCATTTCTGGAACGGGCGCTGCCATCGCAAAAAGGGCGAGTACGACGAAGCCCTGAAACGCAGCGCGGCAGGCAGCGAAATGGCGGAGTCGCTCGGCTACGAGAAGATGGCCGCGGTGATGCGCGTGCTGGAAAGCTGGCTGCATTTCCAGAAAGGCCGGCGCCGGGAGGCGGCGCGCATCCTGGATCAGGCGGAAGCTGTGTTGCGCTCGACCGACGACGACATCACTCTGGGCAACATTTATTCGGCACACGGCCGCATGGTGCGGCGCCAAGGCAGCTACGGCGAAGCCCTCAAGTTTTTTTCGCGCGCCATCGAGCATTTTCGTAAGCGCAACCCACAACATCGCAATCTGGCTCGCTCGCTGGCGAACGTCGCGTACGTGCAGCGGCTCATCGCCTTGCAGATCAGCAAGCAGATGGACGCGGAAGCCGAACGCCGCCGCAAGAGCCAGACTAAAAGTAAAGATAAAGCCGCGGAGCCGCGAGCGCTCTCCCGCCGCCGTGAAGAGTATGAGCAGCACCGCAGCGGGGCGTTTGCCAACCTGGAGCAGGCGGAGAAGATCTACCGCCATCACAACCACCATCATGGCATCGGTAGCGTTCTCGAAACCCGTGGCCTCCTCTATTTCGACAGCGGCGATCTGGAAAACGCCGACGAGCAGGCTGCGCAGGCTTATGCTCTGGGCAAAGAGGAAAACGATTCCATCTTGATGGCCCGCGCGCGCCTGTTGCAGTGCGAGGTGGCCAATGCGCGTTTGGAAGAAGAGATGGAAGGCTGGGAACACGCCCAGGCCGCCCGCGAATACGCGCGCGAGGCGGTGGAAGCCGCCAAGCATACGCAGAACCAACACCTGCTGGCGAGGACGTACATCTGGCGCGGGCTGACGGCGTGCTATCCCGCCATCCATGACGTGGAAGACGCCAAGCATTGCTGCGACCGCGCCGGAGCGTTCATCAAGGCCGGCGACTCTGACGATCTCTGGGAAGGGTTGCAACTTCTGCGTCACAAAGTGATGCCGCGCGGCGCCATCGATCCCCAGTTGCGCGCCTGGTCGCAAGGCGTCACCGGGGATAAGACTTTTCAGGAACTGGCCGAAGATTTTGCCGAGGTCGTGATCCCCCGCGTGTGGGAGAAAGAAGGTAAGAAGGTCCAGCGGGTCGCCGCGCGATTGAAAGTCTCGCCTAAGAAAGTGCGCCGGATCCTGGCGAGAGCGGGGAAGAGGAAGCGATAGAAGGATCGGGTGATCCCGCACAGCGGGATCGCGCGTGATCGGGTGATCGGAAACCCACCACGGGGCACGGAGACACGGAGAAACCAAAAGCCAAAAAGCCAAGAGCCAAAAGGCCAAGGGCCAAAAAGCCAAGAGCTAGAAGCCAGGAGCTAGTAGCTAGAGGCTAGACACCCGATGCTTGCTTTAACCGAAGATCAAGTCCGCCCACTTGCTGACATCGAGCAAGTGATCATCGCCATCCGCGCGGCGTTCACGCGGGACTATTCCGTCACGCTGCGCATGCCGGTGCGGACCACGCTGGAGCTGTCCGGCGGCACGATCTGGCTGTTGATGCCTTGTTATGACAGTGCGCTCGGCGTCGCGGGAGTAAAGACTGTGACCGTGAGCCGCGAGACTGGTGTGAAGGCAGCATATGAGTTGATCGATCCCAAGTCCGGCGCGACTATGGCGCGCATGGAGGCCAAATGGCTCACCGATCTGCGTACCGCGGCCACTTCTGCGGTAGCCACCGATCTACTGGCTCGGCCCGATGCTGCGACGTTGGGCGTCTTTGGCTGCGGCCGCCAGGCCCTTGCCCACATGGCAGTCTTACCGCGGGTTCGCCGATTCAAGAGATTCCTGGTCTGCGGAAGCTCCCGGCCGAAGGCAGAGCAATTTTCGGAAAAGATGAAGGCCGGCTACGGACTGGAGGTCGAAGCCGTGGATGCCGGCACGTGCGCCGCCGAAGCCGATGTCATCTGCACTTGCACCACGTCACGCACTCCGGTCTTCGACTCCCATCGATTGCGTCCGGGAACGCACCTGAATCTCGTTGGCGCTTTCCAGCCCGCTACGCGTGAAGTGGATGACGAAACCGTAAAGCGCGCGCGGATCGTTGTAGATACATACGACGGAGCGCTGGCCGAAGCCGGCGATCTCCTGCTTGCGTTGCAGAACGGCACGATTCGCCGCGAAAACATTCTCGCCGACCTGCACGAGATCGCGAGTGGCAAGAAACAGGCAAGGACGAGCCGGGAAGACATTACTCTTTTCAAGAGCGTGGGCTGCGCTCTGGAGGATCTGGTGACGGCGAAGCTGGTGCATGAGAGGGCAAGCAGCAAATAGCAGTTGGCAGTTGGCCCTTGCCGTTTAACAATTGTCGACTTTGCGCAACTTAGCCACGGGCATTTGAAGCCTGTCATCCTGAGCGCTGCCCGAGTTGGCGCATAGCGCCGATGAGGGCGAGTCGAAGGACCCCGAGAATGGTTACCGCGTGAATGCAGCGCCAAGGCGTTCTCACCAAGCAGCGTCAAGAGAACTCCCTGAGACAGATTGGAAGACGGAAACATCGTCGAGGTCCTTCGACTGCGCGCCCGTCACTGCCATGAACATGAAGGTTATCGTGGCGCTCCGCTCAGGATGACAGGTGGTAGGATTGTCGCGGCATGAGACAAGATTCTGGTTTACCAAGTGCTAAATACTAATTACTAACTACTGGCAGCCCATGCCGAACACCTACGATTTCGCCATCATCGGCGCCGGCGTCTTCGGCGCTTGGACAGCGCGTTATCTTCGCCGCTCCGGCGCGAGCGTCGTGCTGATCGATGCCTACGGCCCGGGCAACAGCCGCTCCAGCTCCGGCGGCGAAACCCGAATCCTCCGCACCGGGTACGGGCCCGACGAACTCTACACGCGCTGGGCCATGCGGTCCGTCCCGCTATGGCGCGAGTTCTTCGCCGAAACTGGCCGGGACTTGTTCCAACGCACGGGCGTGATGTGGGTCAGTGACGCGTCCGATGCGCATGTCTGGCAGATGTGGGAGCTCCTGAACCGGCTCGGCGTAAGGTGCGAGAAGCTGAATGCGCCTGACCTGAGCCGCCGCTATCCCCACCTGCGTTTTTCCGATGCCGCGTTAGCCGTGCTGGAGCCGGAGAGCGGCGTGCTGATGGCTCGCCATGCGGTGGACGCGCTGGTGAAGGATCTGTTGCAGCATCGAGTGGAGTACCGGACGGCGGCCGTCGTCGAGCCGAAAGGCAAGGGCAGGCTCGAAGAGATCAAGACTCGATCTGGCGAGTCCATCGCAGCCGGGACGTTTGTCTTTGCCTGCGGAGCCTGGCTGCCCAAACTGTTTCCTCAAGTCTTAGGCGCGCGTATCTTTCCCACCCGCCAGGAAGTTTTCTTCCTCGGCGTGCCCGCAGGCAGCGACAGCTTCTCTTCGCCCAACATGCCGGCGTGGTTGCATCACACGCATCCCGACCGCCCGTACGCGCTGCCCGATATCGAGAATCGCGGCTTCAAGATCGCGTTTGACACGCATGGCCCGGAGTTCGATCCCGACAACGGCGAACGCATGGTCAGTAAAACATCCGTGGAGCGTTTGCGCCTGTATCTGAAGGAACACGTTCCGGCGCTCGCGGACTCGACCGTCGTCGAGACCCGGGTTTGCCAGTATGAGAACACATGGAACGGCGACTTCCTGATCGATCGCCATCCCGAACTGAACAACGTATGGTTTGCCGGCGGCGGCTCGGGTCACGGCTTCAAGCACGGTCCTGCAGTGGGCGAATATCTGAGCGGGCAAATCCTGAACAACGCAGCCGCGGAGCAGCGGTTTTCCTTGGCATCCAAACAGACCTGGAAGGCCAGGGGAGTGTACTAAGACCAGCAATTAGCAGTTAGCAATTGGTCTTGCCCTCGTGGATATTGGCTTCCTCGCGGGTCCTTTGAATTAGGCAGTTCGGCTCGATAAAAGATGTATGCAGCGGCTTCAGTTAGGCTAATTGCCAATTGCTAACTGCTAGTTGCTCATTTGAGCGAATCGGTGGTGGTTGCTATAATCACAAAGAGTTTGGCGCGCAGAACGTCTTCCCGGGTCCCACCGAAGCTCCGGCGCGCGTGCAATCAGCCAATCCGGCCAGGTAGCTCAGTTGGTAGAGCGCAGCCCTGAAAAGGCTGGCGTCGGCGGTTCGATTCCGTCCCTGGCCACCAT
>DATFQZ010000121.1:0-8248 GCA_035263765.1 Candidatus Angelobacter sp. | reverse complement strand
AGTGCGCGGACCTCTTCCGGCGCCAGATCGGGCTTATAACGCAGCGCACCGTTCGGCACCTTGACGGCATTGGCCACGGCGGCCACCGGAATCGTGACATAGGCAGTCATGCCGGGAAACAGCTTCATCTCCGGGTTATCGAAGTCGATGATGGTGTCGTAGGTTACAACGTTCTGGACCACGGTGGAGTTCATACGGACCTGCGAGACAATGCCGGAAAAAGTATCGCGAGGATAGGCGTCAACCTTGAAAGTAACTTTTTGTCCGCGACGTATCTGGCCGACATCCGATTCGTCCGTCTTGGCATACACCTGCATCTTGGTCAGGTCCTGAGCGATGGTAAACAGCGTGGGAGCCTGCAGCGATGCGGCGACGGTCTGGCCGACGTCGACGTTTCGCGCCACGACCGTGCCATCGATGGGGGCGTGGATGGTGGTGTAGTCGAGGTTGGTCTGCGCCACCTGCACCGCAGCTTGCTTCTGCAAAACCTGCGCGCGGGCCTGCTCCTCCGCTGCCAGGGCTCCGGCAACCTGCGCCGCACCGCTATCCGCATTGGCTTTAGCCAGGTCCAGCGCTTGCGGGCTGACTACGCCCTGCTGCGCCAATCCGAGATTGCGGTCATAGTCGGCCTTCGTTTGAACCTCGTTCGCCTTGGCTTTGGCCGTGTTGGCCACGGCGACTGCCAAGTTGGCCTTGGCGTTGGCCAGATCGGCCTTGGCCTGCGAAATCGCGCCTTCAAAGAGCGCGGGATCGATCTGCGCGATCACCTGGCCCTTCTTCACGTGCGAGTTGAAGTCAACGTGCAGCTTGGAGATGGCGCCTGAGACTTGCGAGCCGACCTGCACTGTGATCACGGCGTTGATGGTGCCGGTGGCTTCCACCACTTGTTTGATCTCGCCGCTCTCTACCTTGGCCGTGTAATACTGCACGGGACCTTTGCCGCGCATTTCAAAGGCCGCAAAAATACCTACTCCTACAATCAGCAGGAGAATGACCAGTACCTTCTTGCTCTTGAGATTCAATGGTTTGGATCCTGACAGTAACCTGAAAGACGAAGGCTGCTCTCTATGATACCTTCCCGGCGCCGATTCTGGCGATGGGATGACGCTCAACCCACGAAACCAGGACGTACCGAGGGCGGCCAAAGGTTATCATGTCCGCCATGAACAAACGACTCATGAGTTGCAAAGTTCTGTCCGCGACGCTCCTGTTCGTGGCGTCTGCGTGGGCGCAGCCATCTGGCTCCCCGGCAACCGCCTCGCGTGATGGGGCGGAAGCGCCGGGGTCGCGCACTTCGCGTGACTGGGTGGAAGGTCCGTCTTCGCCCTCACCGCAAGCTGTCCGCAACGCGGTGCGTGAATACCGACAGCAACACGAATTGGAAATCGTCCGTGGCTATGCCGAGCTGCTATCCCTGCCCAACGTCGCCAGCGACACGGTGAATATCCATGCCAACGCTGACCGAATCAGTGCCCTTCTTCAAACGCGGGGGTTGCGGACCCGGTTGCTAGAAGTCCCAGGCAGCCCACCGGTGGTCTTTGGAGAACTTTCCGCACCCGGCGCAAAACACACGATCCTGTGGTACGCGCATTATGACGGCCAACCCGTGGATCCGTCGCAGTGGGCGAGCGGCCCGTGGGCTCCTACCCTGCGCGACGGCCTGACCATTGATCCGGCGAAGGCGATCGCGCTCGATTCCGTGCATGCTCCGCTGAATCCCGAATGGCGTCTCTATGCGCGCGCTGCCAGCGATGATAAAGCCCCGATCTGCGCGTTACTCACTGCGCTCGACGCTCTCCGTGCGAACCAGATTCCGCTTGCCGTCAACTTGAAAGTGTTCTTTGAAGGCGAAGAGGAAGCCGGCTCACCGCATCTGGAGGCCATCTTGCGCCAGAACGCCGCTCTGCTGAAGGGCGACGTATGGCTGCTGAGCGACGGTCCTGTCCACCAGAGTCGGCGCATGCAAGTCTACTTCGGCGCACGCGGCGTCACCGACCTGGAGATGACCGTCTACGGTCCGGCCCGCGTGCTGCACGACGGCCACTACGGAAACTGGGCGCCAAACCCGGCGTCGCTGCTGGTCAATCTGCTGGCGAGCATGCGCGACGCCAACTCTCACATTCTGATCCCCGGCTATTACGACGACGTGCGGCCTTTGACCACGGCTGAACGGGGGGCTCTCGCACAGATGCCTGACGTTGACGCCCAACTCAAGCAGGAACTCGGCCTGGCCTGGACCGAGAGTAAGGGACAGCCCCTGGCCGCCGCTATCGCCGAGCCATCTCTCAACATCCGCGGTCTCGAGGCGGGACACGTGGAGAGCAAAGCGCAGAACGCCATCGCCACCGAGGCCAAGGCATCGCTTGATTTCCGGCTGGTGCCGGACCAGAAGCCGGAGAAAATCCGCGAACTGGTAGAGCAGTTCATCCAGAAACAGGGCTTCACCATCGTGCACCAGACGCCGGACCTGGAAACCCGACGGGCGCACCCGATGACGATCAAGCTGACTTGGGGCACAGGGGGCTACCCGGCAGAACGCATTGCGATAGATGATCCCGCGGTCCGTCCCGTTATTGCGTCGATCGAGCAAACTCTTGGCACGCCCTTGGTGAAAATGCCGATGCTTGGCGGCAGCATTCCTATGTACCTGTTTCCCCAACTGCTGAAAACTCCGGTGGTAGGCATACCCATCGTCAATCACGACAATAATCAGCACGGCGCGAACGAGAACCTGCGCCTGCAGAATCTCTGGGACGGAATTGAGATCTTCGCCGGCATTCTTACCGGGGCGGAAAGGAATTGGCGGTAGACACGTTCCGCCCCCGGAGAACTCGGCGAAACTCTCCAGAGGCTAAGAAAGAAACGTGCCCAAGATTATGTGGCACAGGCACTCTTGACTGTGCTCGCATCCTTTTGAAGAAAGAAGGCACAGACAAGAGTGTCTGTGCCACATTTTGCTAATGAGTAACTGCTGCAAACATCGGAGCATCCAGTAGCGACTGAAAGCTCTTGTCGTCGGCCTTGAAACGAACCACGAGCCTGCTGGCATCGGAGTCCACCGTGGTGCCCTCGATCGCCGTCTTCTCAATCGCCGAGGCGTTCATCTTCTTCAACATTATGCCCGCCTTCAATACCGAAGATAGCGTAGCCGCGGTGATGTTGTCCGAAGTAACGATATTGAGGTTGAAGTCCACGCCGTGGTCGAAGTCCATGGTGTAGCGCGAACCAAGAACGTGCTTCTTCACGGTGTCATACTCGGCCAGATCGGCAGCAGTCCCGAGAGCGGACTTGAGCATGGTCTGGGTGCCGGCCCCATCCAGCACGCTCCACACCGTGCCTTGATCAACGGAGGCGATCATGTCCGTGACCTCACGGTTGGAGTTCAGGCTCTTACTGCTGTCATCACGCGCGTCCAGCGCGGCCTGCACGGCAGTGGCTTCGCCGAACAGCATGGTCCAATCATCCAGAAACACCATCTGCATGCCACCGGACATGGGGTAGACGTTCGAGCCGTTCACCTTCTTGGGGGTGATTTTCTGCTTGGTCAGCTTTGGAATCAGCTGCTTGCGCGGAAACTGCCCCTGAGCCACGCCGATGATCCCCAGGCCCTTGTCCTTGGTGCGAAACGAGGCCAGAGTAATCTGATCCAGGTCGCGGTCGGGGTCTATGCCGATGCCCTTCAGCGCATCCTCAAATTGTTTCATGTTGGGTGGCAGCAGCTTGGCTTTCATTTGCATAGCGGTGTCAGAGTTCTTCATCCGCCGGTAGTCAACGTTGATAATCTGCTGGACTTCGCTTGGAATCACGGAGCGCGCAGCTGTACCCAGAGAGCTGGCCAGCGCCGGCAATCCGGAAACCAAAATCACTAAAACAAGTGCAATTCTTTTCATTTCTTTGTATTTTAACCCCGCTCGATAAAGATTCGGATGCCGTGTGACCTTAACCCGGATGCTAAGCCGTTACTCTGGGGCCATCACTTGTGAAGCCCCGCTAGTGGCTCAGTTTGAATTGGACTGAACCCCTTTGTGGCACAGCCGCCTCGGCTGTGGCTGTTTTTGACAAAAAAACCCATCGGCGAGGGCGCCGGTGCCACACGAGTTTCGACCCAAACTGTGCCACTACCGGAGCCCCGCTATCCTGGAACGAATGTCGGCGGTAAATCCTGCATCCTTTAATGACGCTAAATTGGTCTCTACATTGGCCAGCGCGCCCTGGACCGCAGCCTGGGCCAGGGCTGCGGCCACGGTGAGATCTGAGGCCATGTTGGGATTGGTAATGGGCCGCAGGGTGGCAACGATGTCAGCGACCTCGCGCGCTTTTTGGGCTGTGTCCAGGGGGACATTGGTTGCGCCCTTCATGGCAGCTTGGATCAGAGCATCGCCGTTGGAGGAACTCTTGGCCTGCTTATAGGCGGCCATAACCTGGCTGTAACTTTCCGCATCGGCGTCAATCGCGGCTTTCAGCTCTTCGCGCAACTGGGCCAGCCGCGCCAGCGCCGCGCTCAAAGGCTTCTCGTGCTCGAGATAGGCTTTCTTGCCCCGCGACATTCCGGCCACCATCGTGCCCAGCGCCGCGGCCATGGCCCCCGCCGCCGCGGAAGCGCTGCCGCCGCCGGGAGTGGCGGTCGGCGCCGCCAGTTGCTCGATGAAGGGTTCAGCCCCGGCGCGCAGACCGCCGACGGCCACCTTGCCGCTCATGACGGCCGCTAGCCGGTTCTCCAGGATTAATGAAGAGTCAAAGTTTTCGATCTGCAAAAACCACTCCGCCGCCTGCTCCAACGCCTTCTTCGGAACCAAGCCGACGATCTCGCTGCTCAACGGCAATATGCCGTAGCGCGCGGCTTCTCTTTTCACGAACTCGAACGCGCGCGCGATCGGCGTCTGCTCGAAGTCGGTCAGGTTCATGGAGACCTGGGCAAGGCCACGGACTTCAAACCCCGCGGCTTTAACGTAACGCAGGCCGCCGGATGAAAAGCGGATGGCCTTGGCGATCTTCTTCGCGACCTCGACATCGCTAGTGTTGAGAAAAACGTTATAAGCGATGAGGGCTTTACGCGCGCCTACCACCGTCGCCCCGGCTGTGGGATGCAGCCGGGCTTCACCGAAATCGGGACGCCGCGCGGGATTGGTGACTACTTCTTCGCGCAGCCCCTCGAACTGCCCGCGGCGGATATTCTCAAGGTTCTGCCGGTCAGGATGTGTGGCCGCAGATTCGTACAGATAGACCGGAATCTGGTGGCGCCTCCATATCTCTTCACCGACTTTGCGGGAGAGGGCCACGCAGTCTTCCAGGGTCACGCCGTCAATGGGAATGAACGGAACCACATCGGCCGCTCCCAGGCGCGGATGGGCGCCCTGATGCCGGGTAAGATCAATCAGCTCACTGGCCTTCCCCACTCCGCGGATGGCGGCTTCGGCTACGGCTTCGCCCTCGCCAGCCAGAGTGATCACGCATCGGTTGTGGTCAGAGTCCATTTCGCGGTCCAACAGATAGACGCCGGGTAGCTTCATCGCTTCGACGATGGCGTCTACCTTGCCGCGATCGCGGCCTTCAGAAAAATTGGGAACGCACTCAACTAGTGTGGACATACCACAAGAGGATATCGATGCCGAGCGACGTGATGCAACCATTCACCGATCCACAACTCGATCCACTCGATCCTGTGGAAGGCGCTTCTGCAGAATGGCCGGCGCCGGCCGAAAAAACGTGAAAGCAGAAAAGCGCGACAGAGCCTCTCGAATTTTTCGCCCGCAGTGAACATAAGTTCACGGAAGACTTTGAGTCGGATGAAACTTGCTTGGGGCTCAAGCGCAACGCCGCCTCTTTCTACCTCTTCACATTATCAACACTAAATTCAAGTCTGCGAGTTAACCATGAGGCGTGTATCACGGCTCTATTACCTGTTCTTTGTCTTCATTCTTGCCGGGGCTTTCGTGCTGGTTTTGCATGGCTGCCAGGGTATCGTCGACCCTAAGAAGTCGGACCCGAAAGGACGTGGCCCGCTTACCGCGGATCCCAACAATGAATCCAGGAAACTCAACCATTTCGTCATACTGATTCAGGAAAACCGGTCCTTCGATACATACTTTGGCCAGCTGAGTTCGTTCTGGGCAGCCAACGGCTTCCCGTCGCAGGCCTTTGACGGGATGCCGGGTGGAGCTTCCAATCAGGGATGCGACCCGACGTCGCCCGCGCCCGGCTTTTGCGTGATAGGCGCCAACAGCCAACCGGTCTCTGCGTTTCATCTGCAAACGGCGTGTATGGAACTTGTCAATCCAGACTGGAACGAAAGCCATGTGGATTTGAACCACGCCTCGCCCGCGAGCGGGGGCGCCACGATGGACGGGTTTGTCGAGAGCGCCGGAGGATTCGCGCGCGCATTTCCGGGAATCATGCACGATACGGACGGAAGGCGAGCCATGGGCTTCTACGACGGCAACGACCTCAACTACTACTACTTCATGGCTTCCAACTTTGGCACGTCAGACGCCTTCTTTTCGCCGGTGATGGCGGTAACCCAGCCGAATCGTATGTATTTCTTCGCGGCCACTTCTCATGGTCACGTTTTTCCTTTGTTTCTCAGCGGCAGCGGGCCGCTTTCCGACAAGACCATCTTCCAGCTGCTCGACGAACATGGGGTCTCGTGGAAGATCTACGTTCATCCCGATTCCAGCGGATGCACGAGCACTTCCTGCCTGGTGAAAAACAGCTACATCAACATGTTTGCCTTTCAGGGCGACCTTCTGAGCAGGCCGCAGAACATAGTTCCGATCTCGCAGTACTTTGCTGACGTCAAGAACGGCACGCTGCCGCAGGTGGCTTACATCGATCCGGCATCCGCGGTCGGGCTCGATGAGCACCCTTCGGCGCTGAAGAGCACTACCAACATGCAAGTCGGCGCCCAGTATGCCTCCTCGCTGATCAACGCGCTGATGCACAGCTCGTCCTGGAAAGACTCGGCATTTATCCTCACTTTTGACGAGGCCGGTGGGCTCTTCGACCACGTGGCGCCCATGAGTACTGTGAACCCCGATGGCATACCGCCCTCGGACCTGAAGCCGGGAGACGTCTGCTTCGGCACCGGCGGTTCCAACTGCGATTTCACGCTGACCGGGTTCCGCGTCCCGCTGATCGTGATCTCTCCGTTTGCGAAAAGAAACTTTGTGTCCCATAACCCGGCGGACTACACCGCTATTCTCCGGCTGCTGGAACACAGATTCAGCCTGCCCAGCCTGACCGCCCGGGACGCCTTCCAGATGGACATGACGGAATTCTTTGACTTTGACAACCCGCCGTGGATGAATCCACCCAATCCTCCGGCGCAAAATGTGAATTTGGCCTGTTATAAGGATCATCTGCCCTGAGGACGAAGCGCGCGGTCGTGCTACTTGTACCAGCTCCACCCCACCGTGAACTGGACGCTGTTGATCCCCGGATTTGGCGTGGCCAGCCCAGCGTTGGAGATGTGTTCGTAGCGGGTGCTCAGTGTGAGCGCCTGCTTCTCTTTCACAACGAACTGAAAACCCAGTGCGGCGTGGGTAAGGAAGTTGGTGTTCGACGTGCCCGCAGGAACTTCGTTGTTGCTGAACAGCACGCCTCCTCCCAATTCGAAATAGGGGACAGTTTTCGCCGAATTGGTAAAGTTCCACTTCAGGTTGACGGGATTGAAGCCTGCAGCGTAGGCATTTTTGGCCGGGGCCGGCTGCCATATGTAGTACACCGGCATCACGTCTGCCGCCCACTCAAAGTTGCCACGGAAAAAACCACCGCCATGCTCCGCGGTGAGCACCTTGCCGAGACGCACGCCACCGTTGAACGTGTGCGTGTCCGCCGTACCGCCGGGAACGCTGAACCCGCCGCCCGCCCACACCCCAAGCTCCCATGGCTGGTTGTCGAGCGGCTTGGATGTTTGGGCTAGTGCTCCACACGAGCAAACCAACAATAAGGCGGCCAGAAACCTCATAGGGTAGTCTTCTCCGGTGTAATCCGTTTTTGGCACGAAAAATGCGCGAGAAGGATACCAGAGTCATTGCAAACCCGGCTATGGGCCTATGTTGCAGACATCCGCTGTTTCGCGACGCTGTCGAGGAATGGATTCCTGATTTTCGCCCCGAATCCCTTACGACTCGTTCGCTTGCCAAGTCTTCTCGACGACCCATCCCGAATCCCCACCTCGCGCCGCGAGTGGGGTGAGGGACATGCTCCGCTGCGGCATCGCGTAAGCCGTGACACGCAGTCCTCGATGCTT
>DATFQZ010000120.1:0-33438 GCA_035263765.1 Candidatus Angelobacter sp. | reverse complement strand
GCTTCGCGGTTCATTGTAGAAAACCCACCACGGAGGCCCGGAAACACGGAGCGCAGCAAAAAACCTGCTTTGCATGGATTTCCAGGGTCGGCCTGATCTGCGCTCCTCTGCGTTTATCTGTGGCTATTCTTGGTTGGCTCTTCTCCGTGCCTCCGTGTCTCCGTGGTGGGTTTGTTTTTCAAACGAACCATTACGATGTCGATAAGCCTTCCAGAAGACCGCATATTCCAGCATCGCCCGTGAAAAGCGTCCCCCGGGCCCGGTCAAACTTCCTTCCCACAGATTGATTCGAGGAATGGAGAGCCGATGACTCTGCTCCCGCCAGATTCCAGGAGCGTTGATGAAGGCAGCCTGATAGCCCGCTTGCGCGACCAGATCGCGTACTTGCGGTGACCAGTCGCCGTTCGGATAGGCGAACAGAGAACACGCCCTCAACTCAGCTTCGATGGCTTTCTTCGACTCTGTCAACTCCTGGAGCGCCTCGCTACCTGGAATGTCGGTAAGAATAGCGTGAGTGTTCGTGTGCGATCCGAAAGCGACGCCGGCCGCCGACATCTCTTTCACTTCACGCCAGGTCAACATCTGCTCTGAGGATTCGACCCCTGCCTCCTGAATGTACGGCTGGAGAGCTGCCTGCATTCGGCTGATCAGAGCTTCCCGGTCTTTCGAGCTGACGTGCTTCAGGCCCTCAATCAACGAATTTGCCGATCGGCCGGCCTGGCGTCCGGCCAGGGCGCTGATAACGTCCAGCTTGCCGGATCGTTGCGCGGCTGCCCATAAACTGCCGGCTTGTGAAGTCCAGAAGCTTTCCCGCCGAGTCATCATTTGGGGGCAGATGAAGACGGTAAACGGTATTTTGTATTTGCGGCTGATGGGAAACGCGGCTTCGAAGTTGTCCTTCCATCCGTCGTCAAAAGTTAAGGCAAGGCGCGGCCGCCGTTCCCTGGCCAACGGATTCCCGAGCACGCCGTCTCCTGGCGGAACACACTCGCAATGCCGAGCTACGTAGTCGAGGAAGCTCTCAAATGTGCGAGCCCGCACCGCCATACCCGGTTGCAGCTGGGCGGAATCGTATTGCTCGTCCGGCAAGACGCGGTGCAACGTGATCGCCACCACGCCCAATTTTGCGACTCGCCATCGAGCCCACCAGAGCAGGCCGGTGAGGAACAAGACCCGCAGATAAGCTTCCTTGGCAACCCGTCGGCCGGTGCGGTAGAGATTTTCAGAGAAGCTCACGGTCTCCCTTCGGCCTCAAATCGCCCGAAACCCGCGCCGGCGAAATTCCTTGATTTCAGCCGCAGTGGGGAAGGTGAAATAGCTGCCTTGCTCATGATTCGGTGGCAGCACGCTCTGCGTTCCTTGCGCGAACTGACGCAGAACCTTGAGCATGGAGTGCGCGCCTTGCCGCTTGCTCCGCCGAATGAGGGAGTCAAGAGACTCGCCGGGTCTAATGGGGACATGTTCCTGAAGCAGCGCGCACCCCTCATCCAGGCGGGCAGCCATGGTGTGGATGGTCAGCCCGAGTTGCCGCTCGCCGTGATACATCTGCCAGAAAGTCGGCATCATGCCTTTGTAGCGGGGAAGAGGGGCGTGGTGGATGTTGACGCATCCCCGGGGCGGAAGGGAGAGAAGCTCCTCTTTCAAGATGTACGGGCAGGCCACGGAGACCAGCAGATCCGGGGTCAACGCCGCAATCGATCTCTTGAATTCCTCCCGGTTTGGGTTGCCGATAAACGTATGAGGGATTTTGAAGGCCCGGCATATTTGCGATACCGAGCAGAAACGTTTTGCCGCAGTCGTGGCCGGCCAGCGTTCCGCGACTTTCAAGTACGTCCGGCGGGCAAGCAGGCCTATCAGACCCACAGATCCATATAAATGAAGGAGCTCGCGCAGAAGTTTCATGCGTCCGCGCTCGCCCATAGTCTTGCAACTAAATATGCCCGCTACCTCGATCTCCGCCAAGTCCTGGCGGAAGAACTCATCAAAGAAAGGCAAGATGTAAATGGGATCGTCTTGGGTGAGGAATACGATTCTCATCGGTTATCCTCGGTTACGAACCGGTTGCCAAACTACATATTTCTTCCCGCGCAAGAGCTCGATCAAGCCCAGCGCCGCCGCGGCATTTAAAGTGCAAAAATAGAGGGGTACTCCCAAAGGTTTCCACCAGCGATGCATGGGCACCAACAACTGCAGCAAGGCCAGCCCATAGAAAGCCAATTGCAGAGCCAGGAAGAGACGGAAGTACGGTTGCTTCATCAGGAGAGAGCTTGAAACCAATAGCAGTACCAACAGGGCCGGAATCATCCAGCGCAGCACCTTGTGGGAGAAAAGTTGGAAGGCAATCCACGGATACTTCCATGGTTTCAAGAGCTCAGAAACGCTGAGCAGTCCGCGCATACCGCGAGTGACAACCCGAACCCGCATGGCAAACTCCTCGGAGGTCGATTCTGTTGTCTCCTCATACGCTAACGCTCGATCTTCCAGCAGAACTCTGTATCCCTTTTGGATCACCCACAGCGGCTGAACCAGATCACTGATGATGTCCGGCGCGAGTTCCGTGTACGCGTTGCGTCGAACTGAGTAGATGCAGCCGCAACAACCGGTCAGAGTCTTGATGCGCGACTGCCAGACTTTGATCATGTTCTCGTAACTCCAGAAGGCAATCGTCCCAAGTCCCGTGGGAGAACCCTCCTTGGAATCGAAATACTGGTAACGCCCGCTCACCGCGCCCACTCCGGGATCCTGGTAGTTCGCAGCCAGATGTTTCAGGGCTTGCGGGTGGTAGATGGTAGTGGCGTCAGAGAACACCAGGATTTCGCCTGCCGCCTGTTTTACCCCCACGTTCTGTGCATTGGTCTTGCCCCGGCGTTCGGCTACGCGTACCAGGCGCACGCGAGGATCGGGAAAACCGCGCACGATTTCGTCCGTTCGATCCTGCGAGCCGTCGGAGAGAACCAGGATCTCCAGCCGGTCCGCGGGATACTCCAGCTGCACGGTCTGCTTTAACTTCGCTTCAATGTTGGCTTCCTCGTTGCACGCGGCAATTAGAACGGATAGGAAAGGAGCATATGAAGATTCCGGCGGCCGGCGCCGAGGCTTGACGACGGCGATGAGCCCAAGCAGAGCGGGATAACCCACGTACACATACACCACCACGAGTGCGGCCGACCAGAAGATGATCTCAGCCAACGGAATCATCCACGCTCCTTGGCGGCCAGCAGGCCCTGGTAAACGCTGACGAGCGTGTTCATCATGGCCTGACTGGTGAAGCGGCTTTCCACCACGCGCTCAGCGCGCAGCCCCATGCGGCCGGCCAGGCTGCGATCGGAAAGCAACTGCATCAGCGCGCGGGCGAGCGCTGCGCTGTCCTCGATGGGAACCAGCAAGCCGGTTTCGCCGTGAGTCAAGACTTCAGGATTTCCGCCGACGTCCGTGGCCACGCACGGCAACCGGCACGCCATGGCTTCAAGCAGCGCGTTGGAAAAGCCTTCACTGCGCGAGGGCAGACAAAAGATATCGCTCATGCGCAGAATCGCGAATACATCTTCGCGGCTCCCCAGCAGTCTGAAGTTCGTTGCGAGCCCCAGAGAAGCGATTCTGGCTTCCAGCTCGCGGCAGTGGTCCTCTTCCGACTTTCGGCCGACGACCAGGAACACAGAGTCGGGACGCGCGCGAGAAACCTCGACTGCGGCTTCCACCAGCACGTCAATTCCTTTCACCTTCCGGATGTTCCCGACGGTGGTGATCACCGGAACATGGTCGGGAATATTCATCTGCTTGCGCATGACAATGCGGCTCTCGGCGTTGGGCGCAGCCGCGCATTCCATATCCAGGCCGTTGAAGAGCGTTTGTACTCGCGCGGGATCCAGGCCATCCTGCTGAATACAGAAATCTCGCACCTGCGGCGAAACCGCCAATACGGAATCGTACATGCGCCGCAGGACGCGGTAGCCGACGTTGTGCCTCCGCGAACGGAGTATGCCCAGATCACGACGGCTCGAAATCAAGACAGGACATCCGCTCAGCTTGGCGATTGGCCCGGCCCATAAGTCTGACGTCTCGAAGAACGTGTGCGCGATCAAAACATTTTCGCGCCGCACGAAATTCCGAATTTGGCGCGCCACCTTCAGCGCGTTCCAGTCATACGTCCTTCTGAGCGGCATCACGTACACCGGACAACGAATCTGGCTGAGGTCTGCCTCGTCATTGGTTCTGAAGGTCAGAAGGGAACAGCGAAACTTCTCCGTGGGAAGCAACTCAATCATCTTGAAGAGAACACGCTCCGCGCCCCCGATCTCGCAAAGCTCGTCAATGATGAATAGGATGTGGCAGCGGGAATCCGGCTTGGTTCCAGCCGTCTTGTGCGGTGGCGCGTCGCTGTCTGGGCCTGAAGTGGCGGTTTCAGGAGATACAGCTAAATTATTGATTGCATTGGACATCTACTTGGGCCTATGCGTTAGCTTCCCGCGGAGGAGCGGCTGGGTCCAGCAACGCTGAATGGAATGATTGTCGAGGAACTAGTCACGATGGTCAAGAGGAATCAGCGTCGCAGCGATATGCCAGGCATGTGTGGCACAGGCACTCTCGCCTGTGCGAAAGTGTCCTTCTGGAGGAAGCAGCACCGGCAAGAGTGCCGGTGCCGCACAAGAATTTTCAAACCGGTTTACACCGGGAGTGTCTTACTGTCCGGAATGTGGATTGCTAGTCTGAAACGCGCCCACGTCGCATCGTCCGCCTGGCCTGGGCACACCGTCCAAGTCTGGGGAACTCGCGGCGCAACTGCCGGCGCGAATCGCGGGGCTTGCTGCCTGAAGATGGAAATCGAAAGCCGCCAGATCGACAAACTTAGGATCGGAGTTCAGACTCGCCGCGCTCTGTAACGGCGCCGGCCCATTGCCGTACCACAGATTATTGTTGGCTGTGATGCGAGAAAAATCTGTTCCCCGCTCGAAATAATTTTCGGAGCGACTGACATACACAATATTGTTTTGCAGCGAGACCGTGGGTGAACCGGACTCAACGTTGAACGCTCCTGCACTCTCGCCGCCGCGCGGTCCGCAATCAAAGAGCGTGTTGTTGAACCACTGGGCTGTGCCTGAGCCGTGAGGGCCGTGGTTGGTGATCCCGGGTGAGCTGATGCACGCGTAGTTGGCAACGTCGCCTTGCGGATCGGGGCCGGTGCCAACGTGATAGATCAGATTGTTGTATGCCTGGACCGGACCTTTGGAGGGATCAATCGTCGCAAAGTTGATGCCGTCGCACACCTGGCCGTGAATCACGTTGTCGTGAACGATCAAATCGTACTGGTTGAAACCGGTATTCGATCCGTTCGGTGACGAATGAAACTGGATTCCGCGGCAAGAATGATTGTCGCTGATGGTGTTCCAGCCGGCCTCGATGTGATTGCTGTCCGTTGTGAAATAAAGCGAGTGGTAGTGCTTGGAGGCCCCGGTCTTTCCGGCATTGTGGATGGTGTTGCCAAGAACTTTGATGTTCGTGCTGCGCTCCACTTCCACGCACGCGGCTACGCCGTTGCCGTTGGGGCAAGAGATGTCGTTGGCCACCAGGCGCCAGTTCGACACACGCACCAGGCTGACGCTCTCATGATCTCCACGCAACCTGAGCCCGGCGATGGTCCAGTAACTAAAAGGTCCGCCCTCGATGTCCGGCGTGCGCAGGCCGTAATTCGTTCCATTCTCAACGCCGATGGTCGCGTGCGCTCCCGGATAGGCCGCCAGAGCTTTCGGGCGGCCGGCGGAGCCGGAGCTGTGAATTTCCAAACAAGCGTCGAAGTCATCTACGGACGTCTGTTCGACGCCATCCATGACGTAGACAATGTCTCCCGACCCTATCGACCTGACGGCCTTGGCGATGCTTTTCCACGGTGAGTCGTAAGCGCCGGAATTGTGGTCGGAGCCGGATTTGGCGACGAAATGGATCTTGCCGGAACGGACGACAAAAGGAACTCCGTTCGATGCTTGTCCGCTAACCGTCACCACGATATCGCCAGTTTCGGCAGCCGCGCCGAGTTGGAACGCAATTTTTGAATCGGTCCAGATGGGATAGCCGGCGACCGGTTTCCCCCCGACGCTCACCGTCGAGTTGCCACGGGCTGAACCGAAGCCTTTGCCGTAGATCGTGACAAATGCCCCCTGGTCCTGCTGACCACCGGTCTTCGGTCCGCTTTCAAGATCCGAATAGAAGATGCGTGGGGATGGGGGCAGGGACCAAGCTATGCTGGCGAGAAAGGTCAAGATGATAAATGGAATGAAATTCTTCATACGTATCGATGTTTTAGGAATTGTGCAGGATCATCGCCCTGCAAAGGTACAACAACAAAACTGTCATCCCGAGCGCAGCGCCGCAAAAATCTTTATTCGACCGCCACTGATGGGCGCGGAGTCGAGGGACCCCGAACCCGTGTCCTTGTTAGTGAAGTCTCAGGGAGTTCTCACCATGGGCTCGCCTGCGAACAGCATTTGTCTTCCCCAGTTTTCAGCCAAGTCCTCCCAGCGTGGGTTCATCTTCTCAATGAGTGCAATCTTCTTCTCGCGTCGCCATCGCTTGAGTTGCTTTTCCCGCGCGATGGCCTTTCTCACATCGTCAAAGACTTCGTAATAAACCAGCCGGACGCACCTGTATGTTTACGGAAAATCCCTCCACCTCGCCAGCTTTATGTTGAAGGACACGCGCATAAAGTTGGCCGGTCACGCCGATGTACAGCGTGCCGGGTGAGGCTGGACATTATGTGCATCCAGTACTTGTGTTCACCTTGCGCACGCACGAGAGCAGCATAATAGCAAAGCGCTGTTTGCAGCAACTTGGTGAGAACTCCTTAAGTCTGCAAGGCGGAGGACATTTTCTCGGGGTCCCTCGACTCCGCGCCCATCGTCCGTCTAACGAAATAGATTACTGTGGCGCTGCGCTCGGGATGACAGGTTGTTAAGAGCATTTAAGGCGCAGGCATTTTTCTGGCACTTCGGTTCTGCTCGCGCTGCACTTGGTCAGCGCTCACGCAGCTCCGGCGCCTTAAGACCTCCTCGTACACCGTACGATATTTTTGCACCATGGCGGCGGTCGTAAAGTTTTGCTCAACATGGGCGCGTGCGTTTCGCCCCAGGCGCAGTCGGAGCTCGGGGTCAGCCAGCAACCGGCGGAGGGCCTGCGTCAGCGCCGCTTCATCCGCCGCTGCGATCAGCAAACCGGTTTCCTGGTCTTTGATGACCGTCGAAATCGCCCCGACTCGCGAGGCCACAACAGGCTTGCCCGCCGCCATAGCTTCCAGCAAGGTCATCGGCAGTCCTTCATTCAGCGACGGCAAGACGAAAAGGTCGATGCCGGCATAAACCGCTGGCATGTCGGTCTGCTGACCCGCCAGGGTAACCACTTCGCCCAGGTCGTAGCGGCGGACCATTTCCTCAATCGCTGTGCGGTCGGGGCCTTCGCCTACGATCAGAAGCCGCAACGCCGGAAACACTCCCCGCAGACTCGCTACCGCTCGCAGCAAATAGTCAAAACCCTTTTGCAGATCGAGACGGGCGACGATGCCCAGCACCTGCTTCGCGTCCGCCTGGGCCGCTTCGCCTCCGGCACGCGAGCCCGGATCGAAAGCATGGACGTCAATTCCGTTGGGAATCACGGTGACGCGTTCGCGGCGTAGCCCCAACGACAACAGCTTCTCTGCGATCGGCGGAGAGACAGCGCAGACCGTGTCAAATTGTTTCAGGGCCATGCGATCAAGAAAGTTGTACGTGGCGAGCGCAGCTCCTCCGGCCAGCCAGTTGTGACACGTGGCAACCAACGGCGTCCCTTCGCTGCGCGCGGCAACAAAGCCGTAGATGTCTGCCTTGTAACCGTGAGTGTGCATGACGTCGATGCCGCGGGCGCGAACCAGGCGTCGAATCTCCCGCACGGCTCGCCGATCGGCCCGTCCCTGGCAAGAGATCAACTCCGCATTCACTCCCTTTTTGAGGGCGCGATGGTAGAGATCCAGGTTTTGTTGGTGGCGGTTATCGAAGACAGCAAGAACATTATCTGCTATTGCCCGGGCATCATGGCTGACGAGGTTCAGTAACATATTCTCGGCCCCGTAATACCCGCCGCTGCTGATCAGTTGCAGAACCCGCATCCCCGGACTGCTCCCCCGAGTAAAGAGTATTGCACATTGCATTCCGCGGGGGTGCACTGTGAGGACAGAGCCGATTGGGAATCGCGGTTTTGGGAAAAGGGATGTAAACTGCTCTGCACAGCTTCTTTAGCTCAGGGATCGTTTTGCGGGGGCATGCAGGCCTTGTCGGTTGCCAGGCGGATCAAGTCACTGGGACACTCGGTTTCCTTCCGGTGCGGCCTATCCACGGTCGCGGCCAAGCGCCAGCTGTGTGGCCGGATCATCATGTATCACGGCGTAGTGGGCCGCGATGGACCGTTGCTGGCGGCTCAACTGCGATACCTGCGTCGTCATTTTCCCATTGTCCCGCTAGGGCAGGTTGTGGAAACTGTGGCCGCAGGAAGGCCTCTCAAGAACGAGATAGCCCTCACCTTCGACGACGGACTGCTCAACAATGCAACCGTCGCTTACCCAATCCTGAAGTGTCTAGGGATACCGGCAACGTTCTTCGTGTGTCCGGGCCTGGCGGGTACCGGCCGATGGCTGTGGACGCACGAGACGCGATGCCGGTTGCGGTCGCTCGCTCCCGGTACGCTGCCGTCTCTGGCGCGTAAATTGTCGCCGGCCGCCGCAACCGAGGACGGGATTGTGGAATGGATGAAAAGTTTGCGGTTGGACTATCGGCTGGCCGCCGAAGAGAAGATCCGGCTGGCAACGCCTTATTTTCAGCCCAGTGCGCTGGAACGCGAAGCCTGCGATTTGATGGATTGGGATGCGTTGCGGTCCCTGGACTCCGATCTCATCACCATCGGGTCGCACACGCTGACCCATCCGATTTTACCCACCTTGGATGAAGCGGCGATCCACTTTGAAATGACGGAGAGCCGCCGGCAACTGGAACAGAAGCTGAACCGCGCCGTAAATTATTTTTGTTATCCCAACGGATCGTTTAACACCCAGGCGCTCCTTGCTGCCAGGCAAACCTACTCGGCTGCTGTTACCGCCGAAAACGGGATTTTGAATGGCCAGGACCGCGATCTCCATCGCATGCCCAGGATTCCTGCCACAA
This sequence comes from Candidatus Angelobacter sp., assembly GCA_035263765.1. Lineage (GTDB taxonomy): Bacteria > Acidobacteriota > Terriglobia > Terriglobales > Acidobacteriaceae > Angelobacter. Next base: position 24,262 of record DATFQZ010000120.1, on the reverse strand, counting down.
GAGACTGCGCCTTGCTCGCCTGGCGGCTTTATCGTCCGGGAGCGTGACCATGCCGGTCCTGGTACTGGACGGTCATAGCCGGGCTGCCATCGAGACGGCTCAAAGCCTCGGTCGTGCAGCGTTGGAGGTAGATGTCGCGGCGGAATCCCTGGCCTGCGTGGTCATGCGCTCGCGTTACCCGGAGAAGAAGCTGCTGCAGCCCCAGCCCTTGCCGCCTGCCGGCCTTCAACAGTGGCTCCGTGATCTAGATGGCGAGCGCAAGTATGAATTGATTGTGCCGGCCACGGAGACTTCGCTGTTGGCACTGCGCTTTCTTGATGAGTCCGATCCTTTGCGCCGGAAGGCCGTGCTTCCCGGTAACGAAGCGCTCGATACCGCCTTGGACAAACTCAAAACATGGCACCTGGCTCGACAACTAGGTGTCTCTGTCCCGGAGACCGTTCTGCTGTCGCGAGAGAAACCGTCAACCCCCCCGGCGCGCTATCCGATCGTCATTAAACCGGTTCGCAGCAAGATTGCCGTTGACGGCCAACTGCAGACCGTTGCTGCCGAAGTGATTCGCGACCACGATGCTTACACACGGCACATCGAGCAATGGCTGCCGTATTCCGATCTCCTCTGGCAGGAATTCATCTTCGGGCAGGGCGTAGGAGCGGAGTTCTTGTTTGACCGGGGCAACAAAGTCTGGCATTTCGTTCACGAGCGCGTGCACGAAGTTCCGCTGTCAGGAGGGGCTAGTTCATACCGGCGCTCGGTGCCGCCCATGCCCGAGCTCCTAGCCGACGCCGAGAGAATTCTATCGGCGCTACATTGGCATGGCGTTGCCATGGTGGAATTCCGGGTGGATGCAGCGGGTCAACATTGGTTGATTGAAATCAATCCCAGGCTGTGGGGCTCCTTGGCCCTGGCGATCGACGCTGGAGTGGATTTTCCTCTAGGTCTGTGGCTCCTGGCCACCGGCCGAGACGTTCCTCTGCAGCCCGCCTATCGTAAGCACTACTACACGCGCGATCTTAGCCAGGATGTGGAGTGGTTCAAAGACCGGCTCCGCGCCGCAGGACGCGATTCTTTGCTTCCTCAGAGATCGATTTTTGTTTCTGCCATCGAAATGTTTCGGCCGTTGGTAGGCCGCGAGAGCTGGGACCATTTCGACTTCCACGATCTGGCTCTCACACGGATCCTCCTCAAGGACCTTGTGGTGGAGCACGCCCGGCTCCTCTGGGGCAAGGTCTGGCCAGGAGCCAGCAGAGAATCGGGTGATCGGTTGATCGGGTGATCCGGTGATCGGGCCGTCCCATTAACTCTTTGGTTGTCCGATCACCCGATCCCGCTCTGCGGGATGACCCGATCACCCGATCTTCCCCCATGTCTCCGTGGTGGAACTTTTGCAATTGCAGGAAAACTGCTGGGCAGGAATGTGAAAACTGTTGCACACAGGTCTCAGCACGAGCTCTTTCCTCAACGATCAGTTCACGTAAGCCATTGATTACAAAAGGCTTCGTTATGGATCATTTGGAATCAGAGTTGCCAATGGTAGTTGGCAGGGAATCTCTGACTTTTGATCGCAGACAAGAGGCTAAAGGTCATGTATTTGGGCTTTTATGGGTTACGGCAAGAACCTTTTCGGCTGGCGCCGGATCCCAGGTTTCTTCATCTGGCGGAGCCGCATCGCAATGCGTTGCGCTCCATGCTGGAGGGAGTGAGTGCGCGGAAAGGGCTCCAGGTAGCGACGGGACCGATCGGCACCGGCAAGACTACGCTGCTTTATTGCCTGCAGCACATCCTGATGCACGAGGCTGCGCCGGGTCAGGCGGTGCGCTCGGCTTTTGTCGTCAACCCGACTCTTACCCAGGATGAGTTCTACGAGACGCTGCTGGACGAGCTGGAACTGCCCGCCCAGGGGAGCAAGCCGGCCGCCTTGCGCGAGTTGCACCGATTCCTGCTCAAGGCTTCGCGGGAGAACGGAAATGTGGTGGTGATTGTTGACGAAGCCCACTTGATCACGCCCGTCCTGCTCGAGGAGATTCGGCTCCTGGCGAACCTGGACAACTATCCCAAGAGCGTGTTGCAGATCATCCTGTGCGGGCAGCCTGAGCTGATGGTTCAATTGCGCAGCCCTGAGCTTTCGGCCTTGCGGCAGCGCATTGCCATCTTTTCCCATCTGCGAGTGCTGACACTCGCGGAATCGCGATCGTACGTTGCGGAGCGGTTGCACGTAGCCGGGCTGAACGGAGAGAGTCCTTTCGCCGGCGTGGCGGTCGATGAGATCCATCGGCTCAGCGGCGGCGTACCCCGGGTCATCAACCTCTTGTGCGACCGTACCCTGACCGTCGGCTTCCGCCAGGAGATGAAGAGAGTAGGGACCGATTGCGTGGCCGAAGCCGCAGACGAACTGAACCTGGTTCCGGCGCCGATGGATAGCATGAACAGCAAGACTGTAGATTTTTCGACGGCAAGCAGAGTCTAAAAAACGGAGCGATGTCGGTAGGACGCACTCATGAGCAAATTCTTTGACGAAACTCGCATAGCAGGTCACGCCGCAGGCACCGCCCAAGCTGACGCAGGACCCGTCGACCTTGAGGCAGCCGTTGCCGCTCTGAAGAAGTCCGGGCAAACCAATGGCTCAGCTTTGAAGGATTCCGATCCCAGGAAATTCTTCAAGTCGATCGAGGAGAACGACCGCCTTACGGCTGAGCTCGCAGCCAAACGGCTGGCAGGCTGTGTAACCATCCGACTGCCTCGCAACGAAGAGAAGTCATTCCTGGTAACGCAGTACAACCCATCGATGCAGGCCGCCGTGGACGCCTATCGCACCCTGCGCACGCGGCTGACAAAACGGCAGGTCAAGAACGGATTGCGGTCGTTGGCTATAAGCAGCGCCGCTCAAGGTGAAGGCAAGACTCTGACCGCCTTTAACCTGGCCCTCTGTTACGCGAGAATGGAGAATTTCCCGGTGTTGGTGGTTGACGCGGACTTGCGCAGCCAGGGAATGTCCCGATTGCTGGGTGAGCCTACTTCCGGCGGCTTGGCCAAGATTCTCGAAGGCGGATGCGATTACAAGTCGGCCATCGTGGCCACGGATTTTGGCCGGCTCTATGCCTTACCGGCCGGGTCCACCACCAGCTCTCCTCCCGAGCTGTTTTCGGGACGGACCTGGAGCGAGTTCATGGGCTGGGCCACGGAGACCTTCCGCCTGGTGATTGTGGATACTCCCCCCATCCTCAACATGGCGGACTTTGAGCTGCTGATGACAGCTTGTGACGGCGCCATTCTGGTTGTGCGTTCCCGGAAGACCGCGTCGGCATCGCTATCCAAGACTGTTGCCGAAGTGGATCCCGCGAAACTGATCGGTGTGGTTTTCAACGCAGCCGATGAACAGGCTAACGGTTACGGCTACTACTCCCCTGCTGGCTAGCCTGGCCCGAGACCCAGGAAGTTCAGGCATAGATAAAGAACCTTTAACAATAACCATAAGGAGAAGTACGTGAAAAGCGTGATCCGGCAAGACAGGAATGGCAAGACGCCGGCCCGGGGCGGCTGCATCCACACACTGGATTATCTTTCACTCATCGGCGTGCCCCAGCTTGCGCCGGCGACCAGCCCGTTCGATCCAGGCTACGATCCCGTCACACTCGAAGCTCATCTCGCCCAGAGCTCGCACTTGATTTCCATCCTCAAGATATCGATGGCCTGCTGGATCGTCGCCAACGAGAAGGCGACGCGCCGCAAGGTTGCCGCCGCCAGAAGGCATCGGGTGCCTACCGTCACCGGCGGAGGCCCATTCGAGATCGCGGTAGCGCAAAACCAGCTTCCGGCTTACCTGGACCTCTGCGCGCACCTGGGCTTTACACGCATCGAATGCGGCGAAGGATTCACCGACATGCCGCTTCCCGCCGCTGACGTGATTCGCATGGCGCATAGCCGCGGACTCGACGTGCAGTTTGAGCTGGGCAAGAAACATCTGGGCAGTTTTACCAGTGACGTGGTTCAGCAACTGGTGGACCAGGGAAAAAGATGGCTGGACGCCGGCGCTCTGGAATTGGTCGTCGAAGCACGGGAGAGCGCCCGCGACGTCGGTTTGTTCGACGCCTCTGGCAACTTCAATGCTGCTTACGCGGAACGCTTCGTAGAGGCCTTCGGCATGAAGACAGTCTCTTTCGAGGCGCCCAATAAGCCCAGCCAGTTCATGCTGCTCAACCACTTTGGCCCGGCGGTCCGTGTGTGCAATGTCCGCCTGGAAGAGCTGCTGCGTGTGGAGATCTATCGCCGGGGCCTGCATTCTGATGCCTTCCTGCACGAAAACCTCCGTCCTCCACGGCCCGGCTCGAAAACCCAAAAACCGCAAAGGACCCCAGCTTATGCAACGCACCGTTAAGATCGATTGTCTGCCGGAGAGCGTAGAACGCTACAAGAAGGGCTATGCCGTGGTCGCGGTTGACGTGATCCGGGCTACGACCACGACGATCACGGCTATCCTGGCGGGCCGCCGCTGCTTTCCGGTGCCAAATGTAGAGGTCGCCGCATCGCTTTCTCGCAAGTTGGCCGATCCTCTCATGGTTGGGGAATTGGGTGGAGATGTGCCTGGTGGGTTTGAGATCACCAACAGCCCGGCCCTCCTTGCCGCTCGCAAGGACGTCGAGCGCCCCATGATCCTGCTTTCGAGTTCGGGCAGCAAGATCATGTATGAGGCGCAGTTCGCCGACGCCGGTTACGTAGCGTGTCTTCGCAACTACAGCGCGCAAGTAGAACATCTGGCCCGACATCATTCCCGCGTGGTGATCATAGGCGCCGGCAGCCGTGGCGAGTTTCGCGAAGAAGACCAGCTATGTTGCGCATGGATTGGGCGCGGGCTGCTGCGGCACGGCTTTGTTCCCGAAGATCAGATGACCGCGGATGTGATTGAGCGCTGGCGTGGCGCAAGCGTAGAAGACATGCTGGTGAGCAACAGTGTTAAATACCTGCGTCGTACCGGCCAATTGGAGGACTTGGAGTACATCTTGCAGCATATCGACGATGTACCCTCGGCGTTTCCCATTCGTGGCGAAGAAGTTGTTCAGGAACCGTTGCCAGTGGGTCAACGGCTACAGAGTTCATCCAGCCACGGGGTCGAGCGGGTCTTGAGGCCCGCGTTCGGAACGGCAGACTAGTCAGCTCGAAATAGGGAGAAAGAAAGCCTGCTAGCTGGAAACATGAGAATCTCAGATACGTCTACACCCGTGGTGGCACTCAAGCTGTTCGATCACTGCGGCGTCGGGATGATGCGCAGCCTGGGCCGGTTGAGGATTCGTGTCTATGGAGTTGACGCCAATCCCGGCAACCGCGCCTTCTCCTCGCGCTACTGCACCGGGCGGTTCGTCTGGAACGCCGAGCAAGAGCCGGCAGACAAGACCATTTCCTTTCTGCAGGATCTGGCCCGTCGCCTCGGACAACGGCCCATTCTCATCACCAACGGCGACGTTCTGAGCTTGTTTGCAACAGATCATGCGTCTGAGTTGCAGGATGCTTTTCGCTTTCGTATGCCCGCGTCAAAACTGGCAAGGTCCCTTTCCCACAAGTGGGAGATGTACCGTCTCGCCAAGGAATGGGGAATCCCCACGGCTGAGACCTTCCTTCCCGCGTCCCGCCGCGAAGCCGAAGAGATCATGGCGAGCGGTGCCCTGACCTTCCCGGTCCTGCTCAAAGGCGCGGACAGCGCCTTGCTCGAACAGAAGACCGGCGTGCGGATGATGATCGTTCACAATGCGCAGGAATTCCGTGAAAAGTATGACGAGCTGGCCGACCCCGAACAGCCCAACCTGATGCTGCAGGAATACATTCCCGGCGAGGCCGATTCGATCTGGATGTTCAACGGCTACTTCAACGCGAACTCCGACTGCCTGGCCGGCATGGTCGGCCGCAAGCTTCGCCAATATCCTGCCTACACGGGTATGACGTCTCTCGGCGTCCTGGTCAAGAACGAACAAGTCAATCGTGACACCCGGCGCTTTCTGAAGTCTGTCGGCTACCAGGGAATCGTCGACCTGGGTTACCGCTTCGACGCGCGCAACGGTCAATACAAGCTCCTGGACGTGAACCCGCGCATCGGAGCAACCTTCCGACTCTTCCAGGACCAGCAAGGTCTGGACGTGCTGCGCGCCTACTATCTCGACCTGACCGGACAGCCGGTCACTCCGGTCGAGGTTCGCGAAGGACGCAAGTGGCTGGTGGAGAACAACGACCTGATTACCTTCAGCCGCCTTCGCAAGGATGGCAAGATCACCTTGTGGAAATGGCTTCGCTCATTCTGGGGCGTAAAGGAGGGTGGCTGGTTTGCCTGGGACGATCCTGTCCCGTTCTTGCGGATGATGAAGAGCCTGGTAGGACACTTCTTGCGCTGGGCAAGGCGCTCAGCCATCAAACCGCGTCAGGGACCTAACGGCCTGGAGCGCGTACAGAATCCCTCGGTGTATTGAGATTGTGTGGCACAGGCACTCTTGCCTGTGCCCGTGTCCTTCTTCAGGAAGCAAGCACCGGCAGGAGTGCCGGTGCCACACATGCTCAGAATGACAGGCTTCGAAGGCGTTCATCAGCGTCAATCCGCGGTAACGCCGTTGCCAGGGTCTGCGGCTTGGCGCTCAGACCCTGGCATGGCTCCTGGCGAGATCAATGCCTCCTGATTGTGAGAGCGATTGTTGTGGTGTGAGTCAACGCGCCGGATACGCCAGTCACAGTCAGCGTGAAAGTGCCACGAGTGGCTGTGCTGCTGGCCGTAATCGTCAGCGTACTTGTTGTTGCGGTCGACGAAGGATTGAAGCTGGCCGTCACACCTGCAGGGAGCCCGGCAATGGACAGGTTGACGCTGCCGCCGAACCCGTTGGCCGGATGAACGGTGATTGTGCTGGTTCCGCTGGCCGAGCGCCTGATGCTCAGACTGGCAGGGGAAGCTGACAGCGAGAAGTCCGGAACAGCGGGTGCACTAACCGTAAGTGTGACGCTTGTCGTCCGAGTCAGCGTACCCGATGTACCCGCGACGGTTAATGTGACAGTGCCTGTAGCCGCATTGCTGGCGGCCGTCAGCGTCAGGGTGCTGGCTGAAGTGGCGCTCGGCGGGTTGAAGCTTGCTGTAACCCCGGAGGGCAGGCCGGAAATCGACAAGTTCACGCTTCCACTGAAGCCATTAATCGGATTCACCGTGATGGTGCTGCTCCCAATGGTCCCTTGTGTGATCGCCAGCGAGGCGGGTGTGGCCGACAGAGTGAAGTCCGGCAGGGTTGTGTTCCACACATCGGTGATGGGAGAAACGTTGGCGCTTTGACCTGCGTGCGGCAGTCCGTAGAGGTCTTCCAGGGTGCGCAGCACGTTAAAGTGGTTGATCACTTCGCCAAATTGGCCGGTCTTAACCATGGGCCCGATAAACAGCGTTGGAATCTGGTTGCTCATCGATGAGTCATCCTCATCCCAGGTGACGATCAACAGGCTGTTGTGCGTCTTGGCAAATTGAACGTAGGGGTCAATATGAGTCTGCAGCCACGTGTCGCCCTGCTGGATGGTGCCATCATGCATATCGTCGTTCAGATTTGGCACTACGATGGTGACGACCGGCAAGGTTGTGAAGTCCGTGGGGAAACTTGTGAATGGCTGATTGCTGCTGGTCGGGACGTTCGAGAAGTTCACCCATGGATTGTGCTTCCGCGCATAGGCGCCCGAGGTGCAAACCGTGGAACCAACCCCTGGAAGGTCTTCGGAGAAACCCGTAAAAGTCTTGCCAGCCGCGATCACTTCGCTGCCCAGGTTCGCTCCGGAAAAAGGTCCAACCGGGCAGGCATCACTGGTGATCCCTTGGTTCGAGCCTGAAAACAGATCAAGATAATTCGGCTCGCTGGGGTGCTCAATGGCAAACGAATTGGTGAAAAGCGCCCCTTGTTGCGCCAAGCTGTTGATGTACGGCGCGGACGAGCTCCCGATGATCTCCGAGAATGAGTGGTTCTCCTCGATCACAACGACGATGTGGTCCGGCGGTGTTACCCCGGGAATCTGTGCAACCAGGCTCATGCCTGTAAGCAGGACAAATAGAGCACACACCACGATAGGGCGAAACTGTTTCCGCATTTAGCTTTCCTTTCTTTCTGTGGAATGGTTTCGTGAATGCTATGGAATGGTTTCGTGAATGGCGACTTGTTAGCTCTTGTTTGTTTGCGGCAGTTGCCTGCCGGCGAGGTTGGTGTCACCTTGACTTGCGGCAGACGAACGATAGCACGACAACCCGCTCAAAGCGGTTACGCTGAGATTAATTTTGTGTGATAACGCTCAAATTAAGTTTGTGTATAGATTCCCTAATTCGGACAGGTGGATAAGCACCGGCAAGAGTGCCGGTGCCACACGAAGTTTGAAAATGCTTCGCCGGCGCACAGAGTGAGACGCGGCAGTGCCGCGTCTCTACGGATAGACTTTCTCCCCGGCTTATCGCCTCGTTGTGCATTTATTCCAGAACCTGCAGGGGCGCGCAGGGATACACCACTACATTGAGGTCGTCCCGGCCGCTCTGTTCCTTGCGGATGGTTTCGAGAATCTGGTTCCAGTCAGACACGGTCCTGATGCCGCGCACCGGAGATGGCAGCGCTTCGGAATGGTTCACCGTGCGATACAGCCAGATCGGGTTCCTCGGCTGGGCAGCTTCTGGTTGGGGCTGTGGTGGCGCAGCAGGTCGTGACGGAGGCACAGCTGGCCCCGTGGCCTCTCCGTTTGAATGAAACTTGCCGCTCACTTTGCCAATGATTTTTTTCGCCATCTCACCCGGCGTCATCAGGGAGATGCGGCGCAGACGGTCGCGCTGCTCATGGAAGAGAGGCATGCGAACGATTGGGTACACGCCGTGGAAGCCTTCACCTTCACGGCACGCACCTAGCACGATCCGGGAGGCTCCCGGTGCTGTGCTGCGCAAAGGATAAATACCTTTCATGTGCACGAACGTTAGCGATAGATCGTTGGGAAACGCATTCGAGATGACGACATCGGCTGGTCCCGGCTTGGGGGCGCGGAAGGCTTGGCGAGCAAAGGCCACTTCTTCGTTGTAGTAAAGCCGGTAGTCGCCGCAGCGCAGCCGCACCAGCTCGCGGTCCGCATCCACATGGGCGGTGATTACGGTCTCGAGCCGGATCATCCTCGCGATCTCTTCTATATCCTCGCGAAATGTGTTTCGTGCTCCCTGAGTCCCCCAGCCCACACCTTTGTGCTTGCGGTGGAGCTGGGAGATGACCCTGATGTCCAGCGCGCCCAAGGCAAGCTTGGCGCCGCCTCCAAAGCCGGCGGTGTTGTTGGGATAGACTCCGCCGATACCTATGACGAAATCAGCCGCCGCCACTTCCCGATTCACATGAACCGGAGTTCCGAAGGATGTCTTGCCGACTCTGGTCGTATGGCGATAGAGATCGTGAAGCAGGACACGGCACCCCGACGCTGCCTCCTGGCCGACCTTGAGCAGCATCGATTCCGGATGCGGTTCGCCGTGTGAGCCGCGGGCCACCAGGATCGTTACCTGCGACGGTGGGATGCCCGCTGCCTCGAACTCCTGGAGCACTGGTGACAAGACGCGGGCCGCCGGAGTGGGACGGTTAACATCATCCACAAGAATCAGCGGGCGCGATTTTCCTTTTACCAACTCGCGGATCGACGGCTGGCCAATCGGTTTTCTCACGATCTCCACAACTTGCTCATCTGACAAACGAGGAGGCGTATTCGGCCAATGGACCGTCACCTTCCAGCCAGGCGGAAATCCCAGACAGAGCGGAGAGTCCGCATGCCAGGCGTCGGTTCGGAGTTGGCGTTCAGTAGTCATGAATTGCCGCAGATCGGCGCACATAAACGCAGATCAGAATAAGTAGCCGCGAAGTCACGCGAAGAAACACGAATCTCTGCGTTAGGTCTGCTCGGTTTTTGGTGGATTCGTGTCATTTCGCGTTGATTCGCGGCCCGACAGGTTCTATCTGCGTTTCTCTGCGTGCATCTGCGGCGAAAAGCCAATCTATTGCTCTACAGTCGCCGTCAACGGCTCGGCTGCAACTTCACGCCGGCCGCGGGTCAACTGCGCTATGGAGGAGATGATTTGGGTAAGGAGCTGGCGCACGTGCGCGTCGATCATCCACAGCACTCCTCCATAAATAAGGAGAATCACTGTCCCCTTGAGCAGGGCGCTGGGCATGGGGGACTCGACCGGAATCCGGGAGGCGGCCCACGACGCGAGCAGGCCAACTGCCAGGTAGCGGGCCAAGGCCATCCATTCGATCCTGAACGACAGCACACGCTGCGATGCGAATCCATTGAGCACGATCATGGCAGTAAAGCTGATGGTGCTGGCCCATGCCGCCCCGATCAGACCCATCGTGGGAAGGAGCACGATGTTCAACGCGATGTCGAGCGCGACAGCGAACAAGGTGCTTTGCGCGATGATCCGGGCACGCTTGTGGATCAGCAGTGCCGGTCGGAAAAAAGTGTTCGCGGCCGACAGTACCAGCCCGGTGACAAGGAACGGCAATAAACTGCGGGCCTGTTGAAACTTTTTCGAAGCTAGCACTACCACCACGTCGTGGGAGGTCACAATGGCTACCGAGACGACCAGCACCGCACCAAGCATGAAATAGTTCAAGCTCCGGCTCAAGAACTTTTGCGTGGCTTCCTTGCCCTCCGCGGCCCAGAGCTTCATGCAGATCGGAAAGAACGAGATCTGCAGAGGCACCATCAAAACTTCCTGAATGTACGTGGCAATCCCGTATGCGGCTGCATAATAACCCACGGCTTCCGCTCCCTTATAGTGCTGGACAAAAAAGCGGTCGCCGGCAGCCAGCAGCACCCAGGCAATCTCCGCAATCATCAGCGGAAACGAAAAGACGGCCGCATCGCGGAAGAACTTGAGATCGAAAAGGTTCGGAGACATCAAGCCGCGACGCGCAAGGATTGCACCATACTGGAACATCACAGCGCCCTCGATGACAATCATGCCTAGGAAGACTGCCACGATGCTCCGGCTCCAGAGGAACAGGAGCAGAAGCGTAAGCCCAATGGCGCCGGCTTTCTGCAGAAACTCCATGCCATTGTAGAGCTTGGTCTTGTTCTCCATCTGCATCAGGTTGAGCTGCATGGAGCGCAAGCTGCGAATTACGACCAGGGTCGTGGCCAGGGCCAGCGTGCCGGTCACGGATATCCCCAGGAACCGGCCGAAGCCAAAGACCATCGCGCCGAGGAACAAAGAGCTGAAGAAACCGCCAAGCAGGCCGCTGCCATAGAACAAGGTCGAGTAATAACGGCGAAGAGCCAGAGGATCCTGCGAAGCGGCGTGTTCCGGGTAGAAACGCTGCAAAGCATGCTGAAAACCGAACTTGGCCAGGACAGTCAGCAGCAGCACGGTGTTCTGGATGAGGTTGAGGGTGCCGTAGTCGGCTACTGAAAAGACGCGGGTAAAGACCGGAAAGGAGGCGAATCCGAGGACCATGAGCGCGAGCCGTCCTCCAAAATAGTGGGAGGAGTGTCGCAACAGTGTTTTCAGCGGATTCATGGAAAAAAGCAATTAGCAGCTAGCAATTAGCAATTGGCGCATCCCGCTTGGCGGGAAAACGTTCGAGAGAACACAGGGAGAAGCTTTAGCCGGGCCAAAATTGCCAATTGCCATTTGCTAATTGCTCCGATCAGACCAAGCGATCGTCCGATGACCGATCGACCGATTCTCTCACACCTACAGTTTCGGGTGGTGACTGAGATATACCGCGACATTCGCCGCACACCCGCCCAGGAACAGAACAACCGCCGCAACGGCAAAGCGAATCGTCCGGCGACGGTCAGCTGTGCCGGTCAGCATCGGAATGGTCGCCAGCACGGGGACGGTTGCCGGCAAGAGATTCCGCAAGTCGCGTTCCACGCGCGGGCGGTCGCTGATCACGTCCTTGCCGTACGCCAAGCCGATGGACAGCGTAATGGCGGCCAAGAGCACGATGGGCACCAGAAGCCGGCGCTCCGGTTTAAATGGCTTTTCCGGAACGACGGCCGCGTCCAGCACCGTGAAGTGTTCGCCTACTTGTTTTTGCTCCAGGTCAGCCGCCATCTGGGCCGAAAAAGTTTTGTCGAGCAGCGACTGATAGTGTTCCTTGGAAACGGTGTAATCGCGGTTGAGTTGCGCCATCTCTTGCTCGCGCAGTGGGACGGCGTCAACCTTGGAGCGATAGCTGTTGATTTGCGCCGTGATCCGCTTTTGTTCCTCGATGAGGCGTTTGGATTCCTTGTCCAGGATCTCCAGGCGCAGGGAAGCCGAGGTATTGTCATGAGCGGTAACGACCGGGGGATCAGGGGGGAGGGCCTGTAATTGTTCGTTAATTCGCTGTAAGCGCGAAGCCGTATCCACAACCGCGGGGTACGCATCCGTATATCTGCGCTGCAGCTCCAGCAATTGGGCCCGTAGCGTACGTTGTTGCTGTTCGAGCTGGCCGCGTGTCGTGAGAGCCGGCTTGGCCGGGTCCGTGGTGTCCGCTCCGTGGGTCAGCAGAGTGCGTTCTACGTCCAGGCGGTTCAGCGCGTCCGCATTTGCTTGGAACTGCGCTTGAAGCTGCGACAGGGCCTGAAGGTTTGCCGGCGCCTGTTCAGGCATTTCACCCAGATGACGCAGCTTGAAGGCGCTTAACTTCTGTTCCTGCTCCTCCAAGCTTCCTTTGGCGGACGCGAGCTGGTTGTTGAGAAAGTCGGTGGTATCGATCGACTGTTGCTCGCGGCTCTTCACGTTCCAGTCGATAAAACTGGCAGCCAGCGCGTTGGCAACCCGGGCTACCTGGCTGGGGTTGGTGCCTTCATATTCAATGGTAAACGCGCTCAGGCCTGAAGAAGATCCTTGCTTGACTGTGATGGTGATGTACTTGCGCATCGTGTCGATGATCTCTTCGCGAGACATCTTTCCGCGCAGTTCCGGATACAGGTTCATCTCGTCGATGATTTGCTGCAGTCTCGTAGAGCTGAGCACCTGCTGGGTGATCGTGGTCAGCCGCTGGGCCGGATCCGAGCTCACCGTGGGGCTTACGTATTTCTCCGGCACCTTTTGCGGATCGACCAGGATCGTGGTGCTGGCTTTATAGTGATCCGGCAGGAGCAACACAAACACCGTGCCCGCTGCGGAGAACAGGATCGTCCCCAGGACAATCCACCAGGCGTAGTGACGGAGCGTGTTGGTGAAGAGAAGAATCTGGTCCGATGTTCGGTTGCTCGCTATCTGGTTCATCTTGGTTGCTCCAGTGTTGGTCCTTATCTCAATCGAACAGGGGCAGGACGCCATTCGAGGCTCACCACGGCGTACTGCAGGCTGCCGGGTACTGTGTTGCCGCCTGTGGCGTGGAAGACTCTATATCCCGCCGACACGGAGGTGTGCTCCGTGAGACCGTAACGAATCAGGGGCGCCACAAAGTACCCTTGAATCGGTTGGGTGTTCAGGAAGAGGGAGTCCCCTTTGAAGTATCCGGCATCGCCTTGCAAGGTGAACCTGCGTATAGGAACCAGCAGACCCACGGCAACCGAATCCTGCCAGGTGCTCGCGGTTTGAAACGCGGTGTTGAAGGTGCGCCACGCCACGACGTAAGCTTTCGCCTGATTTCGGAGATTCTTGATCAAGGCGCCGTAGAAATTGGCTCTCTGCTGGCTGCCGCAATTGGCCGAAGTCCACTGGGGACCTCCGCTGACATCCAGGTACCAGCTGTAGGACAACCGCGCAGTAACCCCGGCTCCGCCGCCGTAGGTGTTGCAGTTGCTTTCCATCAAATGCTCGGCGTCGCCATAGATATGGAACCTGACGCGTTGGTTCACATCATGCGCATAGTCCACTTTGCTTCCGATGGCATTGGAGCGGTCTCCCCCCAAACCGAAGACAGGACTCGCGGAGAGATCGGTGTAAGTGTGATAGCCACTCACTTCGATGCGGTCCCGCGCGGTCATGCGCCACCCCAGTTTGGCAAGGTTCTGGGCAAACGCCGTGTTCCGCCCCTGAAGCAGAGCGCCCGTGGCCACAGGGTTCACCACCGGAGTGAGGCCCACAAGCAAATAGGTAAGAGGCCCTTCAAACCGCGCGGCTTCGGACCCGTACTCGGCAGAGCTCGCCAGGCCCCAATACAAGCGATGCGTAAACGCTCCTGCGGCATTGAAGGCCAGGGCGTGATACGCCTCGAAGTCGCCGGTGAAGGCGCTATCCGGTGTGAATACACCCCGGTATTGCAGTGTCATGCCGCCGGTCCGTGTGGGGATGTACAGGCCGACATACGGACTGACAACGCCCGATGTCGCGTTCGTGATGGTTGTAGGCGTGTAGTTGTCCATGTACACGGCTGAGGCATCGCCTCCATAGAGAAGCTGGGTGCGGGCGGCCTTTCCGGCAGGCGTCTGGGCGGAAGTAGCAGCCTGCGCCGCCTGGGCGTCGGCTCCGAGAGGAATCGCCTGTCCGTCAGCCAAGGACACGCTGTACGAGGAGTCGGCTACACTCGTGGCTGAAGCCGAACTCTGGCTCGCAGCGGGAGCGGCGGCCTTGACCTGGACAGGTGCCGCGCTCTTGTTCGAGTCGCTCTGCGATGAGTCCTGGGCATAAGCAGCGATAGGGACGAGCGCTACCAGCAGCAGGGTCAGAGCGCCTCCCACGATGAATTGTGTCAATTTGCTTCGCATTGTTTCCCCTTTCATGGCACCACCACCGTGTCACCAGGCTGGAGCGCGATGTTTTGATCGGTATTCTTGCCGCGCAGCACCTCTTTGTACTTGAATTTCAAGCGCTGCTCCTTGCCGTCGGACACGCGGAGAATCATGATGTTTTCTGTCTTGGCGAAGGGCGTAAACCCTCCTGCCTGCGCGATCAACTGCAAGACCGTCACCTGGGTGTTCAGCGGATACTCCCCAGGATGAGCGACTTCACCAGTGATAAAGGCTTTTCTGCTGTGGACCTCAATCACGGTCACAGTCACCTTGGGCTGGTTCACAAAAACCCTCAGCTTCTCCGCGACCAGTCCCTGGATCTCCAGGGGCGTCATGCCGCTGACCTTGATCTCATTGACCAGCGGAAGAGAAACCTTGCCGTCGGGCCGGACCACGACGTTCTGAGAAACTTCCGGCTCCTGCCACACATCGATGTGAAGCGCGTCGCCCTCGCCGACAACGTAGTCAGGTTTCAGTTCCGGCCCAGGCTTCACGTCAGACTCCGGCTTCGACTCCGGCGTGGCCGGTGCGGTCTCCTTGCCGTCCGTGGCCGGCACCAGCTTGGCTTTCGAGCCCACTTGCTGCGCTCCGGCGGGCAAGCCGAGAGAAAGAGCAAGGGTGACTAAAAATAACGAGAAATATTGGTGCTTTTGCAACGTTCGCCCAAGCCAGTGATTCATACGATTAAAGTCCTCAGATTTCAGCTTGTCTCTTGCTCCGGGGCGCCTACCTTGCCCCACGTCCCCAGAACACAACTTTTGCAGTCTCAAAAATGATCGTTAAATCCAACATCAAGGAAAGGCGCTTGATGTAAAAAAGATCAAACTCAAATTTGGTCTTGGCTTCCTCCAGCGTGGCGCCGTAGCGATATTTCACCTGGGCCCATCCGGTCAAACCGGGCCGGACCACGTGGCGCTGATTGAAAAACGGGATTTCTTTCTCGAGGAGTTCGCAGAAATAAGGCACCTCAGGCCGTGGACCGATCAGGCTCATGTCCCCCTGCAGGATGTTGATGAACTGCGGCAACTCATCTAACCGGAACTTTCTGATCCAGCGGCCCACGCGAGTGATTCGCGCGTCGCCGTCCGTAGCCCACCGCGGCTTGCCCCTTTCCGAACCGTGCTGCATGGAGCGAAACTTCAGAATCTGGAAAGCGCGTCCGCCCAGGCCGATGCGCGTCTGCCGGAAAAACACGGGACGGCCATCTTCGAGCAGGATCGCCAGGGCGACCAGGGCCATCACCGGGAGAGTGAGCACGGTCAGGATGAAGGAAACGACAATGTCAACGGTGCGCTTACCTGCCAACACCATTCGCGATTTGTTAAAACCGTCGGAGAGAATCAGAGTGCTCGGGCGCAGTTTCTCTGTCATGATGCGACCCGTCAGCCGCTCGTACATCGACTGCGCGTCTTCAATGGGGAGCCCTTGCAGCCTTAAAGTGGCCATCGTTTGGAACGGCAAGACACCCCGTCTTTCGTCCAGCGAGATCACCACGCGGTCGATACTCTCCATATCGACGATTTCTTCTAACTGCGAGATCGCGCCGATGATTCCGGGGTTGACCAGCGGACGGCCGATGTTCTTGCCCCGCTCGTCGAGAAAGCCCACGATCTTGTACTGTAACTCCGGCCGGCTGAGGACCTCACGCGTCAGGATCGCCGCGGAAGCGCCGGTTCCCACGATCAACACTCGTTCCAAAGCGCGAGCCGGCCCGCTGTTCGAATGAGCGCCCAGCCGCCAGGTGATCAGAAGAACCAGGGCGAGCGGCCCGGCAACCGCCAATATTCCTCTCTCAAGACGAATCACAGGAACGATGTAGTACAGCATCGCCAGCGCCAGAAACGAAGTCGCCAGCGCTCGCAGCATGTGAATCGACAACACCAGAGGGTTGCGCGTCATGCGCATGTCATAGAGTTCGTTGTAATAGAGCGAGAGCTGGCAAGCGAGAACGACCGCTAGAAAGCGATACCAGTTGCTCCGGTCCGCGAGAAAACTCTGAAAAGTGACGAAGTGAGGAAACCTTGCGAGGGTCGCGATCAACAGGGAGGTCATCATCAGCATGCCTTCTGAGATCGCCAGTGTCAGTGTCTTGCGCGGGTAATACTGTCCGCCGATACGTACCAATGTGTTTCCATAGTTGCGGTGTAGAAGCCTGAAGTCAGACCTCGGTTGGAGAGCCACGCCGTGCCCGCGCGTTCCGCTGAACTGGGTTGTTTCGTGTTCTGCCAAAGCGAAGCCCCTCACTTTGCTGCGTCTTCCTGGGCTTCGATCCGCGTCTTAGCGTGGAAACTTTCCCACCTTTCTCGCGTGGTTGGCCTTCAGCAATCCAACTCTTCAGCAACCTGTGAAAATTGCGTTCGAAGCGGCGTTTCTTACCCCAGGAGAACTTCAAGCCTTGCTACTTCATCCGAAAAACTCGTTCCTCGATCACGAGTTTCTCGATAGTTCCTGTGCGTGATTGTGCATTCCAGTTGCCAAAGGTTTTCCTCTTGCGGAACCGCCGCAGCGGGTTGCCCGCATAGGTCAGAAAAGAAAGAAAAAATGGAGGTTTTGAGTCCCTTTTCCGGAAGGGTGGGGGATGGTTCAATCGCTCCTCGGTCAGAGACTTGAAGAAAACATGATTCCCGCGATATGCAAGCAATTTCACACATGATTTCGCAGGTTGTGCCTGGCAAGCCTTCCACCAAGAACAGCAGGCCCCACATTTACGAACGAGTCCGGCGAGAGAACTCGTGAAGCGCGTACGCAGGTGGAGTTTGCCCTTCACGTTTACGCAAACCTTGCCCCCTGCGAGCTTTGGGCGCCATCTGAATTTCTTCCACAGGTGCAAGGCTTTGCACATTATGGGCAGAAGGCTGGCATCGGCGGAGAGGGTTCTGAGCGTAACAAGGCCGGCAGGCTGTCCCCGCTATCCCACTGATATAAAACGTGTTGCAAGAGGGCACAAAACCACGGCGCGGGGCACAGAGCTTTGGCAACAAATTCGCTATTGATCGAGTGGGCGCTCTCGTTTAAAAAATCGTTTTCTTTTTTTGGATCGTAACCTGGGCTGCTGGGCAAACGAACGGTGGAAAAAAATGATTAAGTTTACCCCAGATGTTGAAAGAGCGGTTACAACTCCGCGGTGGAACACCGTGCTGCGGATCGCACAGCGAATACTTCTGGTCATCGGAGTAGTTCTTCTTGGCTTCTATGCGCTGGCTCGAGTGGATGGCGCAGTCACGTCGTACGCGGCTATACGAAGTTTTGAAGATGGCGTGGCACGCTCCAGGGCCGGCTCGACTGAGCCCGCGAAAGTCGATTATTCGCTGTGGTCCGCGGTTCGCATCAAAGCCTACAAAGCGAGCCTCAAGCGCGAATCGGGGCCCGCTCTCGCATTGCTCAGGATTCCCCGACTGCACATTGTAGCGCCCGTGATGGAGGGCATCGGCGACGTTGCGCTGAACGTAGGCGTGGGCCGAATCCCCGGCACGGCGCGACCGGGTGAGCCCGGCAACTTGGGCCTGGCCGGTCATCGCGATGGTTTCTTCCGCGGTCTGAAGAATATCGCCAAAGGTGACACCATCGAAGTGGTCACCAAGGGCAAGACCGACGTGTATGCAGTCGACGCAGTAACCATCGTCAAGCCTTCCGACGTGAACGTGTTGCGTGCCAGCGCCACGCCGTCGGTGACCCTGGTGACGTGCTATCCCTTTTATTTTGTCGGCAACGCCCCCCAGCGTTACATCGTGCACGCTTCGTTGCAGGGGCCGGCCGGTACCGCAGGAAAGTAACTTAGAGGACTGACACTATGAATCTCACACACTCGAAGCTCTATATCGTGCTTGCCTTGGCTCTCCTGGCTGCTACTTCGGCGCTAGGCCAGGACGCGAAATTGAAGGTGCAGGCTGACCCCCCAAACGCTTTTGTCTTCGTTGACGGAGAACCGTACAAGCAGCACGATGGCGCCCTGGAGATTACTCCCGGCCCGCACAGCATCGGCATCTATAGTTACGGCTTCACTCCCTTCATCAAGAAGGTTACTCTGAACGCCGGCGAGAACCCAGTCATCACGGCGAAGCTGGAGCCGCTCGAAGGCCAGGTTGATGGTCCCTGGGGCAATCTTCAGATCAAAGGGATCAACAGCGATTACCTGGTCTTCCTCAATGGTCGAGCCCCGGACTTCTTTGTGGGGCGGGTCTCCGAAGCGCGGGGCAACCACCTTGCGGTCCCCCCCGGCACGCAGCACGTGATCATCGTTAAGCCGGAAGGGAACCAGGAGATGTTCGCCGGCTACGTGAAGATCATGCCCAACAAGCGGGCCATCCTTCACGCCGACAGGAACGAGACATGGTATGAAGCGTGGGCCGATGGCGCTCAATTGCATGCGCAGCCTCGATACACGGCTAACACCCTGGCTATCGCGCCTGTAAGAGCGAGCCTCAGGTCCTTGCCGGTCGCGGCCAACTGCGGCCAGCCCGTGCATCTGGTCTGGACTGCTGCCGACGGGTTCAGCACCATGATGAAGCAGGATGGCGTGGCCATCGGCAATGGCTTGGGCGTAGGCGAGCAGATCGTGAACCCCAAGCAAACCACTACCTACTACCTCGAAACATTTGGTCCCGGTGGTGTCACCATGATCCCCTACACGGTCGAGGTCAATAAGGCTGTCAAAGCTTCTCTGACCGTCACGCCGGCTTCGCTTCGCTACCACAAGGTTGGCGACAAGGTTCTCGAACAGGGATCCGCGACTCTCAACTGGTCGGCCAGTAACGCGGAGACGGTTCAGGTAGATCCGATCGGGACAGTGCCTGCCAGCGGAGAGCAAACCATAGCTCTCATCCCTACCAAAACGGATGTGGGCACGGTGAATGAGACCCGTGTCTATCGGATCACCGCTTCGAACACCTGCGGTGGCACTGATACCACTACCGCCATGGTGGAGATCGCCGGATCCATCGATCCAGCGGAGCCGCCGGTCGTAGTGGCTTCCGCAGAGCCGCTCCCGCCGGTCCTGCCGCAGACTGGATCACCGCTGCCGTTGATTGGTCTTCTGGGTTTCGTCTCACTGAGCTCAGGGCTGGTCCTCCGCAGATTCTCGAAGAAGAAGTAGGAGTTTCCTTCCCTCAACATGGGCAGGGTGGAGTCAATACTCCACTCTGCTTTTTTTGGCGCATGCCTCAGTGCGCCAACGTGTGTCCCGCAGGGCAACCCGCGCTGAATAATCGCACTCTCCTCTAATAGGCAGAGATGCTGGTTTTGCCCGATCCACCCGACCTTAGGATCCTGCAAGTTGCGTCTCCGCCATTCGGAAGAGCGAAATGCGCTTCAGAACGGGCCCCTTCCCCACTTCGCAATCAGTTAGGCCAGCCGACTCCGTCCACGCATCAATAGTGTTCCTTTCATCGCGGTATCCAGGTCCCCGCTGGATTGCCTTGGGGGTGCGGTGCGAACTGGGGGCACTAACGTCCAATTGCCTAAGGAGTAAGGTGTCGCTGTCCTTTAGTAACAGGTACCGAAGTAATGGATTACCAACAAGATGTAAGGCTAAAGCTTGATTGTCTATGAGAATATTCAATCCTTATTATTAGCATCGGCTACATGTTCCTGAATCGAAAATCGGTTTGCTTGATTGGCTTCGTCCTGACCATCTTCTCGGTCGGGGCACTGGCTGCTGACCGGCCTAGCTCATCCCGGACGACTTTTCAGATTCAGGTAGGCCTCGATGGTGAGATCTATCCCGCCTTGGCTAACTATGCGTCTCTGCAAGCGCAGAGTGATCGGCGCTTCGGCGTAATTACTGTCACGATTTCCAATCCCACGGCGAACGCGACGCGGGAAAAGGTCTCTGTGCAGGTATTGGGATGGAGTGACCAGGAAACGCAGGTCGCCGACTTGGCCCCTGGGACCAGCCAGACTTTGACATTCGCCCCTTCTTTCTTGCCGCGCTTTTACCGCAACCATGAAATCGTCGCCGCGACGACTCAGGTGTCCGTCGCGGACATGGATGGACACAACGTCTTCGAAGCCACAACGCCTGTGCGCTTGCGTTCCAGTGAGGATATGTACTGGGGACCGGGGTTCAAGTACGCCGCATTTATTGCCTCCTGGGTGACACCCCACGATCCTCTAGTCGAAGCCGTGCTGGCCAAAGCCAAGCTGTACACCGCCGACCATCGGTTGCCGGGGTACGAGGACTGGAAAGGCGCCGGCGAGCAGGAACTGGAAACCTATAACGAAGCGAAGGCCATTTATACCGCTCTGCAGCGCATGGGACTGTCTTACGTAAAGAGCTCAATGACCCTGGGCGGCCACTCGGAATACAGCGAACGAGTACGCATGCCGCAGGTCAGCCTGAACGAGACCAGTATGAATTGCATCGACGCTGCGGTGATGTACTCGTCTCTATTCGAAAACCTGGGCATGGATGCCAAGGTAATCATCGTTCCCGGACACGCTTACGTTGGAGTAAGGGTCGCCGCCAAATCGTCCAAGTTCCTGTTGATTGACGTGGCCCTGACGGGGCGCGTGCCTTTTGAAGCGGCAGTCGCATCCGCGGAAAAAGGCATGGCCCGGCAGCAGCCCTCCTCTGTCATTCAGGTTGTGATTCCGGAGGCGCGCTCCGCCGGGATCTACCCTATGCCTGAGGGAAGGGAAGACCCCTTCGTTCGATCGTCACAAACAACGTTGGCAGGCCACCCTTGAACCCTTCGCACTGCGTATCCCCGAATCTGGGCAGGTGAGCTGATGCGCGAAGGCCGATCAAGGTGACGAGGCTGATTACCTGGAAGCGGTGCAGACGCTCGCAATCATCTTCACTTTTTTCACGGTAAACGTGGGTTGTGCTTCAGCAGTTGCTGGATCGTTCCTGGGTGCTTCGGTACCCGTAATGCTGGCCTGCTGGCCGATATGGTCAGCAAGTTGAGTGATCTCACCGCGAAGCTGATAGACCTTGCCCGTTGCGTCCGTCATGGTGAGATTGTCGCGTGTCCCCTCAACGCACCCTTCGAGCAACCTGTCGGGTGGATTGGATGCGGACGCTTGTGTTGCTTGCGTCATCTCGACGCCGCTTGGATACATGGATTGCTGTCCCGCAGGTCTCGCCATGACCCAAATCGGCAGTAGGAACAATGCTGCGATCACGTAGATCTTTCTCATCACATCCTCCAAATAATTCTGATCTTTTACGTGCCTTCCGAGCCGGCTCAGTTTGTCTGGCGCAAAAACGCTTAGGCCGCTTTCGCTAGCGCCTTTTTCGCAGCGTAAATAGCCGCATCGGCCTGCTGCCTCTTGCGGGCGAATGATTTCTTCGCCAAGTCCATCATGTTGTTCACACGCTCACGAGTGTCGCGCCCGAGAGCCGTGAGATGTTGAATTCCGTCATTCACTCCGGTTGCTATGGCTTTCCGGGTTTGGCGCCCCGACTTGGGGGCAAGAAGAATGCCGGTAAGGGCTCCCAGGCCCAACCCGGCCATGAACCAAGCATTTTTGTCCTTGCGATTGTGTAGCATGTTGCCTCCTAGATTTCATCTTCAGTTTCGTCACTGCCGATCGAAGCGGCGCGATTTCAATGCATCGCCTTCGCCTGTCTTCCGAGGAGGCCCTCTTCAGCCGAATTCAGGGAGCATCATCTGTTAGGAAGAGCAAACAATCTGCCGCGGCTAAAGCGTTGAAAAAATGAGAATGGCATCGGGGCTGTGTTGAGCTGCCATGTAATTTCTCAATAAGCGTGCTTACCTTTTACACGCTGCAGGATCAGCTAAGAAATGTTCTTTCGCATTAAACCTAATCACTTAGTCCTGTCTTGAGGACAACAAGATGTTCATGGCCGAAGAAACGGCTGCAGCACCTGAGGTGAGTCTGATGGAATATGGAGAAGGATCGCCGAGATCGCCGACATCCCACCCCGGTCCACGCAAAAGACGGCGCGGCCCGAGGACCCGGACATCGCGGGGAAGCGCCGTCATCGGGAGAACCAGATTACGTGCGACACGCGCGATGACGGCAATTTCGGCGATCCTCAAATTCGTCATCAAAAAAACCGATCATTACTATAAAGATCAATAATCCGCGAAATTCGCAGTAAACCGTTTTTCGGGTTACGCTAGGACACTTAAGAAACTTTGCGACCAGGAGGAGCAAGGACGATAGGCCCACAACTATGGACTTCGACCAACTCAAAACTTTTCTCGAAGTGGCCAAGCTGGGAAATTTTTCGCGGGCTGCGGAGAAAGTTCTGCGATCCCAGCCGGCCGTAAGCGCGCAGATCCGGCAATTGGAACGGGAGTACGGGCAAAGGCTGTTTGACCGCAGTTCCAAGCGCGTGCGTCTTACCCCGGCTGGCGAGGTAGTGCGTGACTATGCCCAGCAGATGCTGTCACTTCGCAACAGCTCTTTCCACGCAGTCACTGACCAGGACGGCACGCCCGCCGGGACCTTGTCCATCGGCGCGAATGAAGGCACATTTCTCTACGTGCTGCCCAATGTCTTTTCGAAGTATCACCGCAAGTTCCCCAAAGTACGGATCAGCGTGTACCGGAGCTTTACGCACAAGGTCACCGAGAAGGTGGAAGAAGGTGCTGTCGATCTCGGGATCGTAACCTTGCCCGTGAAATCCCCCAGCCTCGAAGTGACGCCGGTGTTCCGCGATCGCATTCTTCTCATGGTAGGCAAGGGGAGTCCGTTCTTCACGCGCAAATCGATTACGCTAGAAGAGTTTGCCCAAGAGCCGCTGATCGTGCCCAAGACCGGCTCCATCCGCAGGTTGATCGAAAAGAACCTCAGGCCTTTTCGCGAAGACTTGAACATCACTATGGAGCTCACCAGCGTGGTGATGATCAAGCGCTTCGTGACTTCTGGGCTGGGTGTTTCCCTCATCTGCGCATCCTTCGCCCGCGATCGAGTAAGCACAGGCGAAGCTAAGCTACTCAAGATCGAGGGGCTGGATCTGTGGCGCGAACTGGCTCTGGTATACCGCAAAGATCGCAGCCTGCCGTTGGCGGCATCATCCTTTTTGAAACTGGCGCGCGAAGAGCTGGCGGTATAGGTTTGTGTGGCACCGGCACTCTTGCCGGTGCTTGCTTCTTCTCAGGTGGATGCTTCGGCACAGGCAAGAGTACCTCCACCCCACCAGGCGAAGCGCCTGGCAGGGACCCCGGTGCCTGTGCCACACCTGTATCTCGCCACAACAATTCGAATGCATTGCATCCAAATTCCTTATTTCCCTTTTTCACGCCGCGCATTTATCAAAGCAGTATCATGCGCTCGAACTCTGCACAGGGTCACCCTGACCACGACGCTTGCGGCGTGGGATTCATCCTTCGCCTGGGCGACGGCGGCTCGCACGAGGTGGTGGAACGTGCGCTCGCGGCGCTGCAAAGCCTGACGCATCGTGGAGGTGTGGATGCCGATGGCTCCAGCGGTGACGGAGCTGGCCTGCTCACCGCAGTTCCAGACGAATTCATTCGCCGCGTGGCTGCCGCTGATGGCATTGGCCTGCCCGCCGAATTTGGTCTGGGCATGTTGTTCCTGCCTGCGGGGGAAGAGAATCGCGTGCGGCGCACTTTGGCAGCCTTGGCATCCGAGATGGGCCTTGAATGCC
>DATFQZ010000119.1:0-5124 GCA_035263765.1 Candidatus Angelobacter sp. | reverse complement strand
TGAGAATCACACGCCACTGGATGAACCGCGCTGACGGAACGTCCAGCCGCGATCCTTTGCTCAGGTCAACGCGCGCCCACGGACTCCAGTTGCGATCAGGATTATCCACGTTGCCGCTGCGCGCAGACACCTCGTAATTGCCGCGCCCACGGACTTCCGCTCTTCCCCAGCGGGAAAATATGTGGGCGTCCTCCACATCGCTTTCAAAAGTCCCTTCTGCTTCCGGGGCATTGCTCATGAAGAAAATCTTTCCCAGATTGCTGCTGGAGCAGTAAAGGCCGTTGTTGGGGCCCTTGCTGAAAGCGGTAATCTGGTTGGCACTGCCCTTGAGCAGATCGGCAAACTCGCCGTTGGTGGCGATGGAATAGATCCGTCCTTTGTTGCCGGTTCCGGCAATCAGGCGGCCGGCCGCATCGAAAGCCAGGGCATAGACAATGTCGTCATGCGAGGACCATAGCTTTCGCGGGGAACCATCCGGCGCAATCATATAAACATCAGACCCCTGGAGGTTCACATTGGGGACGGGAACGTTGCCGGGTGTAACCGGCTGCTGCGGATTGGAGATCACCGTCACCGACGGGCCGGCAGCCGATGATGAACTGCGCTTCTCGCCTGTACCGGCGGCGAAGATGTTGCCGGAAGCATCCACGGCAATCGCGGTAATTTCCTTTTTGGGAGCGCTGTAGAGAACAAACCCTTCTCCGCTGGGCGTAATGCGGTAGATCAGACCGCTGCCATCCGATCCGGCGATGAGACTGCCTTTGGGATCAAACGCCAGCGCGCGGATGTGCGCCTCATCCGACTTGAAGAAAACTGAGCCCTGTCCATTTTTCTCTACGCGATAAATTTCACCGCGATCACCGGTAGCGATATAGAGACGTCCCTGAGGGTCGAACTCCATGTCCCAGATATATTTCGTTTTGGGATCAAAAAAGACCTCGGCGGAAAACTCCTGCGCCGGCGAACCGGATCCTGCTTTGCCGCGCGCGATTCTGTAGACCTTGCCGTCGGGTGAGGTAGCAGCATAGATCGCGCCGTCACTGCCAACAGCAACTGCCTGGACCTGCAGCTCTTTCGGCTCAAAAATGACGGCGCCCTTGCCGTCCGGAGTGATCCGATACACTCGCGCAGGCGCGCCTGTAGCAGCGTAAACCACGCCATCCTTATCAGCAGCAATGGACCAGATGAAGGTTGACGGACTGGTATAGAGCACCTTGAAGGCCGGCGCCAGCTCCAGTTTTCCATTGCTGGTGATGGCTACGCCTTTGGCGGTTCCGCGCTCAAAATCTTCATAGCTGGATTCTTTCCAGACGCGGGTGCCTTCGGCCAGGGCAAGGGTTGTGATAATTGCGAAAAGCAGGAAAATACAGACTTGTTTCATCATTAACCAGATTAACAGTATTGGGCCAGCGTTATAAATGGCCCGAATCGCTTCGATGGGGAAGTACGAAAGACCTTGGCGACAATTCGGGCTTCAATTACCCAATTACCAATTACTTGATGGTCAGGCTGATGACCTGCGCGCCGCTCACCACGTAGCCCACCGGAGTCGATGACTCGTTGACTGCCGATTCTCCAAACACCACCATCTGCTGCGTGGCCCGCATGCCTTCCATCACGTTCATTACGGAGAGCGGCACCGCCGGCATCACTTTGTCTTCCACCGTCGCCTGCGGATTTGGCTCCAGCAGGGAAACGTAGAGGTGATCGTTGAGGTGTTCTTTGTTGAGCAGCTCGATAGTCGAATTGAGGTCCAGCTTCTGGCTCACTGCCGGGCTCAGACGCCGGGTGCGGTCAAGGGTCTCAGCATCGCTCACCAGGATGCGCAGCGTGCCCTTGGGCGCAGAGGTGGGGACGCGCACCGGAATCTGGCGCACAATGCGCTCTCCGCGATACGGACGCAGGACAGCTTCAATGGTAATTTCATCGCCGGGGCGGGCTTCCGTCATGTCTGTGCGGGCGCTCTCCAGCATGGCTGAGCGACGGTCTCTCTCCAGATCGAACTTCAGCGTGACGCCGCTGATCTTTGGCGTTTCCAGAGGATTATCGAAAATCCGGCCAAAATGGTCGCCAAGCGAAAGCGCGACCGCAAAAGCGGTGGGTACGCTTTCGGTGGGCGAGAACATATTCGTCATGCGCACATCCGGGTACCCGTTTACATGAATGTGCCCATTCATTAAATAAGTGGTTTCTTCGCCGTACTGGTTCATGCCCTGCAAGGCATTGAATACAGTGGCCATCATCATTAAGGGCGTGAGCTTGGCGTTGTTCAGAACTTCGTAATGGAACTCACGCGGCCCTGAGGCGCTGTGAATGCTGAGGGTGACCGGAATCATCTGCGGTTCTTTGTTAAAGCGGCCGAGAATGCCGGTGTGACGGTCCTGCACGAATGCGCCGATCGGCTCAGTGGTATTGATGATCTTGAA
Organism: Candidatus Angelobacter sp.; assembly: GCA_035263765.1. Lineage (GTDB taxonomy): Bacteria > Acidobacteriota > Terriglobia > Terriglobales > Acidobacteriaceae > Angelobacter. The sequence continues at coordinate 2,698 of DATFQZ010000119.1, read as the reverse complement.
CGCATTGAGCGGTGATGACAGGGTTGCGACAACATTGGCCTTGGTCATGGGCATGTCCACCATGCCGTACTGCAGGAGCGGATGGCCGCAGGCCAGCAGGTGGTCCTTGTCCATGTAGGTAACGGTGCAGGTGGCGGCGGCGTTCATGTCGCCGCGCACCAGCACAGCGCTCACGGCGGACCCGGGCTCGATAGGCTCCGGTTGCTTTTCATCGCTGGCGGCGCCAACTCCCATAACGGGAACAATTCCGGCAGCGGCAAACTTGTCAGCAAAACTTTTGACCGCAAGCTCGCTGAAACCGTTGAAGACAAATGGGGCATCGATCGGGGTCAGAAGCTGGGCGTAATTCCGGACTTCAGGCGTGTTTCCGGGCGAACTGGTTTTTTCCGCAGCGGCCGGCTTTTCCGTCGCCGCAGACGAGCCCGCAGAGACTCTCTTGTCAAACTCATTGATCTCCAGCATGTCCGCGATGGGCGTAACGCCGGCGATGGGCTCCTTGGAGAAGGCGCCGATCCTGTAGGCAATGGCGCCGACCAGCTTTCCGTCGATATAAACCGGGCTGCCGCTCATGCCCCCGACCACCCCGGTGTATTCCGGCCTGGGACCGGTGAGGCGCACCAGAATCATGTCGCTTCGCGGCCCATTGAGATTCTTGAGCACGCCCAGAATTTCAACACCCATGCTTTCGGGTTTGGTGCCCTGGAAAACCGTGTAAGCCACGCCTTTCATGCCCGGGTGCAGCGCATCGACAGTAAGAATCTGAAGGGATGAATCCTGTTTTTGAGAAGACTTGTTGGAACGATCCTGGGCAACGCCCATGGAAATGACGACGGCGCAAAAAACAGCAACGAGAACTTTTTTCATACGACCTACATGGCGCGGAGATGAAGCCGCCCACTCATTTGACTGCTTTCGTAAAGCGATTGATGCTGAAATCTATAGTAACGGAGAAGCTCCTGAAAACGTTAGCGAAGAATGTGCTTAGTCCCTATAGTAGGAGCTCTAAGCGTTTTGCCGTAGCTGGCAAAGGTGTCAGTGTGCGGTTCAACCTTGAATGTCGAAGATCCCGGCGTGCCGTGGGCTGAGTGCTGACTGCTGACTGGCTCTTCAAGCCCTCACCTTTATCAGCATGCAGGTGATGTCATCGGCCAGCGGCAGATTGTTGCCGACGAAGAGATCAAGGTTCACCATCAAGCGGCTGATCAGGGCGGTGGGCGTATCCCCGGCGCCGGACTGAAGAACGGATATCACGCGCTGCTCGCCATATTCCTCATCGCTTGCATTGGCGGCTTCGACCAGACCGTCAGTAAATATGGCCAGCCAGTCTTTGGGCTGCAGGGTGACGGTGGCCGCCTGGTAGCTTGCGTTTTCCTGGACTCCCAGCGGAAGTCCTCCAGTCTCCAGGCGTTCGATTGCTCCGGAGGAACGGCGCAGCAGAGGCGCATTGTGTCCGGCATTGATGTAAATCAGCGAGCGCGTCCCAGGATCGTATTCAGCCAGAAGAGCGGTAATGAACCGCCGGCCGCCCTGGCTGTTGGTGCAGACGTAGCGGTTCATTCCATCCACCAGTTGGGCGAGTGAATTCGGAGTGGCGGAGAGCGCCTTCAGGCTGGCCTGAAAGCTGGCCATGAGCAGGGCGGCAGGAATGCTTTTGCCGGCCACGTCAGCCACGGCAAACAGAAATGTCCCGTTGGCCGATGGCGAGGACCGGGGAAACACGTCGTAGTAATCGCCGGCAACGGTGTTGGCAGGACGTGTGGCGAAGGCGATTTCGACTCCGGGAACCTCCGGAGGCGTGGCCGGAACCAGCCACAACTGGATCTCGCGCGCGATCTGCAGGTCACGCTTCATCACCACGCGATCGCCGATTTCCAGCAGCAGCACCACGAGAAGCAGGAGCCCACCGAGAAAGCGTAGATCGAAAATCAACACTCTCACGTGTTCTCCGGAATCTTCTCCAATGGTGACGCCCCCGGCGAAGACCAGCAGGACCAACCCGATCAGGAGGATCACCCGGCGCGCGGGCGAGAGCTGATCCAGGACCGCCCAGAAGAACTGCCGCACGACGCTGAAGAAATGCCGGCCGGGACGCACGCCGGGCGGGCGCTTTAACTCCACGTTGCGGGAATAGAGCTGGTAGCTGGAGCGCGCATCGGCGCGAAACTGAAACCAGAGCTGGTTCAGCTCCATGCCTTCCGTTACTCGCCGCCAGAACTGGCTGATCCGCGAGCTGCCTTTCGGTCTTGCAGACATCCAGGAGAAATCTATCACGGCGACGAGGCAGCACGTTGCTACAGCCCCTTGAGCAGTTGTGCCATTGTCGTATCAAGCGCCCTAGCGAGTTTTTGCAATGTAGCCAGATTTATCATTCGTTTGCCATTCTCAATCTCTGAGATGTGGCCACGCTCGATGCCGGTATGGGCGCTCAAGTCAGCTTGATCCCATCCGCATTCTTTTCGCAGGGACTCAATTCGTCTGCCGAGTTTCCTTGTGAGTGGCGTTGGCTGCCTGCCTCTCGACATGCCTTCATAATCGGCATATCATTTTTATTCTGTGTGGGATATTTCCCACAATCACCATCGGCTTGCTAATCGCCTTCCTGCTAGGCCTTCTAACGGCAGTAGATGGCAAAAACAAAAATCGCGATCGTCCAATCTGTTCTCGCCAAAATTGGATTGGGACAAGACTTGGTGCTAGA
>DATFQZ010000118.1:0-3543 GCA_035263765.1 Candidatus Angelobacter sp. | reverse complement strand
GGCCGGAACGTTCTGGGCATGATGCCGCACCCGGACAGGTCGAGCGAAGCTCTGCTTGGATCGTCGGACGGGGCGAAGATCTTCAAGTCGATGGCGATGGCGCTGGCACCCGCGGGCAGGTAGATTATCTCTGCTTGAAGCCAATATCAGGTCAGGTGTCCGTAGTAATGTCGTCCCATTCCTGATCCATATAACCGACTAGCCAATTCAGAGCGTAGTGGCGCTCCATGGTTACTCCAGGATCAAGTCCTGCTGGTATCGTTTGGTTCTTGATGCGAGCATCAACCACCGCCCAATGATAGCGATAAATGAGATCCGCCTGATCGAGGATTTCAGCTTGAGATCGCAGTTTTGCATCGAGAAAGAACTGCGAGACTGACCGGTCGACTATGAACCCTACCGCCCGTTGCACATCACAGATTGCTGCGGGCTTGTCCAGTTTCTCCACATAGCCTAGCGACCAGAGCAAGACCCACGCTGCTTCATAGCGCCAAGTGAACTGAGTTCGGTCAGGCTTTGAAGGAGAAGGGTTCCTGATAAAAGCAAGCTCTTTGGGACTGAAGTGTTTTTCTAGATTGTATTTGGTGACGATCTTGGTGACTTCGGACTGCTCTAATCCCTCTCCTTTGACCGCAACCACCAGCAATGCTAAAGCACGCCAAGTAACCTCCTCTTGCGTTCTACGCTTGGATTCCGTCTGCGTCTCAACGACGGGCAAGGAACGGTTAATCGGGACTCCTTCCGATCTTAGGACAGCCTCAGAGCGTTCCTTGCGCTGAAGAGCTTCGCTGGACTGTGGCTGCATGAATCTCTCCGAAACATCTCGCTGAAGTGTTGCGGCAACTGGTAGGCCACCTGGAAAAAGTAGAAAGATAATCAACAACAGCAAAACCGATCTGGGCAGAGACATGTCAGCAGCTCCAGATACTACCGAAATGCTTCCTTGTTCACCACGTACGGCATCTTGGTCACGTCGCCGCCGTAGCTGCCTTCCAGAACGTCGATCAGGCCTTGCACGCAGCGGCCGGCCATGCCCTTAGCAGGATCGACGGAGAGCCGGGTAATTTTCCCGGCGCTGGCAAAGTGCGGAAACAGGCGGCAGCGATCGGCGATCTCGGGATCACGCAGCGGAGAGTCGGCCGGCAGAGGCTCCTTTTCAAAGACGTCGAGCGCGGCGCCGGCGATCCAACGTTCCTTGAGAGCTTTGTGCAAAGCCGCTTCGTCGACCACCGGGCCGCGCGAATCGTTGATCAAGTACGCATCTTTCTTCATGAGGCGCAGCGTCTTCTCGTTGATCAGGTGGTAAGTGGGCGTTGCCGACTCGCCTTCACGAAGTAACGGCACATGCAGGCTGACGAAATCGGCCTGGCGCAGAGCGTCTTCCAGGCTCACGTACTTGATCCAGGTCTTCTCGGTCTGCAGACCATTCGCGTGGCGCAGGCCCATCAGTTGCTGGATCGCAGCGACAAACTTCTGGTCCTGGAACGCCGGGTCATAGCACAGGATGTTCATGTCGAACCCCGTGCATTTGTTGACCATCGCCTTGCCGATGCGTCCGGTGCCGATCACGGCGATGGTCTTGCCGGTGACCTCATCACCCAGAAACGGCAGAAATGGATGCCACGATCCCCACTGATTTTCGCGGACCAGTTTTTCGCTGTCCCAGAGCCGCCGCGCCACGGCGCCCATCATGAAGAAAGCAAACTCGGCGGTGGCGTCGGTGAGGACGTCAGGGGTGTGCGTAAAAGGAATCTTGTAGCGATTTGCGTCAGCGCGATTGATATTGTCCACGCCGACCGCGATCTGGGCTACAACTTTGAGGGTGCCTTTTCCCGCCTCAAAGACTTCGGCGTCGATAGGATCCCGGAGCGTGGTGATCAAGCCTGCAACCCCGCTGCGCACTCTCTCGACAATCAGCTTTTTCGGCGGCGCTTCGGGGCCAGGATAGATTTCCAGATCGTAGCCGCGCTCGCGCAGGAGGTCTTCCGCTTGGTCGCCGATGTGGCAGGTGGAGAACACTCGGACTTTCTTCGTGGTCATCGGAGAAGAGTATAAGCCGCAGATGAACGCAGACAAACGCAGATCAGGATGGTTTTTTGCCACAAATCAACGCGAATAACGCCAATTGCGAAATCACGTCAGCAGCACTTACACTCGCGCAAAGCCTAACAAAAGAATTCGTGTTCCTTCCGCGTTCATTCGCGGCCCAAACAGATCTCTGATCTGCGTTCATCTGCGGAAATCTGCGGCTAGAGGTTTTTCTTCGCCCACGCTTCAATCCGGTCTAGCGCCTTCTCCAGATTCTCCATTGAGTTGGCGATGCTGAAGCGGAGGTAGCCTTCGCCGAACGCGCCGAAGGCCGTCCCGGCGAGACAGGCCACGCCGGCCTGGTCTAGCAACGCGTCGGCCAGTTTCTTCGAAGTCCAACCGGTGGCGCGGATGCTGGGAAATGTATAGAAGGCGCCTTTGGGGACACGGCAATGGAAGCCCTTGATCTGGTTAATGTGTTTCACAAAGCCGTCGCGGCGCCGCTGGAACTCGCGGCACATTTGCTCCACCGACGTCTGGTCACCGCGCAGCGCCTCGATACCCGCCACCTGCGTGAAGCTGGCGGTGCAGGAATTCACATTCATCATCAGACGGGAAAATTGTTGAGCGAGATCAGCGCGCATCACGCCATAGCCCAGGCGCCATCCCGTCATCGCATAGGTTTTGGAAAATCCGTCGAGCATGATGGTGCGATCTTTCATGCCCGGGATAGACATGAGGGAAATATGCTCGCCTTCAAAGATCAGGCGGCTGTAGATCTCGTCGGAGAGCACCATGATGTCGCGGTCGCCGATGGCGGTGGCGATGTCGCGTACGTCCTGCTCCTCGAGCACCGATCCCGTAGGATTGTGCGGCGAGTTGAGTACGATCAAACGGGTCCGGTCCGTGATCAGGTCAGCGAGCTCGTTGGGATCCAGCCGGAAATCCTTTTCTTCGCGCAGGTGCAACGGCACCGCCTTGGCGCGGAGGAAGCTGATCATGGATTCATAAATCGGGAAGCCGGGATTGGGATAAATAACCTCATCCCCTTCTTCAACAAGCGACATGAACGCGAAGAAAATAGTCGGCTTGCCGCCAGGCACGATAATGACTTCGTCGCTCGTGCATTTCACGCCGCGAGTGCGGCTGACTTCTTCGGCCACAGCTTCGCGCAGAGCCGGCAGGCCGGCGGAGGGCGTGTAGTGCGTCCATCCCTGGCGCAGGGCATCAATTCCCGTGTCCACCACATTGGCGGGAGTATCGAAATCCGGCTCACCAATTTCCAGATGGATAATGTCGTGGCCTTGGGCTTCCAGCGCTCGGGCTCGCGCCAGAACTTCAAAGGCGGTTTCAGATCCCAGGCCGGCCATGCGTTTGGCCAGCTTCAACTCAGCTTGGGTAGTGACTCCTTGGCTCATTTCTCTCTACTTTGTTCTCTCTTTTTATCGGATGGATCGGTTGGCTTTCAGGTTTTACTCGTTGACCGCCTGCTCCTGGCTTTGCGATCGCAACACA
>DATFQZ010000117.1:0-37358 GCA_035263765.1 Candidatus Angelobacter sp. | reverse complement strand
CATCGCCAGCGTGCATTCGCATTTCAACCAGGACTCGCCGCAAATGACCGACCGGCTTTTGCGTGCCATCGCGAACCGCAACACGTCGATCGTCGGGCATCCGACGGGACGCGTGCTCTCGCGCCGCGAAGGCTACGGTTTCGACTACGATAAAGTCTTCGCCGCCGCAGCCAAGGCCGGCGTGGCCATGGAGCACAACGCTTATCCGGATCGGCTCGACTTGCGGGACCTGCATTTGCGCATGGCCAAGGCCAAGGGCGTGAAGATTGTAGTTAACACGGATTCGCACCATACCTCGCACCTGGAGAAGATGCGGTACGGCGTGTTGCAGCTCCGCCGGGCCTGGCTGACAAAAGAGGACGTCCTGAACACCCTGCCGGCGGAAAAGTTTTTGAAAGCCATGCGGCGATCGAACGCACAGGACGTATAGCCGATTTTGCGCATCTCAGGATATGATGCTGCGCCAAGGAGCAGCCTTTATGTCAGACAGCCCTCGTCCTCAACCCCCCTCAGGAACGCCACCTCCGGCACAGCCGTCCCCGGCTTCTGCGCAGCCGGACGCCGGCCATGTTCCCATGTCGGAAGAGCTTGATCGCGCCAAATGGACCCTGCCGCCCATGATTCCAGTCTTGATCGCGGCCGTCGCCATCATTGTGGTGCTGGCGATAGTCATGTTGGGTACGCGCGTCAAAAGTGATCTCACCGGGTCCGTCAGCAAGGTGGTGAGCGCCGACCAGCAGGGCAGTACCCTGGTTGCGGTCCAGATCAAATTGGACAACAAGTTCGAGAAGCAACTGTTCCTCAAGGGCATGAGCTCTGAACTCGAGACGGCCGACGGCAGGAAATACAGTGATCATGCGGCAGGCGCGGCCGAAGCCGAACGCGACGTGCGCGCGTTTCCGCAATTGCAGGAAGCCAAAGCGGACCCCTTACCCGAGGAATTGAAGATCCCAGCCGGAGCCGCCTACACCGGATTTACCGTCTTTTCCTTCCCGGTGAGCCAGGCGGAGTTCGCCGGTCGCAAATCGCTGACGGTCCGGATTGAGACCTACGACCACCCGGCAATCGAGCTCAAACAGTAAGGCGCCAGCCCTAGCAAGCATTTCGACGTCGAAAAGAACCTATTGACATTTGTGTAGGACCGTGGAGAATTGCGGGCACAAGGAATTCTGCGTTTCCCACCGGGCGTTCGTTTGAGGGCTCCCGAATTTGTTTTGTGGTACCGAACGGACGTTCGTCAGACTCGCGGGTCCAGGAGAAAAAATCAATGAAACTCCGTTCGTTGCGGCATTGGCCGTCGATTTCTTTCGTACTTGTCTTCTGTTTTCTGGCCTTCAGCTCCCTCGTCCGCGCGCAGATTAGCTCATCAGACGCGCAATTGAACGGCACCATCCGTGACCAGACGGGCCGGGTGGTCGTCAAGGCCGATATCACGTTGCGCAACGTGGACACCAACTACACGTACAAGACGACGTCGAGCGCCGTTGGCTCTTACATTCTCCCTAACGTGCCGCCCGGCAATTACGAGTTAACGGCGGATTCCAAGGGGTTTTCGAAGTACTCGCAGACTGGACTCGTGCTGCGCGTGGCCCAGGTTGCCACCATGGATATCACGCTGAAAGTCGCGACCGCCACCGAGGAGATCGTGGTGACCGCGGCGCCCGTGGTTATCGAGTCTACCCGCACCGAGGTAAGCCAAGTCGTGGCCAACGAGCAGATTCAATCGCTGCCGATCAGCGGACGTCTCTTTACTGACTTCGCCTTGCTCACTCCCGGTGTGACCACCGGACGCATCGGCTTGCAATCCACGTTCACGGACCCAAGCGTGACGCGCATCTCCTTCGGTGGGCAACGCGATCTCGATAACAGCGTAACCGTGGATGGCGCCGACAACATCAACACGGCGACCGGATCGCAACGGGCCACGCCGTCACAGGAAGCCGTCAGCGAGTTTCGCGTAGTGAACAACAGTTTTGGCGCCGAGTACGGGCGGGCGCTGGGCGGCATTGTCAACATCGTCACCAAATCGGGCAGCAACGATTTCCACGGCTCGGTGTACGAATACCTGATGAACAACGCTTTCAACGCCAATTCCATCCTGACTCTGCCCGGGTTTGACACCTTCCGCCAGAACCAGTTTGGAGCTACGCTCGGCGGACCCATTCAGAAAGATAAGGCCTTCTTCTTCTTTAACTACGAAGGACAGCGACGGGCACAATCGCCGACCTATCCCGGTCTCTTGGCCTCCAACCTCACGGCCATCAATTCTGTGAAGGCGAGCTACGGCCTCGCGCCGGAGAACCTGAACCTGTTAAAGACCGCCGACGTGGACAATATCTTTGGCAAGCTCGACTTCCAGGTGAACGACAGGAACCGCGTCTCGGCCCGGTATTTACTGCAGCGCGGCACGGACCTCAACATGCTGGTGGGCGAGACTTTGGACGGAGGCGGCATTGGGGCGCCGAGCAGCGGGCGTAACGGTATTCTGCGGGACCAGGCGGTCGTTGGCGATTGGACTGCGCAACTCTCCTCCACTCATGTGAATGACTTGCTGCTGCAATGGGCGCAACGCAACTACGGCTTCCCCGGCGTAACCGGCCAGCCCAACCTGGACATCCCCAATCTGCTGCTCTTCGGCCACAACTTCGGCGCCTTTGACCGTTACGACGAAAAACGCACGCAGTTCGCAGACACGTTTTCCATGGCCAAAGGCGGTCACTATACGAAGTTCGGCTTTGACTCGAACTACATCCAGAACTTCGTGATCAATCCCGGCTTCACCCCGGCGCGCGTCATCTTCCCCAGTCTGGGCGACTTCCTGGCCTCGGGGAAATCCGGCTGGGGCAGCACGCCTTGCCCGCCGCCGCTCGTCGGCCTGGTTGCACCTTGCATCGCAGCGTTTTTCTGGGGTAATCCGATCGGCACTGGTCCCTACGACCCGACCAAAGCCGCGCCGTCGCTGCCAACCACCTGGGCGAACCCGTTCCAGCCTTCGGTGATTAGCGACTTCTCTTTCCACCTCAGCCATCAATACTTCGGATTCTTCGCCCAGGACCAGTGGAAGATCACGCCCAAGCTTACCTTCAACTACGGCCTGCGTTATGACTGGGAGACCGGCCTGGGTTTCTTCATCAACCCTTATCGCAAGGAATTCCAGCCCCGAGCAGGCTTAGCGTGGTCGCCCGACTCCAAGACCGTGGTCCGCGCCGGCTATGGAATCTTCAACGATAGGTACAACCTGACGTTCTTCTTTGTCCCGTCGCAACAACGGCCGCCGGTGATCCCCGGTCTGCCTACCAACACCAATCAGACGACAGGGCAATGGACGCTGAACAGCATGTTCTTGCCCACGCCCTGCGTGCTGGCGGGATGCCCGCCAGGAGGCCTGCCGCTACCGCCGGGCACCGTGCCGCCACCGCTGCTCACCTCGGCTTTTGAGAACCTGATCAACACTGGTTCTTTTCCCAACAACAGCCTGTTTGTTCAGGGAGGAACCATGGTGGACCGCAACTTACGCCCGCCGTACTCAGAACAGGCCAGTCTGGAAATTGATCGCGAACTCGTGAAGGGATTGACGGTAGACGTCGGCTATCTTTTCGTTGCCGGTCATCACCTGGTCAGGCCCATCGACTTGAACGTCGGCCCGCCGATCGGCGTGGAAACCGGTACCAACAAACGCATCTATAACTTCGCCATTCTCGACCCCAGCATTCCCGCGCCACCCGCGGGGTCCCCGGGGACCAACGGCATCTTCTACTTCACGGATTCCACCGGGAATTCCGTGTATCACGGCGTGACACTGCAGGTGCAGGAAAAGGCGAGCAAGTACTTCACCCTGAATGCCAACTACACGCTCTCCCATACCCTGGATGACGGCACGTTTGTGACTTTTGTCAGCACGCCGCAATCCAACACGCAGCGGGGTCTGGAGCGCGCCAACTCCAACCAGGATGCCCGTCACCGCTTCGTCGCCAACTTCGTGGCCGACACCCCGAAGGAATGGAACGTTCTGTTGCGCAACACCGAGTTGAGCAGCATCATCACCCTGCAGTCTGGCCGGCCGTTTACGCTGTTCGTGGGCTTTGACGCCAATAACGACGGCAACCCGGTGACCGACCGCGTGGGCACTTCCTCTCGCAATACCTATCGCGGCGACAGCTTGCAGACCGTCGATCTACGGCTGTCTCGCGCCTTCCATATTCGTGAAAAGGCCCAGATGCATCTCGCGTTTGATGCGTTCAATCTGTTCAACCGTGCCAACGTAGACGAGGTTTTCTCCGTCTACGGCGCACCGGACTTCATCGGCGCGCCGCCGACACACTTCGGCGACGGCATTACCGGGCCCAGCGGACAGGTGGGTGCTCCGCGAACTGCCTTCAACCCGAGGCAGTTGCAGTTCTCGGCGAAGTTGACGTTCTGAAAATCAGCCTTTAGTAGGTAGCCCTTGGCAACTAACCAATCGGCCCTGTTTTCCCAGTCTTCATCTGGGGAGCAGGGCCGGTTGTTGTTTTAAGGTCGCTTCAGAATTGCTGTACCCTTGCAAGAAGCGACACAAAACTGGTCTCCTGAGTATTTCGGAGCAAGTTACTACTCGAGCGCCTTCGTGCGCTATATCCTCCGGAACTGGCCCGCCAGGCCGGTAGCAAAGGACGCGCCTTCAGGATTCCTAGAGTAAGGGAATTGTCATCGACCTGCTATTGTTCCTGCGTTGTACGATCTCGCTTTCCTCGCAGCCCTGCAAGATCCCGTTCCATCTGGAAACGGACGGGATCCTCCTGTTCTTTCGTTAGCGCCTTTTCCAGTTCCGGAATCGCTGCAATGTTGCCTAGCTCTTTTGCTGCTTGGCTGGCGGCAATTCGCAGCGAGGGCTGTGCGGCTTGCAAACTGCTCATAACAGCCGTAAAGACTCGTTGCGAGTCTTCCGCGGACAGGTCGTGCAACTTCGCCAGAATTGAAAACGCCTGAATCCTATAGCCCGTGGGCGCTGTTTCTGCGAGCTCTAGCAACGCGTTCAGGCAAACAGTGCTATCCGGCTGCAGGTTAGTCAGGTATTCCGCAGCCTCCACCCTAGCCTGAGCGCCCCAGTTGCGATCCTGACATCCACTTTGTAGGGCGTCCACGCCGGCATCATTTCCGAGTACTGCAAGCGCAAGCGCCATGTTCACCTTCGTCAAGTCGAGCTTTTCTGACGCGAGAGCTTCGAGCATCTGTGGAAGTGCGTCCACTGCCCTGTCTTCTGCGAGTTTCAGGGCCGCAAGGTATCGCACTTCGGAGTCAGGGTTTTTTAGAGCTCGTATCAGGTCGCCCTGTTTGAGCCCGATATTGTGACGTCGCAGCGAGTCCCCGATCGTAGGAAGCGGTCCATTGCTGATTCCCGTAGTGATTTGCGCCGCCGACGCCCCCCCACGATTAAGATCATTAGGAAAAACAACATTCTTAGACTCATAGCTAACCCTTTCGATCGCTACTGTTTAGTGACTAATCCTATATAGTGATGCGATTGAGGAATGTTGTATTTAGGTTTCAACTAAGTTGCAATTATAGAAGGGCCCTTCCCATCAGAAGGGAGCAACACTTGGGCTTTAGTTCCCGTTTTGGTCCAAAGAAGGGAGCGACATTTGGACTTTTGTTCCCGTTTTGGTCCAACTTTAGCGGAACGATTCCTGAAAACCCGCAGCCGGTAGTGTGCGGAAAGGCGCGGCTACCGGCGGCGCTGAGGCGGGCATCGTTACCGGCGATTGCGGCACGTACGAGTGGCCCGCGATTTCGACGTCATGGGTGCGGAAGGGCAGCTTAAGCTTGTGCGCGATCTCCGGCCAGAACTCGCGCACCACGTCCCAAGCCATGTTGGTGCCAATGCTCCAGCCTACGCGCGTAGCATTGGGCCCGAATCCCCGTGGATTGCCGGGATGATAAAGATTGCTGATGGCTTTGGAGCTGATGGTCGCCGACCATTCGGAGAAATTGAACATGCGTCGCCCGGAATCCGTGCGGGTGACCCAGCGGTGGCTCAGGGCGTGTCCGAAACGCGACGCGAAGCTGCCTTGGCCCTGCCGGTAGTAGCGCGGATCCTGGTGGAAAATCGTTGGGTACAGGAAGACACCGAAGAAGTCGCCGGTTGCGCGGTCAGCCAGTGCCGCGGAATAACGCTTTTCGAATCCCACAGCACCCTGCCCGAATGTAGCGTCCTCATGATTGATATGGGCTTCAGCGGCGTCAATGTTGGCCCCGAGAAAGTTGATGGGATCTATCTCTTGATCCAGGAACAGATGGAATTTTCCGGCGGCATTGAGTGTGCAAGGCTGGAGAGCGTTGCGATGCCTGGGCACGTGGACCGTGGACCGTTCTACCCGTTCGGCGAAGCCAGTCACCAATGGACTAAGGGGTCCGCGATAATCTTCCACCGTGAAGGCTTCCGCGGGCGCCGTGCAGGGCGTGATTTGCATCTTTGACGGCGGTACTAGAGCGGCCATGGGGGTTACTGTTCCCAGCGGCGGCAAGGGCGCTGCTAACGCCGGGCAACTCGCAGCCAAGGCACCCAACAGCACGAACTGCCGCTGAATTTTCCGCATAGGCCCTATACCCTTTGCTCCGTCTGGCCCTTACTCTAATAGGAACCCCTGAGGAAGGTCAGATTACCTTGGCTCACTGTCCCGTAGCCGGGGCATGGCCCGGCCTGTCTTCTAACCCTAACAAACAGCAAGGGTTGCGGTTCGTTTCGGGAAAATCGTCAACCGCCAGCACGGCCCCAGAAAACCTGGTTTGAAGATGCGGCTTTGAATACTAAGATGCTGGGGGGCGCCCCTATGTTGGGTCCCGCGGCTGCCGTCTGTTTCATCACCCGGACGACCAGGTTTGTATAATTGTCCCCTGCCATGAACGAACGTGTTCGTACCGACTGGATCCGCTTGGAAGTCTCTTGCCTGTACCAGCAACCCCTGCTGGATCTTGTGTTGCAAGCTCAGACCGTGCATCGCGACTTTCACCCCGCCAATGAAGTGCAGATGTGCCGCCTGCTTTCTATCAAGACCGGGGGGTGTCCGGAAGATTGCGCTTACTGTCCGCAGAGCGCTCATTATTCCACTGGCGTGCTGCGGCAGCCGCTCATGGATAAAGACGAAGTCATGGTCTTTGCCCGCCGCGCCAAGACCGATGGCGCCACTCGCTTCTGCATGGGTGCGGCATGGCGGGATGTGCCTCAAGGCCGCGAGTTTGAGTCGGTGCTGGAGTCAGTGCGGGCCGTCGCCGCCCTTGGCATGGAGGTCTGCTGTACCTTGGGCATGCTGACCGGCGAGCAGGCGATGCGGCTTAAGGAAGCCGGGCTCACCGCCTACAACCACAACCTCGACACTTCGCCGGAGTTTTACGGCACCATCATCAGCACGCGCAGCTACCAGGAACGCCTGGCGACGATCGCCGCCGTCCGCCGAGCTGGGATCACGGTGTGCTGCGGGGGCATCCTGGGGATGGGTGAATCCGACGAAGACCGTGTCGGCCTGCTCCATCAGCTGGCCACGCTCGATCCCCATCCGGAGAGCGTGCCTATCAACATGCTCGTCCGTGCCCCGGGTACACCGCTGGGGGATGCCCCGGATCTGGACCCGCTGATCATGGTGCGGACCATCGCCGCCGCGCGCATTCTCATGCCCAGGTCGATGGTCCGGCTTGCCGCGGGGCGAAAGCAGATGTCGCGCGAGGCTGTCTTGCTTTGTTTTCTGGCTGGCGCCAACTCCATCTTCACTGGCGAAAAACTGTTGACCACGCCCAATCCCGCGCCGGACGAAGATTCAGAAATGCTGGACGAGTTGGGATTGAGACCGATGGCTGTTTCTGCAACTCCGAGCAGCAGCGATGGGTCCCTATCGAAACCATGACCCTGGGTTAACCGCCCACTTTGGAGACCAAGCTATGAAAGTCACTGTTTGTTCTGGTCTGCTGCTGATGCTTCTGCTAGCAGTTCTTCCTGCCGCCGCCAAGGATATCCGCGCTACGGTCGTCTATGACGACAAGGCTACAGAAATCAATTCTGCTCAAACGCCCGACGGAACCGATCAGCTCTGGATCGCCACCGCCGACCTCACTCGCGCGACGCGCTTCGAGGTGAAACCGCAGGGCGTCTGCCGCGACGAACTTTGTTTTCCGCTGCCCAAGGCGCGGCAAGCGGACTTTCTGCACAAGCAGTCCGGCAAGGATTGGTTCAATCTGACCGCGTTTGCGGAGTTGGTGCAACAGCCCGTGGCGCACGACGCCGCAACCTCAACCTGGTATTTCGGCACTCGCGCTGACCAGCGCCAGACGCTGGCTTCGTTGCGCGCTCCCGACTTCACACTGCCCGATATGGCCGGCAAGACGCATTCTCTCTCCGACTTTCGCGGCAAGAAAGTCTTCCTGGTCACGTGGGCTTCCTGGTGAGGTTGCCGCTTTGACCTGCCAGGTTGGCAGGCGCTTTACGAGCAACTGAAAGACAAGAATTTCGAAATCATTTCCGTAGCCCAGGACACCGGCGGCGTCAAAGACGCGGGCAAGTGGATCACAGACGCCAAAGCTACTTACACTGTCCTGATTGATCAGGACCACCTGGTCTCCAAGCTCTACAACATGGTCAACGTGCCCACCGGTGTGTGGATCGACGAGAAGGGCCGGATCGTGCGCCCCAACGAAGTGGCGTTTATTGACGATCGCTTCAAGCCGTTTACGGGTCTGGATTCCGCGCCTTATCTCAACGCCCTTCGCGACTGGGTGGAAAAAGGCGACAAGAGCACGTATGCCATGAGCGAACAAGAGCTGCAAGCCAAACTTGCCCCACCCGACAGCAACGTTCTTCTGGCTTCGGTGGAGTTTGGCCTGGGCGAGCAGCTCTATAAGGCCGGCCACCTTGCGGAGGCGATTCCGCACTTCAAGGAAGCCCAGCGCCTCAATCCCAAGAGCTGGAACTACAAACGTCAGTCGTACAAACTGTCGTCAGAAGGCGACTACGGCACAACGTTTATGAAAGAGGTTGAGAAAGCCGGCGGCAGCAAGGTGTATTACGCGCCCCCGGACTTGCCGAAGATCAACGAGCCTCAAGAGCAGAAGAAACAATAATCGACGAAAGAACGGTTGGAGCGCAGCCGCCCTCGGCTGCGGTGGGGAAATCCCGGGACGCAGGCTAAGGCGCCTGCGCTCCAAGTTTTGTTTGAAGTGCCCTAACGCGCCTATTTGGGCCGCGGACGCGACGCCGGCGGCACCAATCCGTTGGCGCGATAGTACGCCACCAGCAAACCATAGTGTTCCGCCGAGTGTTCCATGACCTCGATGAATGGCTCGGCGTTCTTGGCCAGCGTTTCGTCGGGAATCTGCTTGAGCGTAGCGTCGGCATCGGCAATGGATTTTTCCATTAATGCAACGACGGCCGCCTTGTCGGGATACTTCTTGGGATCGAGCTCGTCCCAATTTACTTTCTCGCCGCGTCCGGCCTTGGCAGCGTAGACGTTGCCGGAAAGGATGTGCACGATCAGTTCACGAAACGACCGCATCTCCGGTTTCAGCCGGAAGTCGTATTTGTCTGCCGGAAAGTCCTTCGCCATTTCCAGCACTTTGCGATTGACCGAAGTGAAGTGACCGCGAACGGCCTGGGATGTGGTAGGTGCAGTTTGTCCAGCGGATGCCGTCACCATCACAGCTACCCAACCAAACGTGGCAAAGACCTTAGCGATAGAACGCATGGAGACACCCCCCTCGATTCTTTCAGACGCAGCCGCCGGGAAAAGGTAACGCACTTATCAGATTGTCGCTGCAATCGCGGTTACCTTACAAGACCGGCATTTGGGCATGCCGATAAGAAGAATTCTCCGGGAGATCGTAAGGAACCACGTGTCCGCCGGCGCGGCTTTCCGGGAAGTAATACACTTGGTTCAATCTGCGCCGGGCATTTACTCGAAGAGCCTCCACCGGAGACTGCATGACCCGTCAAGTTGAGGATGCGCAGTACGAGGCCGATGCCCCAACTAGATACCACGACGCGTCCGGAAGCTTGCTCCGGGTTGTCGCGTCTTGCCTGATTCCAGAATCGAGGAGCAAGTGGTGCAGTGCGCCTTTACTCGAAAGGACGTAGAACAACGGGACGCTTCTTTCCCGTGCGGGGTGGTCAGCCAGGACGCGCGTGATCTCACTCTCGATCTCGCTCTGGCTTACTCCTGCAGGTTCTTCCAAGAAAACCAGCAGGGCATTCGGCAGGGCAACGGTGTGCAAGTTCTTCACGCTTGCGGCACGCACAAGGAAACTACCTGACAAGCCCACAACCAGCAGCAGAGCGAGTGCGGCGTAGCTACGCATCGAGGAAGATGGCAGCCGGCCAAAGATGACCTCAGCAATCCTTCCCCCGATCCTTCCGGGAATAAACATCGCAGTCCGTTGCTGATAGAGGAGATATTGCTCGCCGTGCAGGCGCAGCATGCGCTCTTCTTCAGCCCGCGCTAAAGCGTAATAGCTGATGAGCATCACGAAGAAGAGCAGAAGGTTGATGAATCTTGGCCAAAGGAATACCAGTCCAAGCCCGGCCACCGCGAAACTGAGGTATTGGGGATGCCGGACATAACGATAGAGCAAAGCCGTCGCCACTGTTTTCTTTACGAATTTCGTCCAGTATAGGTACGCTGCATGGACAACGAACGACGCGAGTCCGACAAAGAGTAAGTATCGCGGAAGCCTAAGAACGCTACCGAGCCAGGCCGAGCGAGGTGTTGATAAGTGCGGGACGAAGAAATCGGTCAGCCATATCAGGAAGGAATGGCTCTCCGTCCAGGTCAAGACGGGGGAATACACGCTGTAGAAATATGCGGCAAACGGGCTGGCCATGAAAACCATCTCGGATACGGCGATCAGGAAAGCAATGGCGCTTGCGAGAGAAAACAATCTGGCGCGCGCGACCCGGTGCGGTTTCTGGTTACGACTCATAAACTCTGCCCCCGAAAGATTTCCATTTCCAATTCGTGGAATCGCATGCGTGGCCGTGGGGTCACTTCGCGAAAGCATGGACCAACGCAGCTGAACAAAAAAGGTAGTGCATTTACCAACTAAAGGCCAGTGGGGGCTAGCGGGTGTGTGCAGGCGCGGTCAGATCCGTGACGCTTTCAGCCATCACCAGGCTGTGCGACGATTCAGTATAGGAGACGGCCAGGTGCTTGCCATCGGGAGATACCTGGAAGTTCGCTATCCGGCTATCGGGTGAACTCGGGACCAGCACTGTGGCGGGCGCCGCAGCCGTTGAAGGAAAAGGTTGGCTTACGATCTCTTGTTCCCTGCGGATGTAGACAATGGATCTTCCATCCGGCGCGAAGCGCGCGCGACTTCCATCAGCATCAAAGTTCATGCGAAGGCCATCGGCTATGCGCATCACGCTGATATGTCTCTTACCCTCGACGCCAATCACGCTGTGATACAGGACGTACTTGCTATCCTGGCTTACGTCTGGCCATGCCGCCGAGCCGGCAACGATCTGCGAGGCCTCGCTGCCGTCGAGCCGGATCTTCCATAATCCAGGATGGGCAGGGTTGTTGGTTCCATAGATGATCCAACCCTCGGCGGTGACCACCGGGTTCTCCGCGTCGTAGCCATCATGCGTGACTTGCCGGGGCGCTGTCCCGTCCCGTTCCGCAATCCAAACTTCAAAGTTTCCGCTGCGGTTGGAACTCCACACAAGATGCTTGTTATCGCGGGTAACGAGCGGGTCCCAGTCCACCTCGGGATGGTCAGTGAGACGCCGCAGCGAATTATTCGCGGTGGAAACTTCCCACAGATCGACGTCGCCGCTTCGCGAAGAGGAGAACACCACGGAACCGCCATCGGGCGAGTAATACGGCTGGCTGTCAACGCTGGTACCGTGGGTGAGCCAGCGTCCGCTTGGGCCGGCGTTGTGCGGGAGAGGCAACTCTTTCAGGTTGCTGCGTTGGCCCAGCGAGTCAAAGATGAGACGGCCGGGCCCCGCCACTTCCACGCGGGACACCGGCGCCGGCACCGTGAAAAGCACGCGGGCTTTGCCGCTTTTGACATTTTGCTGGAGGATGCGGCTCGACGAACTCACAGCATTGATCAAAGTGTTGGCCAGAGAATCGGGGAGGCCATAGATGATTTCTTCTCCCGAAGCTGTCCACGCGGCCGCTGAAATGCCGCCTCCTCGCATCGGGCACTGCAGGTCCCGGGATTCTTTGCCGTCTACCGACAGCAGGCGCAAGGACTGGTTTCCCGGCCGGCGGATAACAAGAGCCAAGGTGCTGCCATCGGGCGACCAGGAAGGGCCGACGAGCTGCTCATTCTGGAAGCGGCGGATAATCTGAAAACTTCCGTCCGGAGAAGCAATGCCGATGGATGTATTCAGCGTCGGGCCGGCCAGTTCTGTACGCAGGAACACCATGCGGCGGCTATCCGGCGACCAGCCGGCTTCGTCCACATTGTCGATCAGCTTCCGCGGGTCGCCCCCTAGTACGGGTATCCGATACAAAGCTCGACCGCGAATAAACAAGATCCAGGCGCCGTCCGGAGAATATCGAGGCAGAGTGTCGTCGGGACCGGAGGTCAAAGCGGTTTCACTGCCACTCTCCACTTGTTTCAGCCAGATTTGCGAAACACCTTCACGGCTGGACTGAAAGGCCACCGTTCGCCCGTCCGGCGAGACGCTTGGAGACTTGTCGCTGCCTGAGAAGGTGAGCGTGTGCAGGGCCACGCTGTGAGCCTCTGCTCGCGACAACAAGGAGTACGCCAGGACGCCACCGATCCCAACTCCTGCAGCGACGCACAGCGCGATTTTCAACCATCGGGACGTCGCCGGTCTTTGCGCCGGCACGACGGCTGCAGTGACGCCGCTTTCCGAAAGATGATCGCGCACCCGGGCCAGATCCCGGGCCAGATCGCGTGTGGACGTGTAGCGGTCATCGGGGTCTTTGGCCAGGCAGCGCTCGACAATCCAACGCACGAGCGGCGGCACTTTGGGATTGAGTTCGGAGATTGGCTTAGGGTCGTCTTCAATGATGGCGGCCATGGTTTGCGCCGAACTCGCGGCTTTGAACGGCTGGCTGCCGGTGAGCATTTCATAGAGCACCGAGCCCAACGAGAAGATGTCAGAGCGGTAATCGACAGCCATCCCGCTGGCCTGCTCCGGTGACATGTATCCGACGGTCCCCAGCACCGTGCCGGGATCGGTGCCGGCAGGCGCGGCGGGCATCATTCTGGATATGGTCGCTGAGGAGCTGTCCAGGACCGGCGCAAGCTTGGCCAAGCCGAAATCTAGAATCTTGACGTGTCCTTCGCGCGTAACCATGACGTTGTCAGGTTTGAGGTCGCGATGCACGATTCCGGCGTCGTGAGCCTTGGCCAGCCCATCGGCAACCTGGGCAGCGATCTGCAAAGTCTTTTTGATGCTTATTGATCCGGCCTGCAGGAGAGCACCAAGCGTCTTGCCCTCCACAAACTCCATGGCGATGTAGGAGGTCCCATCCTTGGAACCAATGTCATAAATGGAGACGATGTTGGGATGGTTCAAAGAAGAGGCCGCGCGCGCCTCCAGCTCGAAGCGCCGCAATCGGTCTCCATCCGCATTCGCGGCCCGGCTCAGGATCTTGATGGCAACTTGCCGGCCCAGGCTGGCTTGGGTGGCGCGATAGACCTCGCCCATGCCGCCCGCCCCGAGTGGAGAAACAATCGCATATGGGCCTAACTTCGTGCCATTGGTCAGTGCCATGAAATGAGAAGGGGTTTTAGCCTGTGAGCAATACTGTTTTGTACGGAAGGATACAACACTTCGGCGAGTCCTAAAAGCAAATAAACGTCAGGTCCCGTGAGCCGGCTGCCGCTTCTTTGCCTTCCTACTCCACCCGTTCGAACCCCTCATGACAAAGCTCCAGGGTCTCGATGGCGATCTCATTGCCCTTGGCGTTCAGGTCCGGGCCTTCGTATTTGCACGGCCAGGCTTCGCGCACGTTCCATCGCACCACCGCCTGGCGCTGGTCATTCAACAACGTAATGGTCACAGCGGCCCGCACAGCGTTGCCGTCCAGAACGCCTTTGATCCATTTCCAAAGGCTGAGATCCGCGGTGAACCCGCGCTTCAGAGTGATGTTCGAATACTTGGCTAGCCCCGGAAGTTTGCGGACCGTCAGAGAATTCTCACCGCCTTCGCGGTATTCAATCGCCGCGACTTCCACGGTCAGGCCGCTTACCTCGGCGAAGCTGGCCTTGGCGATGCCCTGGATCTCAACCAGAAAATTGAAAGCCGCGAACGGATCATTGCGAGCAGACATTTCTCACCTCATGATTCTGTAAGGCAATGAACGATAGATTTCCAGATCGTGCTGGATGACGGTATCGAAGTTCTTGCCGTGATCGTCCGAGTACTTGATGTGGGCGGCGATGCGCACGGGTTCTCCACGGCCAAAGTACGCCGCGGCGGAGTCCAGCAGAAACCGGATCTGTTTCCCGGCCGGGAAAAACGCGATGCCGCGGAATACCTGAAGCCCGGACATTTGCTGCCGGCCGCCCAGTCCGCGGATCGGCGGAGTCAATTCGGTACGAACGTCATGGGCCGGCCGGGCTCCGATGTTCCGCAAGGATATGAACAGCACCCCATCATCGAAATCGAAATCCAGAATGATCTCCGGTCGCGGGGTGGCCGGTTCTGTTTCCCAGCCGGGTGGAGCTGTGGGGCGAACATTGTCGGTCATTGGAGCCGCACATCATAGCATGTGCCGGCTGGCTTCGGCCGGTTCCCATCGACGCAGCCAGCGTTGTTCCCGGCAAAAACCCAAGAAAAACCGGATGGGTGTGCCCGTGGCACATGTGCTATAACGTTCCGTTCGTGTTCAAGGAGCCGAGCATCATGAAACGTGCACTTCACCTGCTTGCCGTCGTTGCCATCATTGCCGCGGCGTTGGCCGCTGCGGCCCAGAAGCGTTCGATCACCGAGAAGGACATTTTCCAGTTCAACTGGATTGGCGATCCGCAGATTTCGCCGGATGGCGCGCGTGTGGCCTTCGTGAAAGTGTCGGTCAACGATAAGAAAGATGGATACGACACTTCCGTCTGGAGCGTCTCCACTCGTGGCGATGAACCGCCACGGCGGCTGACCGACGGCAGACATGATTCCTCGCCGAGCTGGTCGCCCGACGGCAAATGGCTGGTGTTTGTGCGCACCCCCGATCCGGCTCCGGCCGCCGGCGTCGCTGGCATGCGTCCGACGGCCCCGCAGCTTTACATGCTGCCCATGAACGGTGGCGAATCGTGGAAGTTTACCGATCTGCCGCGCGGCGCCGGCAATCCCGTGTGGTCGCCGGACAGCAAGCTCATCGCTTTCAGCAGCGATAGCTCCCTGGAAGACTTGGCCAAGTCACGGAAGAAGGATGCGCCGGCGACGAAACCGGACGACAAATCCGCGTCCGCGGCCAAACCGGGCGACGCCGACGCTGAGCGTGAGAGCGACGTCCGCGTGATTACGCGGTCGGTGTACCGCATGAACGGCGGCGGATATATCGACTTCAAACATCCGAATCATATCTGGGTGGTCACCGCGCCGCAGAGTTCAGAGGAATCGGTCACGCCCAAACAGCTCACTCGCGGCAAATATTCGCAGAACGGGGCCATGTGGTCGAAGGATTCGAGCCGTATCTATTTCCTGACCAGCGAGGTTGACGATCCTTCCTACGAGTTGCCGCACGAAGACGTGTATTCCGTGGCGGCCACGGGCGGCGATCTCGTGAAGATAGTGACCATCAACATGGGGCCGCGCGCCTTGTCGATCAGTCCTGACGGCAAGCGTCTGGCGTTCTGCGCTTCCGTCAACGAGCCCGTACACTCCTACACCCAGCCTGACCTGTGGGAGATGGACCTGGCGGCCGATGCCAAACCAAAGAACCTGACCGCGAGTTTTGACTTTGACGTGTGCAGCGGTGTGGGTGGAGACCAGGGCACCCCGCGCGCAGGCGGCGGCAGCCGCGTGCTCTGGACGGCTGACAGTAAAAGCCTGATCGCCGTCGTCGCTGAGCAGGGAAGAGCTAACCTGGTGCAGTTCGACGCCGCAACTGGCAAACCAACAGAAATCACCCGCGGCAATCACGCCGTGGAAAACTATCGGGCGACGGAGGACGGATCGAAGATCGTCGCCGTGATTTCAACACCCACGAACATCGGCGACTTGTTCGTAGTCGAACACAGCGGCGGGCAGCTCAGGCAGATCACGCACATCAACGAAAAGCTCTTTTCCCAGCTCAACCTGACCGAGCCGGAAGAAATCTGGTACACAAGCTTTGACGGAAAGAAAATCCACGCCTGGGTCCAGAAGCCGCCAGATTTTGATCCTGGGAAGAAGTATCCGCTGATCCTCAACATCCATGGCGGGCCGCACACGGCGTATGGCTATGTCTTCGATCACGAATTTCAATGGATGGCGGCCAAAGGTTACGTCGTGCTCTATCCCAACCCGCGCGGCAGTACATCCTATGGGCAGGATTTCGGGAACATCATCCAGTACCACTATCCCGGCGACGACTTCAAAGACCTGATGGCCGGCGTCGACGAAGTCGTCAAGCGTGGCTACATTGACGCCAAGAGGCTGGGCGTGACCGGCGGCAGCGGCGGCGGCTTGCTCACGAACTGGGTGATCGGCCACACCGACCGTTTTGCCGCGGCGGTTTCGCAACGCGACATCGCCAGTTGGAGCGATTGGTGGTACTCCGCGGATTTCACTTTGTACCAGGCATCCTGGTTCAAGTCACCGCCGTTTGAGGATCCGCAGGACTACGTGAACCGCTCGCCTATCACCTACATCAAGAACGTCAAGACCCCGTTGATGCTGATCCTGGGCGAGGCCGACTATCGCACGCCTCCCGGCGCCGGCGGCGAGGAGATGTTCCGCGCCCTCAAGTTCTTGAAGCGTCCGGTGATCATGGTGCGTTTCCCCGGCGAATCCCACGAGCTTTCCCGGTCTGGACAGCCGTGGCATCGCGTGGAACGTTTGCAGCACATTGTCGGCTGGTTCGACGAATATCTCCAGGGTATTCACAAGGCTGAGTACAGCGACGCCACCGGACACCAGAGCGATGTGAAGACGCAGGAATAAACGAAAGGTGATGGAACCTCATCCTGCCCCACTCGCCTGCGGGACGCAGGTGGCAAGGTAAAGAAGATATTGTGAAACGCGGCCTAAGCGACCTTGCTCTGTAACAAGCGGTCCAGTCCCGGGGAACTCGGAATGAAAGCCAGAGGCTTGGTCTTTTTCAAATGTGCAATCACCCAGTCTCGACTCGGTTGATCCAGGTAGGTGATCTCAATTCCGGCCATGGCCTCCTCGGGCGCGATCCAGCGGACCAGGCCCCAGCCTGACAGAACCATACGCTCATCCCGGAACTCAATCGCAAATTCCACGGGGCCTTCGCGCAGGGCTTCAGACAGCTTGATGCAAAAGCCTCGGCGCCCGAAACCGATGCGCTTTTCACGGACTGCAACGGCGAAGCTTGAAAAAGCGGCTTTCAGTTGCGTTTCGGGTGCAGCGCCGGCATGACTCTGCCAAAGCTCTTCCACGTCGGCCAGGCAGGTCTTGGCAACTTGCAGGAGTTCTTCGCGCTTGATCGGTTTTTCCAGGATGGCTTCCACGCCCATCTCAAAGGCTTCCCTCAGCGTAAGGTCGCTGAAGCCGGTGATGAAGATCATGCCCGGTCTGCGGGCCGACGATGCATTGATCCGCTTGAGCAGTTCGATGCCGTCCATGACCGGCATGCGGACGTCGGAAATGATCAGGTCGATCTTATTCTTATTGGCGGTTAGAATTTTCGCGGCTTCACGTCCGTTTTCCGCGGAAAATACCCGTCCCACGACGCGCTCCAGCCACGCGCCCATGATCTCGCGGAGAAAGGGTTCATCTTCCACCAGCAAGATATTTGCTTCTTTCAGCTCCATGCCGCCTCGGCTTCTCGCACCATGGGAAGAGCCAGGGAGAAGCATGTGTTTCCATGGTCCTCGCCGAATTCAAGTCTGCCGCCGTGTTCCTCCGCTATGGTTTTGGACAGGCTCAAGCCCAGGCCGGTTCCTTTGCCCACCGGCTTGGTGGTGAAGAAAGGCTCCATGATGCGCGAGCGTAACTCGGGCGGGACGCCGGGTCCGCTGTCCGTTACCGCGATCACGACGTGATCGTCTTTTGGCGTCACGTCGACCCGAACCCATCGTTCTCCGGTCTGCTCCACCACCGCGTCGAGCGCGTTTTGCAGGAGGTTGAGCAGCAGTTGAGCGATCTGAGCTTCGCGGCAGGCGACGCTCAACTCAGGCGCCCGATGAGGGAGGATCAATTCCACGCCGTTGGAGCGGAATCGCTCCTGGCAGATTTCGACGGTTTCATTCAGGATCTTGCCGATGCGCGTGGTACGAAAGCGGTCGCTGGAGCCCTCGCGCGATATCTGGAGGAGGCTTTTTACAATTCCGGAGATGCGCTCGGCCGTTTGGCGGATGCGACGGCCGCTCCGCGCCACCACCTCCGGCGGCGCGGTTTCTTCCTGCTCCACCATATCTATAAGATTGCTGGCCAGGGCGTGAATGATGCCCACCGGATTGTTGATTTCGTGGGCGATATTCCCGGCCATCATGCCCAATGCCGAAAGGCGTGCCGACGTCACCAGCTGCTCTTTGTTGACCTCAATCTCGGCTTCCATGCGTTTGCGCTCTGTGATGTCCATCGCGGTTCCGACTACGCGGACCACGTTATCGTGCTCATCCAGGACCACTCCCTCGGCGCAGACAAGGTACCGGATTGAGCCGTCCGGGCGCAGAATACGGAATTCGACGAAGTCCTGGGTTTTTCCCTGGATGGCCCTTTGCAATGAAGCTTGCACCTTAGGCCAGTCCTCCGGATGCACACGACGGGTAAACTCCTCGTACGGCATGGGAACCACCTTAGGGATTCCGAATATTTCGAAGTGGGTGTCGTCCCAAACCGTCGTGTTGCTACGCAAGTCCCAATCCCAGATACCGATCAAGGCTGATCGGGTCGCCAGTGACAGCCGTTCCGTCACGCTGCGCAGCTGTTCTTCCATGCGCTTGCGGTGCGTGATATCGCGATTGATAGCCAGGATCGCACGAGGCGCTCCGCGCTCATCCCGCCACAACGACCAACGACTGGCCACAACAATGGGCTTGCCGTCGCGCGTCACCTGCTCCAGTTCGCCCTCCCATGCTCCCTGCGTCAGCACAATGTGTTCGATTTCTTCGAGCGGGAGAGGATACCTGGTGTGAAGGAGGTCCTTTGGTTTGCGCCCCATGGCCTCCTCCGCTGAATATCCATACGTGTCCTGGGCTCCACGGTTCCAGAAGATGATCCTGCCTTGCAGGTCGCGCACAGAGATAGAGTCTTGCGCCAGATTGAGCAACGCAGCCTGCTCGGCCAGTTTCTTTTCCGACTTCTTGCGTTCCGAGATGTCTTCAACCATGCCCAGACCGCACAATGGCCTGCCTTCACGATCGCGAATCACCGAGGCTGTCAGGCTGATCCAGATAATTTCGCCGCTCTTCTTCACATACCGTTTTTCCATCTTGACGACCGGAATTTCCCCTCGGTCGAGGCGCTCCAGCAGGCTTCCACAGTGCGGCCGATCGTCGGGGAGCGTGATGTCAAGCGGTGTCATTGTGCGCAACTCTGCTTCCGAGTATCCCAGCATCCGGCAGAACGCCGGGTTGGCCCTGGCCATCCGGTGGTCGAGCCCAAGCAGGGCCACGCCGATCGAACTTTGCTCGAATATGTTGCGGAAGCGTTCCTCGCTTTCCTGTAACGCGTCCTGCGCCTCCTTGAGTTCAGTGATGTCCTGATGAATCGAGATCCCCACTTCGCCGAATTGGGGATGATGAAAGATAGAACCGGTCACGGCGGACCAGAACTGCGTGCCGTCCTTGCGCCGTTGCAGGATTTCGCCGCGCCACACGCCGGAACGCTTGATCTCCGTTCGGATCTCTTCGGCAACCTCTCCCGCGGGCCGGTCGGTGTCCGCGTCGATATCGGTAACCCGTTTCCCGGTGAGCTCGTCCGGGCCGTAACCGAACATTTTTTCGAACTTGGGATTGGCGTGAACGATGACGCCGTCTTCCACATGTATCAGGCACACCGCTTCTTCCATGTTGGCGAAGATTTCGTTGCCCAGCCTGATGTCGGCTTCCGCGCGTTTGCGCTCCGTAATGTCCTCGATGGTCGCTACACTGTACAGCGGTCTTCCTTCCCGGTCGCGGACCACGGATGCGGTCAAAGTCGCCCACATAGTCTCGCCGCTTTTTTTTAGATACCGCTTCTCGATCTTGCCGACGGTGAATCCGCTTTGGAAGACTCGCTTCATCATGTCCAGGGTTACTCCCCTGTCTTCGGGAAACGTAATGTCGAACGGCGTCATTTTGGTCAGCTCGGCTTCTGAATAGCCCAGCATGCGGCAAAACGCCGAGTTTACCTTGATGATGTTTCGGTCCATGTCCATGAGGGTGACCCCGATGGGGCCTTGCTCGAATATGCTGCGGAAACGCGCCTCGCTCTGGCGCAGGACCTCCTGGGCCTCTTTGCTCACCGTGATGTCTCGCACCACCGCCAGAACCATCGGTTCGCCTTCCGGGGACTGCAACGGAGTCAGTGTGATCTCGACCGGACACTCGCTGCCATCCTTGCGCCGGGCCAGCAACTCGCGCCCCTGGCCGCTGGGTCGGGTGGTGGGCGCTGCGCTGTAGCTCTGCCGGTGGGCATGGTCCAGATCGCGGAGTTCGACCGGAACAACATCTTCAATCGATGTACCCAGAAGCTCTTCGCGCGTGCACCCAAGGATGCTCTCCATTTTTTCGTTCACGCGCACGATCGTTCCCTGGGAGTCGGTCATCATTAGGCCGTCCGGAGCCACATCAAAAAGCCGTTGCGACATGGTGTTGCTGGCTTGCAGCTCCCGGCTGCGCTTCCGCGCTCTTTGCGCCAGCGCCACAGCAATCGCCACCAGCATGGCCCCCACCACTCCTCCAGCCAGGATGGTGTACGAGATCAGCATGAGTTCGTTTTGCCGGTGCGCCATGAGCGCCTGCCATGCGCCCAGGGCTCCTACGGCTAACCCTAAACCGAGTCCTATGGGCAGCCATCGTGGTGTGCATGTCTCGTAGTCTTCGTGCCAGGCCCAGGCCATGAGTCCCGCGCCTAGCGCGGCAATGCCGGCCGATGTGAACGGCGACATGCGGGTAAGTTGGCTCCAGCCATACGTTTCGGTGTATCCCAGCAGATACCCCAGCGCAGTGACGACACCAACGGCTGTGAGCAACGAGCCAAGGATACCGACGATTGTCGAAACCGGCGGAGCGGGGCGGCGGCTGGCAGTCAATATTAGTGATACGCTGGCCCCAAGGAAGCAAAGAGCGCTCACCGGCGACATGCGACCGCGGTGCGAGGTCAGAACATTGAGGTAGTCGCGTCCCAGAAGCTCGTCGATCCCGAAATTTACTCCGAGCGCATACTCCATCAACACAAAGGCCGCAGCGGCGAACAAGATCACGGCGCAGAAGCCCGCAACCCGCCGGCGGTTCGCCGCGGCAAACGCGAGTCCGCTTCCGCTCAAGAGCAGACTGAACGCGGTCATGCGGTGTGTCGGAGTGCGGCCCGGTAGGGCCTGGATGAGTGGAATGAAGTGCGCGTACCACGCCACAAGCACGGCGGTACCCAGTACAGCCACAACAGAGCCGGCGGTCAGCATTACGGGTTTAGGCCAGTCGGATCGCATACGCTGTTTGTCGATGCCGGGGCCCTCCCGCTGATCAACAACGGATCAAAAGGTCTCGAGAACGCAGATTTTCTCAGGGCCAGGGAGGTCTCCGATGGCTTAACGCTCTGTGGTCTTACCAATGCAGGTCGGCGCCCCGCGTCTCTCTCGCAACCTGCCAGCACTCCTGCCACTTTTCGAAATTGCTAATTAATACCTTAATACTTAGATGATCATTCTCGGGCGTAAGGACGTGAGTTGTGGGAGCCACGTTTCTCGCCAGAGTAGCCAGCCGGCTCAGTTGATGATATCCAGGGTAGCTGTGAGCTCTGTTTCGGTTCGGTTAAACGCAAGACATTCCACGACATGCGCTCCCGCCGCACTTTGCCGCTTGTTCACTCCCAGCCGGCGACGTAGATTCGACGAGGGCCAGAAGTTTCCTGGCAGTTGATTGCTTTGATACCAAGGGGCACTGGGACAAGTTGGACTGGAAGGCCTGTGCTAGATTCGGGCCAGCGACCTTAGTCGTGAGGTTCAAGGAACCGAGTGCCATGTCGAACGTGAAGGTTTTCATCGCGCTTTTTGTCTGTGTGCAAGTTCTGTTTATGAGCCTGGACATCATGGACCTCTGGGTCGAAAAAAGGAACACCGGAGACCGGATTCTGAGAGAAAGCCGGCCTGTGATTGTTCTGGTCCTCATCAGTTGCGCAGCATACTTCCTGCTCCAGCTCTTGCTCGCGGCGTTGATGCCGGGCCTGCCCAGCTTGATTCGTTCCAGCGCTGTGCTGACGGGCACCACGGCGGTCAGCACCCGCGCGATATCCCCGAGCTGGCTGCTGCTGGTTCTGATCAGCGCCTACTCGGCGACGACCTTCTTCGATTACCTTGTGCATCGCTTTCTGCTCCACGGCCTGCTGTGGCGGCTTCATGAGAACCACCATCTGCCGACCGTGGTTTCCAATTTGATGCCCGGCATTGCTGCCCGTCCGTTTGTCGCAATTCCCAATCTGCTCATTAATTTATGCACAGGGTTGTTCGTATTGTGGCTTCTGCGGCTCACCGGGCATCCGCAACTCCTGGCGGCGCTGCCCACGGTTGTACCGGCTCTCATCGTCTGGTTCGCGTGCATCGCCTGCGCCAGCCATTCGTCGTTCCTCCGCCGGTTCACGTTTGTTGACCGGTTGTTCCGTGCTTTGATGATCATTACGCCGCGTGAACATCTACTCCACCATGCCGCCGATCTCAAAGGGAACTATGGCAACTTTACTGCCCTTTGGGATCGGCTGTTCGGGACCTATATCGATCCTAAGCTGGTCCCACAACCTGTGCTGGGTCTCGACTATGACCAGGATTTTCTGGGAGCGATATCAGCTGGCAGATTGAAACTATCCGGACCTTTTCGCCGCCGGTATCAAGTGGGACGCGTGTGTCGCATTCACGAGGAGGAATCTTAGTTGGCACTGGACAGGATGATCGCTCGAAGCCAGCATGACGAGTATGAAAACTTACCTAAGCCTCAGGATCCTAGCTGGTTTCATGGGTGTGTACCATCTGCTGATGGGTTTGTTCGGCATAGCCTCAGGGCAAATGGCGGCGCGCGCGGCTCACGTACTGTGGGGCGCGCAGGTGAACGTGGATGCGCAGTTCAGCTATCTCGCCAAATTCCTGGGTGCTTATGTGATCGCTTTCGGGCTGATGCTGTTGTTCGTTGCCAAGGATCCGGTCCGTTACGGCTCCCTGGTGTACGTAGCAGCCTTCCTGGGAGCAATTCGCATCATGGAACGCCTCGTCTTCGCCAACGAGTTGCAGGCAGGCTTTTCCATCGGCATGAACCGCACCATTGTAACCATCATCGTGGTGGCAGCCCTGAACCTGGGGTTGATCCTGCTCAAGCCGAAGGCAGACGCCCAACCCGCTGTCGCACACTAGAGAACCCTTGCGTGCAACGGGCGTCGATTAAGGCAAGTGCCCCTGCGACGCGCCGTCTCAACGGAAAGGCTGCGGGCACGTGCCGTGTGTGGGGGAGGATGAAGCCATGGGCCGAAGTGTAACCATTCCGGTTCTCCCATCGACCGCGGCCCAATCCATTCGCGACTGGCGATCCTTTTGGATCCTTCCGTCAAAGAAAGATCCGAGGATCCCTTTCTCCTGCATTCTGACGGTCTACGCCATCCTGGGCTGTACCGTGCTTGGATTTAATCGCACGCCACTGCAGATGCTCCTCACTGTGGTCTCGGGGTGCCTGCTCGATATGGCGCTCTACTGGATATTCTGCGAACGCAAGCTAGTACTGCCACTCAGCGCCTATATCAGCACGGTCTCCCTTGGGCTTCTGTTGAACTACGCCCACAACTACTATCTGCTATTCCTGCCCGTCTTCTTCACCATTGCCTCGAAGTATGTCCTCACTTATCGCGGCCGGCACATTTTTAACCCTTCAATGTTCGGAGTGGTGTGCGCGCTGGCGCTCGGGGGCGGGATGTTCTCATCAGCCCCGGCTTACCAGTGGGGCGGATCATGGGGTATGGTCGCGTTCATGTTCACGGCGGCGCTCGTACTGTTTGTCTTCCGCATTGGCCGCCTTCCGCTCATACTCTCCTTTCTCGTTTTCTATGCAGCCCAGGTCCTGATCCGGGCCTACATCTTGCGTTACCACATCCCTCTGGAGACCCTCGTTCTCGGCGCGCTCACCTCGGCCCGGTTCTATCTGTTCACGTTCTACATGATCACCGATCCCAAAACCTCCCCGAGCGGAGCCTGGAAGCAGATCGGGTGGAGCTTTGCGATCGTGGCGGTGGATCTCTGGTTCCACACTCGGGAGTCCTTGAGCACCCTCTTTTATGCGCTCTTTTTTGTGTCTGCTGCCCGATGGGCGTGGCTGCATATCTCGGACATCGTGCGTCATCGCTCCATTCACCTGCGGGCAGCGTTCTCCCGCCAGCTCCTTTTTCGCATCGCTACCTGCTCGCTCCTGGCTTTTGGCGGATACTCGGTTTACGCGTATGTGATCCACCCTGAGCTCTCGATCAACAACCCTGGCTTTGCGCTGGTCGAGGTTCCAGAACAGAACAGCGGGATTCATTCTGAAATGAGCGGCGTCCTTGGACAGACGGATCCGCGGGTGCAGCACTTCGCCAAATGGCTGATGTCCATCGGTGATGCCGTGGCCGTCGGGGATTTTGACAACGACGGGCTGCCGGACATCTTTGTCACCGACCCGCTGGCCCGGCCTGAGGATCGCAACGCTCTCTATCGCAACCTGGGCAACTACCGGTTTGCACGAGTCGAGATTCCCGCTTTGAAGGAGATCTCCAACCATCCGGAGAAATACGGTTTTGTCGCGGGCGCGATTTTCGTGGACTACGACAACAGCGGCGCGCAGTCTTTGTTTCTCCCCGTCGCATATGGAAAGAGCCGGCTCTTGAAGAACATGCTGCCGGTCACCGGCAGGGCGGAATTTGTTGACGTCAGCGATCAAGCGGGAATCAGCGAACACACCACTTCCGTCGCGGCTACGTTTTTCGATTATGACCGCGACGGCAAGCTGGACCTGCTGGTGTGCAACAGTTTTACTCCCTACCTGCCGGACTATGACAAGCCGACACCGTTAAACATCTTCGCCTTGCCTCCCGCAGAATACCCGGGCGATCGCCGCATGTTCCATTTCATGCATGAGAGCTGGAACGACGCCAGTAATGGCGGGCTCAACCTCCTCTTCCACAACGCCGGTGAAGGTCGCTTTATCAAAATGGACATGAAGGCCGTGGGAATGCCGCAAACTCATTTCAGCCTGGCCGTCGGCACCGGAGATTTCAATGGCGATGGTTACACGGACCTCTACGTGGCCAACGATTTCGGCCCTGATGACCTGTACCTGAACGACCACGGCAAGGGCTTCACCAGGGTGGCCGGCAAGATGTTCGGCAGCATCGGCAAAGACACCTACAAGGGCATGAACGCTTCGGTCGCCGATCTGGATAACCGCGGATGGCTGGATATCTACGTCTCAGACATTCACGTGCCGTTGCAAGCTGAGGGTAGCCTGCTGTGGAAGAGCTATCCCAACCCCAAGAACAAGTTTGTCCCTGAATTTCGTGATGAAGCTACGGGACGCGGAGTGCTGAATGAAGGAGGATTTGGTTGGGGAGCTGCGATTGGTGATCTGAATCTCGATGGCTGGCTGGACATCGTCCAGGCCAACGGCATGGTCAATGACAGCCAGGACAAGCGCTTCGCGAAGCCCCACAACTACTGGTACGCCGCCGAGAAAGTCATGCTTTCGCCGCCCAATGTTCATTCCTATGTCGATCGCTGGCCGGACCTGCGCGGTTATGAAATCTTCGGGCACCAGAAGAATCGAGTGTATCTCTCGCGGGGCGCGGAGGAATCCATGCAGTACGTGGACGTGGCGCAGCAGGTAGGACTGACCCAATTGGGAGTGTCGCGGGGAGTAGCTCTGGTCGATCTCAACAACCAGGGCGTCCTGGATGTAATCATTACCCACCAGTTTTCGCCGCTCACGATTTATCGCAATACGCTTCATGAGCGCGACCGCCAGAACGGCCGCGTCCATCATTGGATCGGGCTGAAGATGGAGGGCGACGGCCAAGCCATCAGCCGCGAAGCTGTGGGAACGCAGGTCTTCGTCACTTACGCGCGGAACGGCAAGACCCTGCGTCAGATGCGCGAAGTACAAATTGCCAACGGCTTTTCGGCGCAAGGCGACCGCCGGCTTCTCTACGGGCTGGGTGACTATGACGGACCCATCGACGTGGAAGTGCACTGGTATGGAGGTCCGGTCGAACACTACAACAATCTGCAACTCGATCGCTATCAGACGTTGCGATATCGGAGTGGAACCAAATAATCATGTCTCTGAAGAATTATTGGTACATCGCGGCGCAAAACTCGGATGTTGGCTCTCGTCCCGTGGCGGCAAGTGTTTATGGAGAACATATTGTCCTGTTTCGTGGAAAGGGAGGGGAACTGGTTGCACTCGAGGACCGCTGCGCGCATCGCAACATGCCGCTGTCGCAGGGAAAAGTCGTTGGCGATTGTCTCGAGTGTCCCTACCACGGGTGGCAGTATGACGGAGGCGGCGCATGTGTCGTCATGCCCTCCCTGGGCATCAACGGCAAGCTCCCCCGGCACACTGTCCGCCGGTTTCCAGTTCGCGAACGAGATGGTTTTGTGTGGGCCTATCTGGGACAGGACTTCCCGGTGGAAGAACCGTTCCGGTTTCCTCACTACGGCGAACGTGGATGGACCAGCTTCCGGATGAAAACGCGTTTTGCCGGAACCGTCGAGTCCTGCCTTGAGAATTTTCTGGATTGCCCGCACACCGTCTTTGTGCATCAAGGATGGTTTCGCAACCATGATCAGCGTCAACTCAAGGCATTGGTGAGCGCGAACGGCAAAGACGTCACAGTAGAGTTTCAGGGAGAGCCAATCACGAAGAGCCTGGTATCGCGGCTCTTCTTTCCGAAAGGCCGTGAGCTGACCCACACCGACCGGTTCATCATGCCCAATGTGAGCCGGGTTGACTACGACTTTGGCCCTGACCGCCACTTCATCATCACCTCCCAGTGCACGCCTGTCGCCGAGTATGAGACAGAAGTCTATACGGTGATTACTTTCAGCTTTGGCGCCATCGGCGGCTTGGTGAGGCTGGTGCTCGAACCTGTCTGCCGCAAAATCATTCGTCAGGATGTGGATGTGCTGCAGGCTCAAACCGAGCAATTGAAGCGCTTTGGCGGGCCACGCTTTGCCCATATCGAGACTGACTTACTCGGGCTGCAGATTCGTTCCATGCGCCGTCGCGCTGAACAGGATCAACCGCCCCGGGAAGAAGAAGAGCAACGTGAAATCACCATCTGTTTCTGAAGAAACCCGCTTGCAGAGCGAATCCGTCGCCATTTTCGAGCTGACCGGCGACGACCGCAACTCGATGTTCGAGATATTCTCCCGGCACTACGACTGCGTGACCCGGGAGCGCTTCCATCGCGATCTTGAAGAGAAGAATTGCGCCATCGTTCTTCGCGACGCGCGTGGAAAAATCTGTGGTTTCTCCACCCAAAAGATCATGCGGGCTGTGGTGGGAGGCGTCCCTGTCAAGGCGGTCTTTTCCGGCGATACCATCGTGGATCGCCGCTGCTGGGGTGACCAGGAGCTGGGCAAAGCATGGTGCCGCTACGTTGCCGCACTCTACGCGGAAGAGCCGGAAACGCGGCTCTTCTGGTTCCTCATCTCGAAGGGATTCAGGACCTATCTCTACCTGCCTCTGTTCTTTCATGATTTCTATCCTCGCTGGAATGCGCCAACCCCTGATTTTGAGCGACGAGTGGTCAATGTGCTGGCGGCAACAAAGTTCGGCGAGCAGTACGATGCAGGCAGCGGTCTTATCACCTTCGCCGATTCTCAGGGACAGCTCAAACCCGAGTTTGCCGAGGTGCCGCCAAGGCGCCTCAACCACCCTCAAGTCAGGTTTTTTCTTGAGCGCAACCCCACCTATAGGTCGGGAAGCGAACTGGCATGCCTGGCGGAAATCTCTCCTTGCAACATGAAATTATTTGCCGGGCGGATCATGAACCGCTACCAGCCGGCACGGGCGCTCAACGGAGGCGACTGATGTTCGAAAGCCTGGTGACCCGCGCCTGCAACCGGCTTTGGTTCGCGGCCCAGCGGACGGCGCGGCATGACTTTGCCCGCGCATTGCGTGATCCGGAGGGGACACAACGAGACCTCCTGCAACAGTTGCTCGAGTCCAACCAGAATTGCAGGTACGGCAGGATGCATGAATTCCGCTCCATTCATGGAGTGCGTGATTTTCAGCACGCCGTCCCGATTGTTTCGTACGACGACCTGGAGCCGTGGATCGAGAAGATCAAAGGCGGTGAGCCGCAGGTCCTGACCGAAGCGCCGGTCCTTATGATGGAGGAGAGCAGCGGTTCCACGGCAGCCGCCAAATATGTTCCGTACACTCAAGCCCTTCGCCGGGAGTTTCAGAATGCCCTGGCAGCTTGGATGGGCGACCTTTTCAGCCATTATTCCCCGTTGTTCTCGGGCTGCTCGTATTGGGTGGTTACGCCGCTGGCACGTAAACGGGAGCGTACGGAAGGCGGCTTGTGCGTCGGCTTTGAGAGTGACGATGAATACTTTGGCGTGCTTGAGCAGCACCTGATCCGGCGGCTGATGGCCGTTCCTCGTGAGGTCGCGCATGTTGGTCAAACCGAGCTGAGTCTCTACGTCACACTTCGCTTCCTCCTGCAAGCCCGCGACCTGGTCTTCATCTCAGCCTGGAACCCCAGCTTCGTGATCATTCTGCTGGACAAGCTTCAGGAGTTCGGTGACCGCCTGGTCCACGATATGGATCGAGGCACGATTGACTTACCTTCCGATCTTCCGGCGCATGTGAGCGATCGTTTGCGAAGGGCGGCCAGACCGCACGGGTTGCAAGCGCGCGCGCTCCGAGCCATGCTGCGATCTGGTCGGATAGAACCGTCACAACTGTGGCCGCGGTTGGAATTGATTAGCTGCTGGACTTCGGCGGCAGCGGCAGCTGGTGTCCAGGAAATCGATGAGCGCTTCCCCGGCGTCACGGTGCAAGGGAAGGGCCTTCTGGCCACGGAAGGCGTAGTCTCAATTCCTCTGGAAGCCTACGGCGGCAGCGTGCCCGCGTATACGTCCCACTTCCTGGAGTTTCTCGAAGACGGCGGCGGGGTTCCGAGGCTGGCGCACGAGCTGCAGGCAGGCCGCGAGTATTCGGTCATCATCACCACGGGAGGCGGTTTCTGGCGCTATCGGTTGGGTGACCGGGTTCGTGTGGCGTCGTCGGCTGGTCCAGTTCCGCTCCTGGAATTTATCGGCAAGGAAGATGGCGTTAGTGATCTTTGCGGTGAGAAGCTCAGCCCGGCCTTTGTGAACAAAGTATTTGACCAGTTGCGCGACAAGGGACTGCTATCTGGCCGATTTTCCATGCTCGCTCCAGCTGCTGTCGGTCGCCATTACATCCTGTTCACCGACGGGGCTGCGGTCGATGCGGACTTGGTGGAGCAGCACCTGAGAGAAAACCCTCAGTACGATTATTGCCGCCGCATAGGACAGCTTGGTCCCATGGCAATCTTCAAGGTCAAAGGCCGGCCGGAGCAGGCATACATCCGCACCTGCGAGGGACGCGGCCAGCGAGCCGGCTCGGTCAAGCCGACCTCGCTCGATGCAAGGTCGGGATGGGAGGAAGTTTTTGCAGGGGAGTGGGTTTCACGCGTGGAGGTCCCAGCATGATTGCGGAAGTAGAAGCCGCAGTTCGTTCGCGCTTTCAGATCGAGCTAGCGTCTCCGCGGGACGACACCGAGATTCGTGCTTTGCTGCGCAGGATCCTAATCCCCGGCGCCATTCAAGTTACGTTTGAGCGCGAGCCCAGCTTCTTTGATTCGTGCGCGGTGCACGGGGGGCTTTGCCAGGTCGTAATCGGTCGCGACATTGCTTCAGGGCGGATCATCGGCATGGGAACGCGTTCCGTCGACCAGGGCTTTGTCAACGGGCGGCCAGCCCCACTCGGGTATCTTTCCGACCTCCGTCTGGAGCCTGCGTACCGGGGAGGAACCTTGATCGCGCGTGGGTACAAGCTGTTTCGCGAGCTGCATCGCGACGGAGCCGCGCGTCTCTATACAACCGCAATCTTCAGTGGTAACCAACAGGCGCTGCGTACGATCGCGCGAGGGCGCGCCGGCTTGCCTCAATATCACGACGCCGGGGCGATTCGCTGTCCAGGGATCAACTTACAAAGAACCAAACCCGAGATCCGCAGCGGCTGTGAAATCATACGCGGAACGCGGGCTCTCCTGCCCGGCATCGTGGCTTGCCTGAACCGCAACCATTCTCGACGCCAGTTTGGTCCAATCCATCTGGAACGCGACTTTTTGGGCGGTGGCCGCTGGCTTCATTGCCGCCCCGAAGATTTCTACGTCGCTTTGCGTCACGGCCAGGTTGTCGGAGCGCTCGCGGCGTGGGATCAGTCCGGATTCAAGCAGACGCGCATTGCCGGCTACGACAAAATGCTGCGATGGTCTCTGCCCTTGATCAACGGCATCCGGCGGTTGAGCAAGATTACGCCGTATCCACGGCCAGGGGAGTATGTGTGCGCGCTCAACATCAGTTTTGTCGCAGTGGATCAGGACGATGTCGCCACCTTCCGCGCGTTGCTGCGTCGTGCCTACAACCAAGCGATCGGGAAAGGCTATCTGTACGCTGTCATCAGCCTTCATGAACACGATCCGCTCCTCCCTGGTCTCAACGATTACTCGCTGACAGCTTTTAACGGGCGGCTGTTTTGTGTGTGCTACGAGGATGGAAAGGAGATGTTCCGGAGCCTCGACTCGCGAGTGCCGTATGTGGAGGCGGCGATCCTATGACATCTATGGCTACGGCCCGGCCACAGCCACTCTTGCGCTATAGGGCGGACCTGCGCACACTGTCATTGCTGCTGGCCTTGAACGTGCTCTACGTTGTGCAATGGCTGCACATCGCCAATCGCTGGTACTTGTTGGCGCTGACCTATTTGCTCGCGGTCGTGGCGCTGGTGGCGAAACACAACCACAACCATTGCGCTACGTTTCGCAGGGATGCGCTCAATAGCGCCTTTGAGTTGTGGCTGAGCCTGCTGTCGGGCAATACCACAACCGGCGTCATCACCGCCCACAACCGCTTGCATCACGGGCAAAACAATTCGCAAGTTGATTTTGTCCGTTGCTCTCTCGTCAGGTATCGCCGCAACTGGCAGAACTTGCTTGCTTTCTTTTTCGTTTCCGTCGCCGATATGTACCGCCATCGGCCGGACGATCTCGCCGAGTGGCGTCATACGCGGCCCGGCCTGTATCGGCAGGCGTTGGCGGAACGCATCGCTACGATCGGCTTTGTCCTGGCGCTGGCCATTATGGACTGGAAGGCAACGCTCATCTACTGCGCGGGGCCCTGGCTTTTTGCGCAGTGGTTCCTGGTCACCATTAACCTATTGCAGCATCAGGACTGTGATTTCCAATCCGAGTTCGGGCACTCCCGCAACATTACTGGAACCATGGTCAACTGGGTACTCCTGAACAACGGTTTCCACACGGCCCACCATTGCTATCCCGCGTTACACTGGAGCCTGTTGCCGGAGGTGCACTCGCGGATGGCCGGGGAAATCAGGGGTGACTTGAACTATCGCTCGCTATGGGCCTGCGTCTGGCGCCGGTTTATTACAGGAGAAGACTGGAGTGGCAGCCGCTAACACATCGGCGCAAGCGTGCACGACGGTTCCCGCGCTGGCCACCGTGCGAGGGCCGCGCTCGATCCTGCCTTGGACCACGATGCTGGCTTTTCGCCGCGATCCCATCGGGTTCCTGCTGGAAAACGCGCGCGTCTACGGTGATCTGGTCCATTTTCGCCTGGGGCCGCGGCATGCCTACCAGCTCAACCACCCCGACCTCGTCCGTGACCTGCTCATTACCGAATCCGCCAACCATCATCGTGGCCCGCTCATGCAGCGCGCGCGTCGCGTGTTGGGCACGGGCCTGCTGACCGCGGAAGAGCCTTTGCATGCCCAGCAGCGGCGCATTATCCAACCGGCGTTCCACCGCGAGCGAATCCTGGAATACGGCCACTGGATGGTGGAATGCGCGGCCCGGCTCTCTGGCTCCTGGCAGGACGGCGACATCGTTGACATTCACGAGGCCATGTCGCAACTCACTCTTGCGATTGTGGGTAAGAGCTTGTTTGGTGTGGGCTTCGAGCACGACGCACAACGAATCACTCGCGCCGCCGCGGAGCTGATGGCCGTGGTCAAACTCATCTTCTGGCCTCTTTCACGGGTGCTGATCGAATTGCCTCTACCCTCGATGGTTCGCTTTCACCGCGCGCGCCGGGACCTGGACCGTCTGATCCGCGCCATGATCCAAGAACATTCTGCCGGCGAAACGGGACAGAGAAACGATCTGCTTTCCATGTTGCTGGAGGCACGAGGAGAGCAGGCACTGTCAAAAAAGCTGGTGTCGCAGGTGCGTGATGAATGCCTTACCCTCGTGCTCGCCGGCCATGAAACGGTTGCCAACGCTTTGACATATAGCCTGATGTTGCTCGCCCGGCATCCGGAAGTTGCCGGCCGCCTGCGCGAGGAAGTCGAAAATGTAGCCGGCAGCCAGGAAATCGCCAGCCGGCACTTTGAAAAACTTGTGTTTACGCGGGCGGTTTTCGCGGAGTCCATGCGTCTCTATCCGCCGGCGTGGGTGCTCGCCCGCACAGCGAAAGCGGACTACGCCCTCCAGGGACATGTCATCAAAAAAGGCTCCATCCTGTTCGCCAGTCAATATGTTCTGCATCGTGACCCGCGATTCTTTGTCGAAGCCAGCAAGTTTTGGCCTGATCGCTTCCTGAATCCGGTGCATCCGCGCTTTGCGTACTTCCCGTTCGGCGCGGGCCCCAGGCAATGCATCGGCGAAGGCTTCGCGTGGATGGAGGGTGTGCTTGTGCTGGCAACCCTGTGCCGTTCCTGGAAAGGGGAGCTGTTGTCGACAGAAGAACCAGCGCACGATCCCGCGGCTACCCTGCGGCCTCGTTCGGCGGTCCGAATGAAGCTGCTCAAGGTCGCCCGGTGAGAATAGTCCAACCCTTTACCACCAGACCAGCTGGCCGGCGATCACAGTCGCGCAGAGGAGAATCAGACCGATGTGAAAGAGGTTACGGCCGAGTGAAAGGTTGAAATGCCGCTGTGCTGTGTTTGCATTCCAGACGCGGATCACCACGCGTAGTGCCAGCAGGACCAGCAACGCATACAGGACGCCGCGATAACGTACAGGATCGAAGACCGGCAGGAGACCAGCCAGGGAAGCGAAAATACCCAACGCTCCCCAGGGTTTGAGCACGGCAATCAACTCCGGGGTGAGAGGCATGGTAGCGCCAAACATCCGTTCGTAGAGCCTGGCGGCCTTTTGAGGAAAACAGATCCCCATGGCGCTGGTGATGAAGTGATCACTGGCAAGAATCAGCAGGTTGAAGTTGGCGAGCGCGTGCCAGAATCCCATGGCCCGTGAATTGTATACCCACTCTTTTGGAGACGCAGCGTTGAAAGACTTGACTCAGGGTTCAGTAACGAAGCACTTGCTCCGCATGACCGCCTTTCTGATGGGGAGCATGATCTTTCAAAGCCTGTATTTTCTGGCTGACATGTACTGGGTGGGGCATTTGGGCAAGGAGTCCGTCGCTGCCGTAGGCCTGGCTGCCAACATCATGTTGCTGGTGCTGGCGGCAACGCAGGTGCTGGGCATAGGCACCACGACGCTGGTTTCGCAGGCCGCGGGAGAAAAAAACCAGCCACGGGCCAACAAGGTGTTCCACCAAGCTGTGACGTTTTCGGTGCTGTGCGGGTCGATCTTCTTCGCGGTGGCATTCTTGCTGTGCGCGCCGTATTGCCGGTGGCTGGCTGCTGACAGCCTGACTGCCCAGCTCGGCATCCGCTATCTCTTGTGGTTCACTCCTGCCTTGGCTTTGCAGTTTCCCTTGATCTCCGTGGGAGCGGCCCTCCGCGGCGCGGGAGTCGTTAGACCTACGGTCATTATTCTGATCATCAGTGTCGTCCTCAATCTGGTTCTGGCGCCGGTGCTGATCTTTGGCTGGGGCACGGGCCGCGCACTGGGAATTGCCGGCGCCGCTATCGCCAGTTTGGCAGCCGTAACGGCCGGTACCGTCATGCTGCTCGGATATTTTGTGTTTGGGAAGAGGTACTTGAATTTCCGTGGTCTGGATTGGCGCCCCGTGCCCGGGTTGTGGCGAAAGCTCCTGGAAATAGGCTTGCCTTCCGGAGCAGAACTCGTCCTCCTTGCAATCTATCTGTTGCTTGTCTATGTGCTGATCCGTCCCTTCGGAGTTGCCGCACAGGGAGGGTTTGCTATTGGGGCGCGGGTGAACCAGTCTTTGGTACTGCCGGCGGTGGCGGTAGGAATGGCGAATGCTCCGATTGTCGGCCAGAACGTTGGCGCCAGGAATTGGGGACGTGTGAAGCAAGCCCTGCTTTCGTCGAGCATCGTGGGCGTATTGATGATGATCACGGTGACGATACTCTGCCAACGCTGGCCGCACGCGCTCGTAGAGCCGTTTTCGAAGCAGTGGGACGTAATCGAGGTCGGCACTTCCTATCTTCGAGCCATATCTCTCACTTACGTGGCGACGGGGATGATTTTCACGACGGCCAGCGTTTTTCAAGGCGTGGGCAACACCCGGCCGCCGTTTTTGAGCTCAGGTCTGCGTGTCTTGGCATTCGCGATCCCCGTTGTGCTTCTCTCTCGCACATCCGCATTTCGCCTGAGCTACGTCTGGTATATCTCGGCTGCTTCGATCTTTCTGCAAGCAGTGCTGAACATCTTATTTTTGCGGAAGGAATTGCAAAAGAAGATTGCCGTGGCCGCCGGCGCCTTCACTCCTTCACATGCATCATCGGCCTGGTCTGGGGACCCCGATTAAGGAGTCCGCGTTGCCAAGCGTGTTCTACCTGATTGCTGGACTGGTAACTTTGGCTGAATTTCCGTTATGATCCAAAATCCTCATGGACTATTAAGCACGAGAGCTTAGATCTCGGCGGGCAGGAACTCCTATGGCAAACACACTGGTCACTGGCGGTGCGGGATATGTTGGTTCCGTTTGTTGTGCTGAGCTGCTTCGCCTGGGCCATTCGGTGACAGTTGTGGATGATCTGTCCACGGGCTTTAGGGAAGCGGTTCCCAGCGGCGCTACATTCGTACAGCTGGATATCGGCGATGCCGTTGCTATCCGTCAACTGGCGGCACGGAGCAAGTTCGATGCTGTATTTCATTTTGCCGCCAAAGCTCTCATTCCTGAATCAGTCAGCAACCCGGGCGTGTTTTTTCAAGGCAACGTGGCTTCTGCAGTCAACATGTTGGAGGCCTTGCGAGCGGCAGGCATCAAGAACTTCGTTTTCTCATCCTCAGCAGCCGTCTACGGAGCGCCGGAGACCACCCCGATTGATGAAGACGCCGCCAAACGGCCCGTGAATTCTTATGGGGAGACCAAGCTGATCTTTGAGCAGATTTTGCGGTGGTATGCCAGCGCGTACGGATGGAGCGTGGTCGCCTTCCGGTATTTCAACGCCGCTGGCGGCACACTGGAGTTGGGGGAGAGACACGAGCCCGAGACTCACCTTATCCCGATCCTGTTGCAAGTTGCCGGCCGGGAGCGCGAGTGCTTCGAGATCTATGGTGATGATTACCGGACCCCTGACGGCACCTGCCAGCGCGATTTTGTCCATGTCCTGGACATCGCCAATGCACACATCCTGGCTTTAGAGAACGCGGGCCAGCCGGGGATGCGGGCCTACAACATCGGCGCCGGGACCACGTACTCCGTGCGCGAAGTTCATCGAGAGGCGGAAAGAATCACCGGCCAGAAAGTTCCGGTCCGAGTTGTGGCGCGACGCCCCGGCGATCCTGCAGTCCTCCACGCAAGTCCTCGCAGGATCATGAAAGACCTGGGATGGAAACCCCAGCATTCCTCGCTCGAGGAGATCCTGGTCTCGGCATGGCAATGGAAGCAGAAGCAGCCTGAGAGAGTCCGCTGACGGTTTAGGGCTGGTCTGTTATTATTGAGTGACAGAACATGGATAGCTGCATTGGGATTCCTGTGCAGGATCGGGCTTCCCGCTAACCCGATGAAAACAAGCTGGGGACGTAGTTCAGTTGGTTAGAA
This sequence comes from Candidatus Angelobacter sp., assembly GCA_035263765.1. Taxonomy (GTDB): domain Bacteria; phylum Acidobacteriota; class Terriglobia; order Terriglobales; family Acidobacteriaceae; genus Angelobacter. The sequence continues at coordinate 909 of DATFQZ010000117.1, read as the reverse complement.
CGCTGCCCTGTCACGGCAGAGGTCGCGAGTTCGAGTCTCGTCGTCCCCGCCAACTTTCTAAAGGACTTAGCTGCACTCCTTTGAAACCATCGAGGGCGCGAAAAGGGCGCATTCCGCGCCCTTTTTGTGCCCTTTTTCGCCCCGCTATGAAGTAGTCGCTTCCCCAGCGATGGGTGATTCTCCGCCCGCACTTGAAGAAAAGACCAGCGACACCACCGCCGCTTGCGCAGCATGCTTGGCAGGAGTGACCGCCTGTGTGTAAACGTCCAACGTCGATCGCAGAGTTGAATGACGTAACAGCTCCTGCATGACTTTGAACTCTGTACCCACGCTTCTCAAGAGCGTCGAATACGTATGCCGAAAAGTGTGCCATCCGAAGCGCTTCTCAATTCCGATCCTCTGCGCCACCGGACGAATAAATTTCCGCAAGATCGCCTGGCCCAAATCGGCTTTCGACCTCGGTAGCGCCCTGCTGGCAAAAATCCAATCGCTTGGCTGAGTGTAGCGAGCGCCTCTCTTCCAGTGCAGCAAGGCATCCGCGAGAATCGAATGGATGGGAACGGGCCGCTGCGAAGACTCAGTCTTGCACGGACCGACTACTCCATAGACGACGGAGCGGGTGACATACATGTTTCTTTGCACAAAATCGATATCACTCCACTTCAAGCCGAACATCTCGCTCTGTCGCAAGCCGGTCGAGGCTGCAAGCAGAACCAACGTCCGTTCTCGAATGTCTAAGTGGTCCACCAATGCCTTGATTTCACTGGGCACGAGGACGATTGGCGGTTTACGGCGTTTTGCACTCTGACGAACAAGGTAGATCGGATTGCGGTCAAACAATTCATATCGGCAGGCATGATTGAAGAGAACGGACATTAGATTTCGGATTTTGGCACAACTGCTTTTTGC
>DATFQZ010000116.1:0-6085 GCA_035263765.1 Candidatus Angelobacter sp. | reverse complement strand
CAGCGCTGGCCAGGTTCTTGATTGCCCTTGAAATCGGCTTCCTGGCTTTGGTCTGGTGGTCGCTGATTGCCAATGCCCCTCTGGAGGGCATCGCGGATCCCATGCACACTCCCAATCCCGCGAAGGCCCCGTGGTACTTCCTGGGCTTGCAAGAATTGCTGCATTACTTTCCTCCGGTAGTGGCAGGAGTGTTGATACCCGGCCTGGTTGTTGCCGCCCTGATCGTGATTCCTTACTTCAATATCAACATTGAGGGCCGGAGCATATGGGGCAAGAAGGAGCATCGCCGGTGGGTGATGTTGGCTGTACCAGTATTTGCCGTCGTGATCTTTGTGCTCTTTGCCGTGCCCCAGCTCGCACACGGCGATGGCGCGCTCCCCTGGGTGGACCGCTTTTTGGATCTGGTCATGCCGGTTATTCCCACCCTGATCGTCGGTAGCGCTTTGCTGTGGTCGTCGCGCTTTACCGAGCAGTCGCCCGGTGCGTTCCAGCGGTGGCTCGCGGGCCGGCCGCTTTCCTTCTGGATTATGACTTGGTTCCTGGTGGAGTTGATCCTGCTCACCGCGGTGGGCACATTTTTCCGAGGCCCAGGATGGATGTGGGTCGCTCCCTGGCGAAGCTGAATGAAGCGATACGTGAGTGCGCATGGAGAAGCTGAGTGAACTCAAACCATAAACCTGGGCCGTTGCGCAGCCGTCCTACTGGCCGCGAGCTTGCCACTTTCGGCGTGGTGAGCTTGATTCTCCTGGCTTCCCTCGCGATTGCTCCTGCCAAAAACTATTTCAGCGACTGGCGCCACTACCAGAAGTCATATCTCAGTCTCGCTTCCGATCGCCAAGCCGGTACCCTGGTGCGCAGTTTCCATGTCGGGATTCGCCAGATTTGGATTCCCAAGCTTGGCGTGGTTGACCGCTGCGAATCCTGTCACGTGAACCTTAACGGCGCCCTAGTTGGGGCTTCCGGCCAGCCGTTCCGGAAGCATCCCCCGATACCCCACGAGCTTGACCAGTTCGGCTGCGTCTTCTGCCATCGCGGACAAGGCGCCGCAACCAGCGTGGAGGAAGCTCACTATACGACGGAAGCGTGGGAACAGCCGCTACTTCCCGCGCGTTACCTGGACTCGTCGTGTGGGCAGTGCCACCTGGGGACTCTCGAAGGGACACCGCGGCTGAACCAGGGCCGGAGGCTGCTCTCCACCAAGGGCTGCGTCCACTGCCATGCGGTCACTCAGCCCGACGGCAACACGCTCAAGCCGGATGACGATCCGCCCCTACTCACGCACATTGCGGAGAAGACGACCCGGCAATGGATCTACGCCTGGATCAAAGACCCGCAAGCTTACGCGAGCTCAGCCACCATGCCTAACTTCCAGCTCAGTGACCAGGACGCTGCCGACATTTCCGCGTTCCTGATCGCGCAGAGCACGCCCTCTGGGGCAGCAAAGAACGCGCCGCTCAGCAGCCCTGCCCAGGCTCCGCCGGCTGATGCTACGGCTGCGGCCACGCTCTACGGCAGCTCTTTCTGCGCATCCTGTCACGCCGTACAAAACGCTGCTGGGAACCTGGTGGGCGGTGACTTTGGACCGGAGCTGACGCGCGTTGGCAACAAAGTGAATCCTGACTGGTTGCAGGCCTGGCTCCGCGACCCAGGGCAATATGAACCCGGCACGCGCATGCCCCACTATCGGTTCGATGAGAAGCAGATCAGCCTGCTTTCCGGTTTTCTCCTGGCTAAGAAAGACAGCGACTTCAAGACCGATGCCTCCTTGCCGCCGGCGACTCCGGACAGCATCGCCCACGGGAAGCGTCTGGTAACCGAGAGCGGCTGCGCGGCTTGCCATCAGATCAACGGAGTAAGCCCGCCGCAAAATTTTGCTCCCGATCTTTCGCGCGTAGGCAGCCGCGCGCTGGCGCAGATTGTATTCGCACCCGGCATGAAGCATAACTTGCCGGATTACATCGCCGCCAAGATTCACGATCCTCGGTCTTTCGGGCCGGGGTTGAAGATGCCCAAATTCAGCCTCGGGGATGATCAGGTAGTGGCGCTCACCACTGCGTTGCTGGCGCAGACCGATCGCGCTAGCGGACTCCCCCGCGACTTGCTCATCCCTGCGGAACGGACCTCGAACTATCACCCGGGCGGCAATGCTGGAAAGCTTATGGAAGAACTTCGCTGCCAGAGTTGCCACGCCATCAACGGCAGAGGCGGCGACATGGCGCCCGACCTTACATGGGAAGGAACCGCGGTGCAGCGTGCCTGGCTCCAAGAATTCCTGGCGAACCCTAACACATTGCGCCCGGCTTTGATTCGCCGCATGCCAAGATTCAATTTAAATCCCGCGGAGATCAAGACGATCTCTGATTACGTTCTCTCCGCCTATCAGCAGCCGGTGGCCACCATGCCCGCCCTCGATCCACACACTTTGGGTGCAGACGCTGCGTCGCGCGGCAAGCAGCTCTTCTATTCCAAGTATGGCTGCCAAGCCTGCCACATCGCGGACTACAAAACTGACAAGGGCTACGTCGGCCCCGCGCTGGTGAGCGTCGGTAACCGGCTGACGCCCGAATGGATGTACCAGTGGCTCAAGAATCCGAATGCTCTCCGCCCCGGCACGATTATGCCGAATCCCAATTTGAAAGATGATGAGGCGCGCGACCTCACCGCCTTCCTCATGACTCTGAAAGCCCAACAGAAGGGAGGCGCCAAGTGAGATTGCCGCTTTCATTGCTAGCCTCCGTCCTGTTCGTAGCCGGCTGTTCCAGGCAGCCATCGTCGAAGCCCCCGGCGCCCACCGCATACGGGACGCAGATCGTGGAAGTGAGTGGGGGGAAACAATTGGCCGCTGTCGGGTCTGCGCCGACGCAGCCGGTCGTGGTGCAGGTGAACGGCTCTGACGGAAACCCCGTAACCGGCGCTCTGGTCATCTTCCACGGCGAAGGTCTCCACTTCACTCCCGAGCAGGCGCTCTCGGATTCGAGCGGCCAGGCAACAACTTCTCCGCAACTCGGCTTCAACGCAGGCGACTATCAGATCACTGCCGAAACGCCGAAAAAGGAAGGGGGCTCGGCGTCCGTCAATTTGCGCCAAACGGCTCTGGGTTACGAGGCTACGCTGGGGAAGGCAGTCAATGACCAGTACTGCATCCGGTGTCACGATTCCGAGTCCACGCCGGAAAGGGTTTCAAATCTTGACAATCTTTCCCCGGCGCCGCACCAGTTCAGCGACGGTGCTACCTACAATCGCCTGCAGGACAGCGATATCACTAACATCATCAGTCACGGTGGCCTGGCGCTATCTAAGTCGCCCCAAATGCCAGCTTATGGCGCCACGTTGAAGCCGGCGGAGATCAAGGCGGTTTTGGCGTACATCCGAGCTGTCGCGGATCCGCCTTACCAGACACCAGGAGTCAAGTATGGGAAGTAGGAAGATTGTTTCTGCAATCGTTCTCACGCTCGTCGCGGGGTTGGCGCTCTCTTCCGCTGCCCAAGTGCAGTCCGTCACGAAGGTCAGAGACCCCGAAGCACAGCTCATGCAGCGGCAATATGCGTCCCAGTTGCAGCAACTTGGCGCAGACGCAGCGGCTCTTCACTTCCCTTACCCGTTCTATTTCAGCGACACGCTCGATATCGACGAAGCGCGGCAGAAGCAGTTACCGCAAGGTTCTGTGCGCTTCGACCGCTTCAACCGGTCGGTAGTCCTGGAAATCACGGGGAACTATTACGTCGCGTATTCCGCGGCTGCGCTCACGCCAACGGAGCGCGCTCGAAAAACATTCTTGGATGTGATGCTGCCCCTGCTGAGAGTGGCGGTCACGCACGTGGACCGGACAGTCCCGTTCGATGCCTACGGATTCGAGGTTGCTCATCACGTCCGCGCCAAAGTGATGAAGGTTGATACTGAGGGACCGGAAAATCTGGTCGTGGTCATTCCTCGAGGCGTCGCCGAGCGTCTCGTGAAGGCTACCGATGTAGAAACACAGCAAGCAGCGCTTCTCGAAAGCGATGTCTTCCTTAACAGCGAGCCTCTGACCCTGTGGTTGACCGGCGGCGAAGCTCCGGCGGACGTGAAAGACCACTATCTAGCCCGCCGCAAAGGCGAGAAACCTGCGGACACGGACAACACGCTCATGGAACCGGGCACGCTCGTGAGCCCACACCTTATTCCCGACTCGGAGTTCGCTAAGCGGATCCGGGATTACTCCAAGACTTCGCACGAAGTTCCTCCCGCAAAACTCGATCAGCTGCAAACCAACTACGCAGCCACCGTACAGCGCCTGCTGGCCGACCTCAAGACGCCGGCGCATTTCGTGGATTACGCTCCGCCTGCGTTTATCGCGTTCCACGATGGGGCGTTTCTCCAGCTTAACGTGATCACGGACCTGGACGAGCCGGCCGGTTCGTCGCGCTACCTCATCGCTGCCTTGGCTTTCGACAACCACATCGCCCACCTCCTACGTCCGGTGTCAAAGTATTTCCACACCAGCCCGCAGTTTGAAGGCATCGACTTCAGCACTACGATTCACCAGGCAGGACAACCCAACAGCGAATCGGTGGAATTTGTCGTGCCGTTCCAAGCGCTGCTGTGCTATGAGAAATACGATTGCACTGGTCAAGAGCTCATCAACCGCAGCATCATCTTGATCAACGGTGAACGTGCTGCTCTAGACTTGCAGAAGGCGGAAAGCGATTTCAGCGGTTCGCGTTAGATCACGCGACCAACTATCCTTCGCGTCGCTGTTGTATACTCGCGACCGTCAATCGGCCATGAAGAATCAACAGGAATTTTCCATCAAGACCAAAGGGCATGGCGACATGCACGACCTTACCCAGCAGATTGCCGCTTTTGTGACCTCGTCCGGCGTCCAGACTGGGATTGCGAACGTTTTCAACGTCGGCAGCACCGCCGCCGTCGGCACGATTGAGTTTGAGCCTGGACTCCAACAAGACCTGCCGGCAATCCTAGACAGGCTCATCCCGTCCAGCCGCAGTTACGGTCACGAACAAAGATGGCATGACGGAAACGGCCATTCGCATCTGCAGGCGACAATGCTCGGCCCGTCCCTGACGATTCCGATTGCCGACGGCAAGTTGGTCCTCGGCACCTGGCAGCAGATCTTTCATCTCGAGTGCGACGTGCGCGGCCGCGAACGAAAGGTGGTCGTGACGTTGGTGGGTGACTAAGAAAGACATTCCACCGGCAGATGGCGCCCGCGTTCTTCTCGCGGGCCGCCCGGGCGCCCCGGAGGAGGCGGCATACAGCTCTATCGCTGCGCTATCCTGTTTCTGACCCATGAACGGTGCCCGCCCAGCCACCCACGTCTTGAACGTCTCAGAGATCTCAAAGACGTACGGGTCGACCGTTGCTGTCGACAAAATATCGTTTGCGGTGGGGCGCAACGAGATTGTGGGCCTGCTCGGCCCCAACGGCGCGGGCAAGACCACCACGATCAATATGCTCCTCGGCGTGCTTGAACCCACCGCAGGCAGCATACAAATTGAGGGAATCGACCTTAAAACACAGCGCTCGCGGGCCCTGGAGTGTACGAACTTCGCAGCGGTATACGCCCCTATGCCCGGGAACCTGACGGTGTATCAGATCCTGCGCATCTTCGGCATGATCTATGGAGTCCAGGATCTGCAACGCCGGATTGACGAATTGCTCGTACAGTTCGACCTGGCAAGGTTTCGCAACGTGAAATCCGGCGTGCTCTCATCGGGCGAACAGACACGCGTTGGGTTGGCCAAGGCCATGCTCAACCGTCCGCGTCTTCTCCTGCTCGATGAACCCACGGCTTCCCTCGATCCCTCGGTCGCCCAGGAAGTCCGCAGTCAGATACTGGAGTTTGCCGCCCAGGGCCACGGCGGCGTGCTGTGGACGTCGCACAACATGTACGAAGTGGAAGAAGTTTGCCGGCGCGTGCTCTTCCTGTCCCGGGGAAAGATCCTGCTGGAGGGCGACCCGCGCACCTTGCCTCGCGAACACGGCAAGCAGACGCTGGAGGAGCTGTTCATCGCCCTGGCCCGCGAGCCCCTCATCGCAATGGAAGCCAGGTGACCTGTGAACTTCACGCGCACATCAGCTATCG
>DATFQZ010000115.1:0-2667 GCA_035263765.1 Candidatus Angelobacter sp. | reverse complement strand
CTTCATGCTGGAGAAATGGCGGGCGCTATCCTCAGGCACATCGCCCTTTCCGTCGGGGTTGTAGTGGCGGATGCCGCCGAGATGACCAAGTAGTTGTCGCGTGGCGATGGGCAATTCTTTTTGAGGAAACTCCGGGCAGTATTTTTGCACCGGCGCATCCAGGTCCAGTTTGCCGCGCTCCCAGAGCTGAAGAACGGCAACCGCGGTGATGGGTTTGGAGATGGAACCCAGGCGGAATAGAGTCGAGGACGTGGCGGGTGAAGAATTCTCGAGATCGGCCATACCAAACCCCTGAGCCCATCTGGGTTCGCCTTCCAGAACCACGGCGGCAGAGAGTCCCGGAACGCTATTGGCGGACATGAAGCCTGCGACCGCCTTTTCGATTTCTTGACGCTTCTCCGCCGTAACGCTTTTTTGTTGGGCAAAGGAACGCGGGCTCCATGAAGACAGCAGGAAAGAGAGAATGAAGGCCGATTTACAAAATAAAATGTTCTTCCTGGAGAACGGATGAACAGACCACATCGAATCACCCCCCGGGTTCTATCGCAAGCCGAGGACCTTGAAACGCCGGCCAGTAACGTACCTGCAGGTAGTGAGAGCGTCAACACCAGGCCAGTCGAGAAGCGTTGACCGAAGGGTGACGCGCTCCTTACCATAAAGAGATGAAGTTTAAGGTGCCACTCGCGATCGGCATATTCGTGCTTGCGGCCGGTGGTCAAGGCTGCGAAGACGCAGCCAAGAAGCCAGTCCACGCGACGATTCCGGCTCTGATGCGTGAGAATTCGGCTGCGCAGCAGATTGCAGCGGCGCTGCCTCCCTTGCCGGTGGCCGACCCCACCCGGCCGGCACTTAAGTCTATGCTGCTGCCGGTCCCCGACGGCAAGGACTACCTTGTACAAAAGGTTCAGGAAAAATTCGCTTCTGGGGAAAAGAACTTCAAATCCGGCCACCTGGAGGCGGCACGCAAAGACTTTGACGATGCCGTCGACTGGATGCTGGAAAGCGGTTACGACCCCAACAGCGATCCGGTGCTGAGTGGTCTGTTTCACCACGTAGTGGACACGGTTTACGCCTACGAACTGCAAGCCTTTCGCGGAGGTGAAGGGCTGAGCGAGGCCGCAGCGGTGCCCGCACCGATCGACGAAGTGGCAGCTGTCACGTTTCCGGCCGATCCCCGGCTGAAAGAACGTGCCGAGGAAGCAGCCAAAAGTGTCTCGCACGACCTGCCGCTGACAGTGAACGATGAAGTCGTATCTTTTCTGAATTTTTTCCAGACGCCCCGCGGTCGCGGCATTGTGGAGACAGGCTTGCGCCGCAGCGGGCGCTACCGGGAGATGATCTCGCGCGTTCTGCGGGAGGAAGGGCTGCCGCAGGACCTGATTTATCTGGCGCAAGCGGAGAGCGCCTTTCAGCCCCTGGCACTTTCGCGAGCAGGCGCACGAGGGATTTGGCAATTCGTGGCTTACCGCGGAAAAGAGTATGGGCTCAGGCATTCGTGGTGGATCGACGAACGACAGGATCCCGAGAAGGCCACGCGCGCGGCGGCGCAGCACCTTCGAGACCTCTACGGCCTTTTTGGCGACTGGTATCTGGCCATGGCCGCATACAACTGCGGTCCCGGAAACGTACAGAAAGGCATTGAGCGGACTGGCTACGCGGATTTCTGGGAGCTCTACAAGCGCAATGTCCTGCCGCGCGAGACGAAGAACTACGTCCCAATTATTATCGCGCTGACACTCATCGCCAAAGATGCAGCGCACTACAACATCCAGGCGGATCCAGAAGCGCCGATTCCCTCGGATGTGGTCAAACCGGGCCGGCCAATCGACTTGCGGCTGGCGGCGGAAACCATCGACGTGGATGTTGAGACGCTGCGTTCGTTGAACCCCGCGTTGTTGCGGCTGGCGACGCCCGACGATCCCGACTTTGAATTGCATCTGCCGCAGGGGACCGCGCAGAAATTTTCGGCGGAGATCGCGGCCATTCCTCCTGAGAAATGGATCAGCTGGCGGCGGCACCGCGTGGAGAGCGGCGAGACTCTGGCTTCCATCGCCAAGAAGTATCGCGTTACCGTGGCAGCGCTAGCCGATGCCAACAATTTAGAACGCACGTCGACGATGGAGACCGGAACAAAGCTGATCATTCCGGCGACTCAACTCCCCACTGAGACAAAACGGCGGCTCGTGAGTTACCGCGTACGACGCGGGGACACCCTGTTGGGGATTGCCGACCGGTTTAATGTAGACTCCGAAGATGTGCGCAAGTGGAATCGCCTGAAGTCCAATCATGTAGGCCGCGGGATGGTTCTTCGCATTTATACAGTAGGGGCAGCGCCGCAAGCTGTACCTGCGCATACTGCAAGCAAAAGAAAGAAGAGGCCGCTGCGGGCCGTCGGCTCCGGTGCAGGTAACGGATCGCCTTCCAACCAACCACATTAAGTCTTTTATTTACAGTTAGTTACAATAGTATACCCGAGAGTGGCCAAGTCACCGCAGAACTGCCTTGTTCGCTTTGTGAGCGCTGTCCTGGCGAGTTTCTTTACGGACTTCGCAGAATACTTGACAACTTCCGGCGAGTACGATAACAAACAACGGCGCGAGGACGGGGCGGTCTTTCGGAGATTCCGACCAAAACAGCAACCCGCTGGCCTCGTTTGCATCGGGGCAC
>DATFQZ010000114.1:0-2948 GCA_035263765.1 Candidatus Angelobacter sp. | reverse complement strand
TGGTACGGCTCGCTTTTCCCCGACGCCCCGGACATTTTTCTGGACGATGCGCGGTTCGCCAAACTGTGGGCAGGGAGCACTCGCGTTTATCTGGTCACCGGCGATGCCAAGAAGCGCGATTCGCTCGCGCCGGTAGCGCCTGCGTATCTTGTCAGCAAAGCTGGCGGCCGTTACTTACTCTCGAACCGCCCCTAGTGGTGTCAATTGGAATCGAGCTTGGGCGGGGGCGCTCAGCCAGCCGCAACCAGCGCCACACCGGCGCACACCAGAATCACTCCGGTCCAGCGCGCCGTGTTTACTTCCTCTTTGAGGAGATACTTCGCGCCGAGCGCGCCCACCACGTAGCTCAAAGCGGAAATCGGAATCACGAAACTCAACGGGTGCCACGAGAACAGAATGAGCAGCGCAAAAAACGACGCCGCCATCAGTGGAATGCCAAGCAAGAACCATCCGTTGCACATTACCTGCCCGATGAACAGCAGGAGTTCCCGCGGACGCATGCGCTTCGGTTCTCCGGTCTGCTTGGCCCCGTGCGAAATCGCGATTTCGCCGCCTGTGCTCCCGCAGATCAGCACAACAAGCAGCAGCACCGTCAGCATGATGCCACCGCCTTCTCGCGCACGGCACACTCGGTGGAGCGCGGTTTGGTCTGTCCAACCAGCACCACGCCGATGCAAATCAGGAACACGCCGATCCAGCGCTTGGTTGAAACCACCTCGTGCAACACCACTACCGCCAAAAAAGTCTGCAGGGCGTAGCCGAACGCTCCTGCCGGCATGACGTAGCTGTAGTCCGCCCAGCTCATCACCGTCATTTGCGTCGCCATAAAGCCCAGCAGAAACAAGATTCCCAGCCAGATTGTTCCGCTGGTGGCCATATGCTGGAGTGCTTGAGCGAGGGCCCATAGGGTGAAGTGGACCGCGCCCAACTCGCTCATTCCGCGCTTCAGCAGCAAGTCCCCGGTGACGGCGCACACCACCATCGCCAAGACCATGATGAGCGTCTTGATCCGTAGCCGTTTTTCGCTAGCCATTGCTCTCTGGTATTCCGGCTTGCACAGACTTCCGTCGGTGCAGTCTCTACTCGTTTTTTCTTGAGTTTGTTTCCCGCTCGGTCTCTAGTCGTTGCCCGATGCTGGCGCCGCAGGCACGCTGACCATGGGCTTTTCGACGTCGCCGCCTTGCCGTACCCACTTCCAGCGTTCCGCGCGCAACTTCAAGAAGCTCGTCGCCTCGTGGTACAAGCGCTTCCGTTCATGGCTGTCCCAGAGCGCTTCGCGCACAATGCGCCACACCACTTTCGGCCGGAAGTAGTATTCGTCGTAGAAGCGGTTCACGCCCGCCATCATTTCGGCTTTGCTCAGGTGCGGGTACTCGATGTGCGGCAACTGGTGCCCGCCCGAGTCCGCGAGCGCCTCCACGCGCAGGAAGCCTTCTTTGGACATCTGATCGTGCAACTCTGTGCCCGGCATGGCGTGGGCCAGCGAGACCTGAATCGTTTCGCAATCCAGTTCCTTGGCGAAATCGATCGTTTTGTTAATGGTCTCTTTGGTTTCGCCCGGCAGGCCGATGATGAAGTCGCCGTGCACCTTGATCCCGACCTTCTTGCAGTTCTTCATAAACTCGCGCGCCATTTCCACGGTGGCGCCCTTCTTGATGTTCTTCAGAATCTGCGCGTCGCCCGACTCAAATCCAACGATGAAAAGCCGCGCTCCGCCGTCGGCCATGGCCTTCAGCTCTTCGTACTTGCTGTGGCAGCGAGCCGTGCACGACCACTGGAACTTCAACGGCTTGAACTTCTGGCTCAACTCGATGACACGATCGCGACGGATGTTGAAGGTGTCGTCGTCGAAGAAGATCTCTTTCATCTGCGGGAAGTATTCGAGCGTGTTCCTCACTTCCTCGACCACGTTGTCCACGCTACGCGTACGCCAGGCGTGGCCCGAAATCGTCTGCGGCCACATGCAGAATGTACACATCGCCGGGCATCCCCGCGTTGTGTAAAACGACACGAACGGATGCAGCAAGAACGGCACGTTGTAGCGCTCGATCTCGAGGTCGCGCTTGTAGACGTCGGTCGCGTAAGGCAGCGCGTCCAGTTCCGCCGTGTGCAGGTTCGGCCGCGGCGCGTTGATCACGATGCGCCCGTCTTTGCGGAAGCAGGCTCCGGCGATCTGTTCGAGCGGCTTGCCGTGCGCAAAGTCCGTCACGGCATGGTCGAACTCGCCGCGCACCACAAAGTCGATGTCCAGGCTGGCGTTGAGCGTCTCTTCCGGCTTAATGTGCCCGTGCGGGCCGACGAAGGCGATCTTGAGCCCGGGATTCTCTTCTTTGATCTTCCGAATCAGCTTGATGTCGCTGTGGAAGCCTACCGTGGAGGTGTACAGGATCAGGAATTCGTAGTCCTTGCAGATCTGGATGGTCTGTTTCCAGTCGATTTTGTGCGGGGAAGCGTCCACCAGCCGGCTGCCCGGAATCATTCCCGCCGGGTAGGACAGCCAAACCGGGTACCAATAGGACTCAATCTCTCGCGTCGCGGGCCACCGCGAACTCGCTCCGCCGTCGAAGTTCTCAAAACTCGGCGGATTCAACAGAATAGTCTTCATTACATCAGGCATTCTTCACCCTCAACTCATGTTCCTTGCAAATCTGATCAGGATTTTGCCCAGGTCGGGCGGCGCTGCCCTGCCCTCTGTTCCCAGCGCCCCAATTATCAGTAATAGTTTACTCGACTTCCTAGCCGCCCCCAACACCCAAATCTTCTTTGTATTCCACCAGTTATAGGATGCAGGCGGCGTGGGCTTTGATGCACCGAACCGGCGGGCAGTCTCTCCGCGCTGCCGCTCCTTCTAGCGCGGATTGAGAAAACTCACTCCGTAAAGGCCGGCGGCTAGCAAATCCAAGTGCCGCAAACCGAAATCGAGCGAGCTGAAGTTGGCATCTCCCGAA
>DATFQZ010000113.1:0-24580 GCA_035263765.1 Candidatus Angelobacter sp. | reverse complement strand
TGCTGATGGCCAGCTTCCGATGGGTTTACGATCTGGTAAACCCCGTGGCCGCGCCCATGCGTTCCATGCCCATTACCGCGTTCCTACCCGCTTTCATCGGTTTGTTCGGCATCGACGAGACCATGAAAGTGGCGTTCCTTTGGTTCGGCATGTTCTTTTACCTGCTGGCGGTCGTGGTGGAAGAGGTGGACCGCGTGGATATTTCGCTGCTGGAAACCGCCTACACCCTCGGCGCCAAGCGCTACCAGGTGCTGTGGTTGATGTTCCGCGCGGCGTTTCCGGGAATTTTTTCTTCCTTCCGTATCCTTTACGACATCGGCTGGACCTACGTGATCCTGGCGGAGATCGTCAACCGCAAGAGAGGTGTCGGCGCCATGGTGCAGTCAGCGTACGAATTCCATCGCGCCGATTTGGTGTACGCCGGCATCATCGCGATTGGCGTAGCAGCGTTTTTATTCCGCGCCGTGCTCACACTGCTTGAAAGAATCCTGTTCCCCTGGCGGCAGGTGGCGACCGCTGGGACCAGCGTGGCCGTGCCCAGCGTGAGGCACTCGAAGGCGGTGACGCGTGGAGCCTAAGAAAGACAAGATCGCTGTCCGCAACCTTTCCCGGACCTTCTACTCCCCCAGCGGCGAGCGTATCGAGGCGCTCAAGGACATCAACCTGGAGGTAGAAGACGCTTATTCCGTTTCTGGGCGCGACATCGGCGAGTTTCGCGTGCTGCTGGGGCCTTCCGGCTGTGGCAAGTCAACCCTGCTGCGCCTGATTGCCGGGCTGGATCGGCCGGACACCGGCGAAATCCTTGTCAACAACCAGCCGGTGACTGGGCCGGGCAAGGACCGCGGCATGGTCTTCCAGAAATACACGTCGTTTCCCTGGCTCACCGTGGAAGAGAACGTGGGGTACGGCCTGAGGATCAACGGCGTGCCCGCGCCGCAGCGCAAGGAGACCGTCGATCGCCTGCTCAAAGCCGTGGGACTCACGGAGTTCGCGAGTGTCTATCCTGAGACGCTATCCGGCGGCATGCAGCAGCGCGTGGCCATCGCGCGCACCCTGGCTTTGCGGCCGTCCGTCATCCTGATGGATGAGCCTTTCGGCGCTCTCGACGCGCAAACCCGCAGCGAGATGCAGCAGCTTTTGCTGGGAATCTGGGAAGAAACAGCGTGTACAATTCTGTTTGTCACCCACGATGTGGAAGAAGCAGTGTATCTGGCGGACAGGATTTTCATCATGAGTTCGCATCCGGGAACCATCGTGGAGGACGTGCAGGTGCCGTTTGACCGTCCGCGCAGCCTGGAGTTGAAAGAGAAGAACGAATTCCATGAGCTCCAGCATTACGTCCTGGGCCGTCTCAAGAGCGCTCCCGGAGTGGGTGGCCACGTGAGGGTGAGTGTCTAATGGGCTCAAGCAGCGGCTTTCCAGGCCAGTCCGGTCTCCCCAACGCATCTGGTCCTGGCGCGCACCAGCCGGATGACATCAGCTTCGTCAAAGAAGCCTTCAAGGTTCAGTACAACTGGATCACGCTGGCCGGCCTGGGCGTTCTCGCCGTGATCACGGGCAGCGCGCTGCCGCTGATCCTGGCCGGCGGGCTGGAGCTGATGTATCTTGCCGTGGTCCCCCAGAACTGGCGTTTCCAGCGCCTGGTGCGCTCCTGGAAATTCGCAGAAGAACAGAAGGCCCGCGAAATGCAGCTCGGTGAAATGCTGCGGGCGCTACCACCGGACATGCAGACCCGTTACGTAAACCTTGCGCAGGTCTGCGGCTCCATCCGCGCCAACTTCAGCCAGCTCTCTTCGACCTCGCAAATCTTCGTGCAGCAGATGGATCAGCGCCTGCAGGGCCTGCTCAACGGCTACGCGCGCCTGCTCAACGCGGCGGCGCAGCAGCGCCAGTACCTGAAGACGTCGGATGCCGACTCGATCAAGAAGGAAATCGCCGCGCTGCAGCAGCGCGTGGATCACGATCCGCCCAAGGTTCAGGAGATCGACAAAAAGCGGATCGAAATTCTCAACAAGCGGGTGGAGAAATTTCAGAAGATCGTGGAGAACCGCCAGGTGGTGGACGCCCAGTGCTCGGCGGTCGAAGACGTTCTGCAACTGGTGCGCGACCAGTCCGTCACCATGCGCGACCCGCAGCAGGTCAGCGACCAACTTGCAAACCTGGTCCACGACGTGGAGCAGACCGAGCAGACGGTGCAACAGGTGGAAGCCATCTTCAGCAGCTTGACCCCGGACATGGAAGGGATCATGCAGGATTCAGGATCGAGCTCAAGCGTGGGTTCAGCGCAGAGGACGAGGATTGGTAGTTAGATGTTATCGGCCACGATCCGTCTCTATTCGCTGTGAGGGAGGCTTGCATTTTCTAGTTAAGAATTGGGTAATTGAGTAACTTGGTAATTTGGTAATTGAAAGGGCGTGATCCAATTACTCAATTACCAACTTACCCAATTACCAAATTTAATCATGTCTTCCTCATCACCCAGCACGGAGAAATATATCGACGCTCTGCCAGGGTGGGCGCGGGAGTTCTCCGAAAAATACTATTCGCGGTCTTACGCGCTGTTTGTGCTCTACGGCAACGTGCGCGACTTGATGCCTTTTCGCCGGCAGAACGGCACAGATTTTCTGTCGCTCGAGCAGTTTTTGTCGAGCGCGCTGTTCGGCCAGCGTGACCTCGTGCTGCACTACGATCGTGGCGGCTTGAGCTTCGGCAATCCTGACTCGCAGAGCGATTTCCGCCGCGCCCTTGAGGGATACGATAGCTTTCACGGCACCACCTATTCCAAAGGCGGCCTGCCGCGCAACCCCGACGCCGTTTTGAACATACTCGACAATTATTTGCGCCTGCGCATTTCGGATGGGCGGAAGATCGCCATGGTGATCGACTTCGCCGAGACGATTGCGCCGGCGGGCGACGTCTCCAACATGTCGGCCGAGGACCGCAACTCGCTGGTCATCCTCAAGCGCTGGGCGCGCAATCCCGATTTTCTCAATGCCGACGTGACCATCTGTCTGATCGCCGAGAATCAAAGCGAGCTGAACCCGGGCATCGTGGAAAATCCCGGCGTAGCTTCGATCCAGGTGCTGCTGCCCGACGAGGGGGAGCGCCTGGAGTTTGTGCGTTCCCAGCTCAGCGAGCAGCCTCTGCCGCAAGGCTCCGAAGTCAGCGACGTGCTTCTGGCCAAGCTCGGCGCGGGTTTGAAGCGCGTGCAGTTGCAGAGCCTGATTTCACACGCCGTCGAGAACAAGCAGCCCTTGACGCTTAAATTCCTGAACGAGCGCAAGAAGGAATTGATTGAGGCTGAGTCCGGTGGCCTGCTGGAGTTCGTGCAAAGCCGCTACGATCTCTCGTATGTCGCCGGCAACGACCAGGCCAAGAAGAAGCTTCAGGACGCTTCGGCGGCGATTCGAGCCGGCGCCACGGACGTTCTGCCTATGGGTTACGTCATCTGTGGCCCAGTGGGCACGGGCAAGACGTTCATCACCACCTGCTTCGCCGGCGAAGTCGGCATTCCCGCCGTGACGCTCAAGAATTTCCGCAGCATGTGGCAAGGCGTAACCGAAGGCAACCTGGAGAGGGTGCTCAATTTGCTGAAGGCCATGAGTCCCATTGCCGTGATCGTCGATGAAGCCGATGCCCAGCTTGGCGACCGGTCCAGTTCTGGCGACAGCGGGGTCAGTAACCGCGTGTTCGCTCAGATCGCCCAGTTCATGGGCAACACCGAGTACCGCGGCAAAGTGATCTGGTTCCTGCTCACCTGCCGCCCTGATCTCCTGCCCGTGGACTTGAAGCGCCAGGGCCGCGCTGAGGAACACATCGCGTTGTTCTATCCTGACACGCCCGACGAACGCCGCGCCCTCCTCCGCGCCATGATGAAGAAAGGCGGCATGCCCGCGTTTTCCGCCGATCTCGAAAAATTCTTTCTCGACCGTGCCGGTAATCTTTCCGGCGCCGACATCGAGGCCGTGCTTGTCCGCAGCCGCATGCGTGCCGCCCTGGGAAAGAAAGCTGCCGTGGATGAAGACGACATCAAGAATGCGCTCGACGACTTCATCCCGCCTTCCTATCCCACCGAGATCGAGTTGCAGAACATCGTCGCGGTGCTGGAGTGCACCAGCAAGAGCCTGCTGCCTAAACAATGGCGCGACGCCGACCGAAAGGAACTCATCCGCCGCGCCAACGAGTTGCTGGAGTTTACGAGGGAGTCGGGCGAAGGATAGAAGGCGATTCTCTATTCTGATTTCGAAGAAAACTTCTTCCGCGTTGGCATGACATTCCCTTTCAGCGCAAGGTTTCGCGGACCAACAAGTGTCAGGGCACGACCTTGGTCGTGCCTGACCTTTTCTCCTGTTGACACAAACGTTTAGGGCTTGCTGCGGTTCGAGATGCTTGCCGGGGCCACTCTAAGGACCTCGGCTGGACAAGGCTTCATCTGGGATTCCTGGCCTGGTTTGGCTGTCTTCTCCCGAATGACAGCGAGAATCGGGTCCAGAAAGCGGCCGTACTTGGCCAGCGTTGCCTTGTCATTCGCTGCCAGCGCAGCCGAAACCGCCTTTTGTGTGGTTGGGCTGACTAGTTCGAGCCGCCCCACAAAGACCCGAATGACTTGCGCCGGAGCCGGAGTAATCGAGAGCGGCAAGACAGTCTCCACGAACGACGAGGGCACGATATAGAAGAGCCGGCTGCCTTCTTCAAACCACGTGTTGCGCCAGGTTTCAAGCATGGCATGGGCTTCTTCACTGTAGAGACCACGCGCTACCAGCGCTGCTTCCAGATCGCTGTACAGATGCTCGACCGTTGCTGTCATCTGCGGCATATCCAGCGACACCTCATCTTGCAGACCGCCGCTAATGCGATATCCCAATTTCTCGCCCCGGCGTTCAAAAAGAACTACGGTGGGAATTTCTTCCTCGAGCAGGTTCTTGACCTCCAGTTTGCCTTGCGATGTGAATGTGGCAGAGACAGGAACCGGGAAACGAGAAACGCCGCGGTAAAAGAGGAATTTCTCATGCTGCACGCCGCCAGGCGCATCCACGCGCAGTGGGGTAGCCAAGGTTTCGCGGGCAGCGTAGTAGCGGTCGCCGTTGTCGGATGAGTCGCTAGGGAACTTCGGGGCAGCTCCGGGCTCAAGGGTCACTGCATTCCAGACGATGCCGCCGGCTGCGACGCCTTTCGAGTAGAGGGCTGCATCGTCCAGACCGCCCTTCGCGGGCGGGGCCGTGCCGTGTGGATACCACTCCGTGATCAGCCCCTTGGCGAACTGCACATGCACAGAGAGGGTCATCGGCTGCGAAGAGTAGAAGTAAAGGACTGGAGTCTCCATACGAATGGTAGCAAAAAGCCCGCCCTTGAAACCCCAGCGCATTGTCTCAACAAAACTGGGGAGCTCTTTGGAACGGTAATTGTCGCTGGAACGTACTGGGCTCGCATCGATGGCGAGGTTGCTGAGTTCGAGCGGCCGCCATTCTACCGCCTGGCCATCATTGCCCGCGACCGAAGTGAACGTGCCCCACTCATGGGCAGTAAGGCCGGGATCCGCAGTACGGTCCTGCGCGTAGATGCTGCCGGCCAACAGGCACGCCACGAGAATGTGCCTGCTGGCTTTCATGGCCTGCACGGTTTGAGCGATCAGCGGTTTCATTTCACGCCTCCCGGAGTGACATTCCTGGCCAGCGCCTCAGAGACGGTTTGCTTCTCATTGCCCAGAAAGTGGTTGGCAAGGTTACGCGCCAGCAACGGATCGTTTTTCGCGCCCGCGATGGCTTTCTGTGCGTGTTCCTGGTGGGCTTGTTCCGGGCCCTGGAGCGTGATCAGCGCAGCCGCAAATTGCATCTGCGGGTCTTTCTCTCCGCCGCGCGACAAGGCTTTGGAGACCAGATCGTATCCGTCAATTCCTGCGGCAGGGTTCTGGTCTTTGCCCAGTCCTTGACGGTAGGCCGCAGCCAGGTATCCAGCGTCAAACCAGGCGAGGGCATCGGAATGTCCCGCAGCTTCGCCCGCCATGGCGCGCTGGTAGAGCTTGGTCAGCAACTCTTTCGCGGCTTGGGGATCCTTACGAGCGTACAGCGTGGCCCGGCGCAGGGTTTCCATGCGGACGATCACCGGCACACCGCCGTCCAGGATCGCCAGCGTGTCATGGACAAGGTTCCTGGTATCGTAGTTCTCGTTTCCTGCCAGGTCCCAGGCAGTGCCATTCCAAGGCAACGATTTCGCGTCACCGATGTCCAGCCGATGACAGATGAGTGGTGGGCCTGCAAAGGCCGAAGTCATCAAGCCACAGAGCGCCAGCAAAATTCCTGCTGCAAAGTGCGAAGAGAAAAATCTGAATGGTTTCATGTCGTCGAGTCTCCTTCGGGTGAATTCACCCTTCAGGCAGACAAGACGCTTAACAGGAGCAGACTGTTAGCAATCTTACGGTTTGCTGGGCTCGATAGGTACGACCCAGACGACAAAACTCAACTTATCGCCCTCGTAGTCTCCCGTGATCTCCCAGCAGCCGGGAGTGGGCACATAGATGCCGGTCAACATGGCTCCCCTCCCCGAGTCGTCGAGGATGACATTGGTGGCCTGGGCAGGAGCGCCGTTGGGACGCGACCGAGTCATCACCATAAGGGGTGGAGCAGGACCGTCGATCCGCCTCCCCGTAATCGTTAATTTGGGTAGCGGTTCCACGCGCCAATCGTAGCCCACCCGGTACCAAAAAATCTTTGCGGTCAATGGCTGGACTTCCTGCTCGTGCCCTGGCTGGTGCGGAGCCCAGTACCAGACCATAGGTTCGCGAATTTCGGTCCAGAGCTCATTTGTGCCGATCCAAAATAGGTGCGCGGGCATTTCTGCAGGGCGATAGTCCGCAGGCGGTATGAATGGTCTTGCCGGCCGGGGCGTAACCGGGCAAGAAGTGGGAACCGATTCCGTCGGAGGCCAGGATGGTTGAGCAGAAGTGCATTGACCAGATGCCGACAAGGCCGCCAACGCAGCGACCAAAACGATTCGCAGAACAGTCATAGCAACGAGCCTCCTTACTGAAGTTGTCCTGTTACTTTTCCTGAGGCCACGAGCGCTCCCAGTGCCGCCACAGGGAGGTATCGCCGAATCCAAGCTCATTCCACCAGAGATCGAGCATTTGCGGGTCGTGCAGCAGAATTCCTTCGCGCGTCACGCCGGCAGGCGCAGGGACCAACTGCCCGAGACGGTCATAGACGCGGCCACGGTCGGCTTCAGGGACGCGGGCCAGCAGATGCCAGAGCGTCAGCGCATCTCGCTGGCGCGCCTGAGAAAGGACGACACCAAGCGCAGCCGCGCGCTCTTCGCCCATGGCGCCGGCATCGAGCCTGGCAAGGGCGTTGCGAAAGGCTTCCGACGCGTCCTCAAAATACGGCGTGGCGGGTCCCGTTTTCTTCCTGGTGGCGCAGACGGCGCCGGCGGGGATAAAGGATTCGTGGTCGCCAAGCTTGAATCCGACCCACCCTAAAGTCGTGCGCAGCAAACCGTCTCCGGAGTCATCCACATGCAGCGTGTAAACGCAGCCCAGGTCCACCGCCACTGCGGAAGGTGTGTCCACCACAAACTCGCCGGGAGGCGCCCAGATGGTGGCGCGGATGGTGCCGCGCTCCAGCGACAGCCGTTTAATCCCCGAGCCGCTCTTCACCAGGCGCAGGCGCGTGGCTGGCTCGACCTCGATTTCACCGGTGGCGTCGGACTTGATGACAGCCTTGGACACGTTGTCGGTTTCGAGTACCTGGCCTTGGCCTAGTTTCCCCGTCTTATGGGTCACGTCGATCTTGTGGGATCCAACTTGGGGAGTTCCCTCAACGCTGGTTACGTCCCAGGCAGTGGCTGGATCGATCTTTGGGGTGCGCGACTCTAGCCATACCAAACCTGCGACGGCGGCGACCAAGAGAGCAGCTGCAAAGGCAAATTGCGGTCGTGAGAAGATGTGCCAAAAGCGCCGGCGCGGAACGGGCGCATCGCTTTTTACGAAGGCGGGAAACTCCGGCGCAGGCCGGTTGTAACGCAGCTTGCCCAGCACGCTTTCCATCTTCTGAATTTCGGGATCAGGTTCGCCCGAACCGTCCCACAAGTAATCGTCTCTCATGCTACTGCCCTCATATTCCTTGTTCGCGCGCGGCGCGGGGGATGGAAGCCAGCTTTTCGCGAAGCTTTTGCATACCGCGGTGTAGATTCACGCGCACCGAACCGTGCTTGAGACCGGTGCGCGCGGCGATCTCCGGCCCGGTCATGCCCTCTACCAGCCGCAACAGCAGAATCTCGCGATAGGTCTCCGGCAGGCCGCGGATGGCGGAGAGGAGAAGCCAGGCTTCCGCGTCGACGGAACTGCCTGCCGCTTGGCTTTCTATTCCGTCGCCAGGCAGGTCTTCCGGCAACTCAACCTCTTCCACGGCGTGGCGATGGTAGTCATTCGCTCGATTGCGGGTGATTGCCGCCAGCCAGGCTCCAAAGCGGTTGACATCGCGAAGCGCATGCAGTCGGGGAAGGGCCCGGAGAAAAACATCCTGCACGAGGTCGTTCACTTCACTCAGCGGCACGCGCGCCAGCAGGATTCCATGGACCATCCGGGAGTACCGGTCGTAGAGTTGGCCGAAGGCCATACGATCGCCCTCACGCGCAGCCTCCACCAGTCGCGAGTCGTCTTGCGCGTCACCAGGCGGCGCAGACTGATGAGTCACGGCTGAGTGATGCAGGCTTGCCGGAAATTGCCCAATCCTGTCTCCCGTTGTTGAGGCCATCCAGATCGACCTTCACCAGCGGAATGATAGACGGGAAGAAGCAGGATTGTGTTAACAGGCGCATCGTTGCGCGAGCCGCCTCCGCCGACTAAACCTCTGCATGGCTCGGCGTTAGCGCTAACCTATTAAGGAATAGGGATTTATTGGCGCGTGACTCTAACTAGCAATCTTTGATTGCAGGGGAAAAAAGGGTCAGGGCCCAAACTGTAGGTATTCGGTCGCTTAGCGCCGATAGGCGCGGCTTGAAAGTAGCCCGGCAGGAACTGCCGGGTAAGCTAGCAAAAAGGCTGTGCAGTCCCGTTAGGGGCGGCTGAGGCTTTCGTAGCGGCTTGTGAGCGTGGCCCGGCGAAGCTTTTCCGAGGATGGAGATGTTCATGAAACCGCGGGGGGCTCAACAGGAAGAGGACCGATTTCAGGCGTCCCTGCCGGGACTCGGTCCTTCATTCATCACTAACCCGGCAGTTCCTGCCGGGCTATTCTCAGTCGCGCCGATCGGCGCTGACCGCCCAAGGGCTATGAGACAAGTGTGGAATCTTGGCGCCGGTAAATTTCCACGACTGAGTTACTGTTTGTGGCCAAATACTTCCCTGAGCAGCTCCGTAGTTTGTGCGGCGGGATTCTTGCGGATATTGGCCTCTTCCTGGCCCAGGACATAGAACAGGCCGTCGAGGGTCTTGCCGACCACGTAGCTGTCGAGGTTCATGTTTTGCCCGCTGGCGAAGCGCGAGGCCATGGGGTTCTGCATCAACTGGTTGTATTGTCTTATCACGCCCACGTTCTCCATGGCCTGGTGGACGATTGGCGTGAACGCCGCGGTCAGCTCGTCGCTGCTGGCGCGCTTGAAATACTGCGTGGCTGCGGTGTCACCGCCGGTCAGGATACCGCGTGCGTCCTCGATGCTCATTTTGGCCAGTGAGTCGAGGAAGATTTGCTTAGCCTTGGGCGCGGCCTGCTCGGCGGCGCGGTTCATGCCGATCTCCAGTTCGTCAACCTGCGAACCCATGCCCACCCTGCGCATGGTCTTGCCGGCGGTCTGCAGTCTAGGCGGCAGAAGGATCTTTATTGCGGCGTTTTTCAAAAAGCCGTCAGGCCGCCCTGTGGAAGCCACGGCCTTACCGGTGCTCACCCGCAGCGCTTCCTTGAGGCCGGCGGTAATCTTGTCTTCGGTGAGCCCCTGGCTGTCTTGCGGAGTGCCCAGCGCGGCTTCGGCTCTCTTCTTGAGTTCGTCAAGCGGCGACTGCGCCAGGCATGCGCCCGCCAGCGCCACCAGTGACACTGCTACGAGAAAGAGTTTTTTCATACGCGCCCCCAGGGAACACCAAAGCATAGCGGCAGGAACGGGTGCCGGCAAAGACTCTTTAGAACATGGTCTTATGGCGACGAACACTTACCACGGAGGCACGGAGACACTGAGACACGGACAACCCGCAAGAGCGTGGTGGGGGTTGAGTTTGAGACGCGGCAGTGCCGCGTCTCTACGGACAGGACCTCTCCGACGGAACCCTTTTCGTGTCCGACCCATATGCCTGCGTAGAGACGTGGCCCTGCCGCGTTTCACTGCTTACGCCGCCAGGAAAGGTTGCCCAAAAACGCAACATCGAGGACGGTCACATACTCTAATGATGATTGAATCATGACGCGCCGTACAAAGATGCGCATGGCGGAGGCTCGGCAACACGTATGCCGGCATCTGTTGATTCTGCTGCTGGCGATCGCAGCACCCGGTTTCGCGCAAGTCCGTGCCGGGGCTGCCAAGAGCGCGATCACACCGGAACTGGAAGGCCGGAAGGTCTATCTGGCCGGTTTCG
The DNA here is from genome assembly GCA_035263765.1 of Candidatus Angelobacter sp. Lineage (GTDB taxonomy): Bacteria > Acidobacteriota > Terriglobia > Terriglobales > Acidobacteriaceae > Angelobacter. The sequence continues at coordinate 14,025 of DATFQZ010000113.1, read as the reverse complement.
GGCACAATCGCCTGGCGACCGCGGTGCACGATCCTCTCTACGTTCGCTGCCTGGCGGTTGAAATCGGAAAGAAGACCCTGGCGCTATGCGCCGCCGACCTGATCGGCCTGTTCTATGACGACGTCCAGAGGATTCGCGCACGCTTTGCCGGGCACGCTCCGAAAGGATCGTACTTGATTGTGGCCAGCACGCACGTTCATGAGGGGCCAGATACCCTGGGTTTGTGGGGACCAACTGCCGGCGAGTCGGGCATGGATCCCGCGTATGTTGACTGGCTGGACGATAAGATCGCCTCGACCGCGCTCGAAGCCGTGGGCGACATGCAGCCGGCGCAGCTCAAGCTCGCGCGCGACGACCATCCGTTGCTTGCGCAACTGCAGGGCGTGGATCGCCCGCCGTACGTCAAGGATCCGTTCTTGCTTGTTCTGCAAGCGGTGCGCGCGTCCGACGGCGCCGTCATCGCCACGCTCGTCAACTGGACCGACCATCCGGAAACGCTGAACCGCAAGAACACTTTGATCACTGCGGATTATCCGCACTGGATCTGCGAAACCCTGGAGCACCGCTACGGCGGTACGGCGGTGTTTGTCAACGGCGCGCTGGGCAAGGTTTCAACCTTGGGGAAAGAGGTTGCGCTGCTCGACCCCGACACCGGCCTGCTCGCCGAAGACGGCGCCTGGCGCAAGCCTGAACTGCTCGGGACCAAGGTTGGCGAACTTGCGGAGCGCGCGCTGGCAAACGCGGAAAGAGTTTCGCCCGATGCTTTGTTATTTCGCTCGTCGGTTTTCTTCTTGCCGCTAGCCAACGATCGCTTTCGTGCCGCAGAAGCTGCAGGCGTTTTCGCCGGACGCAAGCCGTTATATACCGCTGGGAAGCTTGATACCTCGGTCGCTGAGCGTGAGGTTGAGGGAGGAGGAAAGCCGGTGCCTGTCGCCAGTGGTCGCGACTTGCAGACCGAGGTCGATTATGTGCAGTTGCGGGCTGGCCCGCGGTTGCTGGCCGAGTTTGCCACCATCCCGGGCGAGGCGTTTCCGGAAGTGGTCAACGGCGGCGTAGAGCGTTATCCCGGCGCCGACTTCCCGGACGCGCCGCTCGACCCGCCGCTGCGTGCCATCCTCAAAAGCAAATATCAGTTTGTAATCGGCCTCGGCAACGATGAGCTCGGTTACATCATTCCCAAAGCCGAATGGGACGAGCATGCGCCCTGGCTCAACAACAGTCCCAAGGCTTTCTACGGCGAAATCAATTCGCCTGGCCCGGACAGTGCGGCGGCGATCATCGAAGCACTGGAGAGCCTGGTTACCGCGGGGTCAGCAGCGCAGTCCGCAGACCGTCACCGGCGGTGAAGCTGCTGGTAAACTGTTGTTGTCCCGCCGCGGAGAGGTGTGTGAGCGGTTGAAACAGTCGGTCTTGAAAACCGATATACCCGAAAGGGTATCGGGGGTTCGAATCCCTCCCTCTCCGCCAGCTTCCCTCCAAACCCTCTTGCTAGAGGTCCCTCGTTGCGCTCGGGATTTCGGCTCGCGGTTCAGACGCCGCGAAGGCGCCTCAAGTTCGAATCCCTCCCTCTCCGCCAGATTCCCCGTAATCTCCACGCCACGTAGGAAACGTGATCCCTGTGGGTCTGGGGGTCATCTGAGGACGGTCCAGAATTGGTTCGGGCACTCCGACATGGAGAGCACCATCAGGTATCTGAAACCGTAGCGCCGTCAGCATGTACGGGAAAAAGTGAACGAGATTTTTGCCTAGGGCGGGTTATTGTTTCGGCTTGTGAGTGTAATCGCCCGTTATTGCCAGGTACGCTGCGCGACTCTGAGACAAGAGCTTTTCTATCACGTTCAAAAGCGTGGTCGCAGGATGTATGCCTTTGATCAAGCAGGCATCGACGCTATCACGCGCACTCTGAGGCACAAAAGGGTCACCAGTCAGCAATAGAAGTGGAAGATTGGGGTACATCACTCTAAGTGCTTTCGCGATCTGCTCCCCGTTTGCGCCTCGCTCCATGTGATAGTCGATCACCGCGAGGTCAACTTGCTGCTCCTTAACGGCCTTCAGGGCCGAAGAATCGTCGTTTGCAATAATGACGTTGTAACCGCGTACTTCCAGCAGCTTGGCTCGAATGAGCAGATTTGGTTCTTTATCGTCGATGCAGAGGATGGTCGGCCTTGTCGACATGGCAGGTCCGTTTGCCTCTAATGATCCTCGACCATTATATGTGGGGTCAACTTCTATAACCCGTTCACTTGTTTACTCGTAAGTGTCGGCAAATCGCACTCGCACTCACAACGGTGAGTTTCTTATTGCTTCCTAAGCCAAGCCGCGACGGAATGCGGTCAAACCTGAAGCCGTCAGCATGTACGGGAAAAGGTGAACGAGATTTTTGCCTAGCTCTCCGGGTCACTTTTCGTCAGTAGGGCGCTGTTCAACACCGCAGTAGGGGCAGATGACGTGGCACGCGGGCGGAAGTTGGTAGTCCGGTTTTAGAATCGAGATCATGTGGCCGCAGGCGTCGCAAGGGCGCCGTTCAAACGCTGAGTCCAACACACGCTGCCCCATGGAAGCTGACATTAGAAGTTGACATTGTATTGCTTACCATTCGATTTGTGCACACTCCCTTCGTGAGGGCGCATGTTGACGCTTGTTGACGCTTGCTGACACTTTGAACCCAAACAGAACAGTAGTAGAGGTGTTGAGTTGGCGACAGATTTCAAAATTGACAGGTTTCTGTCGCTAGTGCCCCTGGCTCCGCTTACTTCTTTTACAGGAGTATCGAACGCTTCCAGGGGCACCTTCCCCACTAACCAACTATTGAGTCGGCAGCCACGCGGGCCACGGAGTCAGGATCAAATCGGGCGCCTGTGTCGGCGACGAGGTGAGGATCAAACCGGGCGCGGTTAGTAGGATGTACCGGAAAAGGTGAACGAGATTCTCGCTTAGGGCGATTTCACTGCGGGGGGCGTTGTGGAACCATTTGGATGTATGCCCAAGCCTGAACACCAGACCGCAACGTGACACTGATCCTGCGATACTTGATGCTTGTTTCGTATCCGTCAGCAAAAGCCAGTTCCTGCTCAGTAATCTCAAATAGGGTTCCAGAAACGGCTTCTTCTGAAGTGGCGCTCGGTTCGATGTTATAAAACGGAACTCCTCCTGCCTCTGTGATCGTGCGGACGTATCCGGGCAACAAATCCGGACGACCGGTTAGCTCACGACCGAAGGTGGCGACCTGCACGTCTTTGTACTGCAACTTTCCATAAGAAAAAAGCAATACTGTGCAGGCGGCGGTCATACACGATCATTGTACTTAGGTACGGGTGCTCTACTGCCCGTCTCAACCAATTTGCAACGGAGTGAGGGTCAAACCGGACGCATGTCCCGATACGGAAGCTCGGGATGCGTCCCTGCTTCGCTTTTTTTGAAAATGAGTTTGCTGATGACGGACAGGAACCCGGCGAGTTCGCCATCGGTCCCTCTCCGTCAGAACTTTTTTGTCATACACCTAGGTCCCGCTGATGCCTCAACTGCTCCGGAAACCCTCAAAGAGAAACCCCGCCGCCGCATGGTGCCCTACGGCCGGATCATGGTGACGCATGTTGACGCTTGTCGGCACTTGGACTCAAAACGGGACGCTAGTAAAAATGTCATGTTGGCGACAGATCGGAATTGACAGGGTTCGTTCTGCCGCTAGTGCCCCTGGCTCCGCTTACTTCTTTTACGGAGTATCGAACGCTTCCAGGGGCACCGTTATTCTCGCCCTGGAAATCAAACTGACCGACTACTGTCTTCTGAGGCACGAGGTTACGGCGTCTGACAAAACCGGACGCATGAACGGATGCGGAAGCTCGAACCCCTCCCCGCCCTTCTTTTCGCTTTTCATTCTTCCCTCTTCTAAGCCATTATTTTGAACCCTACAGGATTCTCCCGATTGAACATGACATGGTTCACCCTATTCAACTCGTCTCGTGCCTCGGCCAACGTACATAGTAGGTTTCCTCTCAACTGAGAAAGCCGACGAGGGGAAGATGATTTGCGTTCGGTACAGCGTCCTGTTAGATAAGGTGTTTACGGCATCGACTCGGTATCACGGAGCTCTCGAGAGATTGTTGAGGCTGGCGGGTCGAGGGAGGCCGGAACTCTTTCGGAAAGCAATGCTGGATTGTGAGACGTGTGCCCGGGATTGCAGGCGCGCGGTCGCAGCCTTCATTGCGCATCAATCCGATCACGGCTGCTATGCGCCGGTGAAGCAGCAGCGCGGCTCACGTCAGCTCGATTTTACAAATTCCAAAGAGCCAGAGTTGATGCAGTAGCGTAATCCGGTCGGGCGCGGACCGTCAGGAAAGACGTGGCCGAGATGGGCGTCACACCTCCGGCACGCGACGGCCGTCCGCACCATGCCGAACGTGCTATCGCGGATCTCTTCCACATTTTCCATGGCGACGGGTTGCCAAAAGCTCGGCCAGCCGGTACCCGAGTCGAACTTTGTATCGGCGTTGAAGAGCGCCGTGCCGCAGCAGACACATCGATAGAGGCCGCGGTCATGATTGTCCCAGTAGTCTCCCGTGAATGCCGCCTCGGTATCGTCGTGACGGGTAATGTAAAAAGAACTGGGAGAGAGTTGCGTCTGCCATTCGCTCTCGCTCTTCACGACTTTGGGCACACGGACTAGGCCGCGGCGCTCGCCGGAGTCGGAGAACTCCACGATGTCCACATCCGCGGGCTTCTGGTTGGGAATCCCGGCATTGGAAGGCTGGGCTCGATTCATAAATCTCCAGAGAAAAAGCGTTCAAGCCCATTGTAGCCGCAGCCGTTACGCTTTGGATTCCGTCCCTCCAAGTACTTTCTCAAACAAGTCCAAGGTCGATGGCTGCGTGGCCAACAGGTCTGCGCTCGTCACCCGCGCGTTGTATTCGGCAATCTTGCGCGCTCGGCTGATGTTTTCATGCACCTGCACCGCCAGCAACTGGTCATAGTCCGTGACCGGTGATTGAGCTTTCATCAAGACCGGCGTCATGTCGATGATGATGACCAGTAGCGTGATGAGCCACGATATCCGCCACAAAGGACTGAAAAGAGGGGTGGAATTGGCAAGCGCTTCGTACCGGGTGGGGAAATCGTGCACAGCCTGGATCTCGCGATCCTTGTATTCAGCGGTCACACGGGCTCGTTCATCTCCAAGGCGCTGCAATTCGGATTCGATGTTTTGCCTCTGCTCATCGAGGAGCTGCAGACGCTGGTTGGCAGCTTCATACGCCGGGCCTTTGCCCCGAATTCCAGTCGTCTGGCCGGCTATTACCGCGCCAACGACTTCAGCTTCCCGATTCCGGCCGGCTTCTTGGCCTTGCTGGCGTAACTGCGCAAGTTGTTCCTGCAGAGCCGCTTGTCGACGATCGACTTCACTCTGCCTTGCGGTTAGCCGTGAGATTGCCTCATGATTTTCAATGTCGTGTTGCCGGGCAATCTGTTGATCAATGCGGCCTTGCAGAATGCGCATCTCGGCGGGGATAGCCACGGTCATGCCGATAAAAGCCGCCAGGACAACGCGTATCCACAGAGTTCTTCTCGACCAGTGGCCAACCAACTCGCGATCCACCATGAATATCATCGTTCCCCAAAGAAGCGACACAGCAATTGCAACGCCGGGCTTACTCGACGCCATGGTAGAGAGAGCGTAGTAGGCCGCACCACAAGCCCAAATCGAGGTGAAGAAAACAAAGAACCCTCTCGCTGCGTGTGTCTTCCGCGTCCAAGGTACGCACGCATCCAAAATGCGGCGATCGGTCTTCGCTGCCCAGAGAAAAAAATCTATGAATGGATTATCGGCTCGAAAGGGCGGGCGCTCCCATTCAAACCGATGTGACGAGGTGGCCATAAACGCCTCCGTTACTTAACGTACTTTAAGATGCAGTTCTGGAGTTACTCGCTGCCGGTCAGAGCTGACTCGCGGACCTTCAGGATCATGCATTGCTGGTCTTCATAGACCTTAGTGAATTCGTGGCTGAGCATGGCCGCGACGTAAAAACGGCGGTCCGTTGCGGGGGTAACAAAGACATACTCAGATCCGAACGCCTGCCGGATGCTTTCAGCGGGACGGCTCTCCTTGCCCGTAGAAATGCGTTCATACAAGCGTCCCAGATCCGGGTTATGGTCGGAGAGATAAACCGGATCGAGGCCGATAACGTAGGCGTGATCCTGATCGTAGTAAAAAAGTTTGGGGAAGTCGTCCCAGGAGGTGTTGAAGATGATAGCGCCCTTCGGCACATGCTCCAGCAGCCACTGCGTCCCGCCACGATACTGATCGGGGATCGTGGGCGCTGCGATCAAATGCCGGGCCTGCTGCACCTGAAAAGCGGCGGCGCCCAGCAGAGCGACGACCCCAAGCGTGGCCGGCAACTTTCTGAGCTTCCAATCGGAAGCTGATTGCAGCGCATTCTTGGTCTTTTCCTGCCCGCCGGCGCGCGGAAGCTCCGCAACGGCCTGCAGCGTGAATGCAGCGAACAAGACGGCGCAGGGCGGCCAATACTCAACGAATCTCCTGGATCGTGCCGCGGTCAGCAGCAGCAGAGTCGCGAACAGCAACAAGAAAAGCGGCCGTTGCATAACGCTGCGGCCTCCGCGTCCCCAGAGATAGCCGAAGGCGATAGTGCCTGCCAGCATTGCGGCAAAAGCAACCATGCTGGAAGTCAAAAGGTCCCAGCTGGGCAGCGCATACCACTCCATGCCGGTCCCCGGTTGCAAGGAGAAGAGCCCGGCTTTGGCTGTCAAATGCAGGCGGAACAAGCGCAGATCGCGGGGGAAATAGGGATTAAGGACGAAGCCCGCCACCATCCCGACCGCCGTCCAGAACACGGGCCGCCATTCCCGGCGTCTCTCAGTCCACCAGAGCGCACCGGCCCACAGCAATGCCATCGCTCCCAGAATCACGAACAGGTTGTAGGTCCACACGTAGAGAAAAGCCACAACAACCAGCCAGGCGTATTTCCGCTCGAACAGGAGCCAGATACCCGCGATGATGAAGACAATCGAGAGGCTCTGAGCGCGGGTCATGCTCATGCGGTAAAGAAACAGGGACGACGATCCCAGCAGCGCAATGAGCCACCATGTCGCGCCGCGAACGCGATAGTGAAGGAGGATCAAAAAGCAGGAAAACAAGGCGATAGCCGCGAACAGCGCGGCTGAGATCTTAGCCGCTGTGACCGGCTGGGCGATCCAGAGGAATGGAATCAGCAGCAGATGGAAGAGCAGGTGCTGGTCCGCATAGTCGTGCGGGTTCAGGGAAGTGAGCGGCAGCCAGGTAAACGACGGAGGGAAGTGCCGGTGCCGGATGCCGTCCCACAACAATTGACTCCAGCGGATGTGGTAGTAACCGTCAAAGTCGCCGCAGCAGATGTCGTGGGAGGAGAATTGGAGCCAGAAGGACAGCGCTAGGATCACCGCGAGCCCGAGCGCCGCTTGCACCCAGTAGAACCGCGGGGTGGAACCTGGACTTCGTTCAACCAACCTCCCTGGGCCTCCAACAGGTCAGTTTAGCAGACAGCCTTGGTGCACCTTGCTGCAAGGCTCACGTTGCACAGCCTGGCAAGCCGCAAACCAAAGAAGCAACACCCTACCGCGGATTCACGCGGATGATCGCGGATGAAAATGAAACCGGCCGTTAGCGCCCTTGGTCCACTTATCTGCGCCCATCCGCGAAAATCCGCGGTAAGGTGTTTCTTGCGTTGTCGAAAAATCGTCGTGAAACGAAAGGAATGTTGGCAATAGTGGCACAGGCGCCATCGCCTGTGGCTTTGTTCACTCGATTACGACTGATTTGGAGAGATGGCGGGGGCGGTCGATATCGCGGCCGCATTGCACCGCAATATGGTAAGCCAGGAATTGCAGCGGGATGACTTCGACGATCGGTTGCAGGAGCACCGGCACGTCGGGTACGGACACGGTATAGGAGGCGACCTTGCTGATCTCCTCGTCGCCTTCTGTGACAATGGCGACAACCGGGCCTTGCCGCTCCATGAACTCGATGACATTCGAGAGGCTCTTGCTGTACCGCAGCACAGACTCCTCGTTGTCGCGATCTCGAGTAGCGATGATTACGATTACGAACTGTTCGCCGAGCAAGGCTGTCGGGCCATGCTTCAGTTCGCCTGTGGGAATTCCCTCCGCGTGGATATAGGAGATTTCCTTCAGCTTTAAAGCACCTTCCAGAGCGATCGGATAATCAATATCTCTTCCCACATAGATGAAGTCCTTGTACCCGTAAATCTCTTTTGCGATCCGGCGGCAGGCAGTGTCCGTGGACAAGGCCCGCTCCATCTGGTTGGGAAGGTCGCGCAATTCCCGGAGCGCGGACTGCGTGAACCGGTCAGCCTTTTGCCGCACCTGCGCGGCGTACGCGCCCAGCAGAAACAGCGCGGTGAGCTGCGTGGTAAAACTCTTGGTGGCAGCGATGGCAATTTCTTCGCCGGCACGGGTCAGCAGCGTGGCATCGGCGCTGCGCGTGAGCGGGCTGTCAGGAACGTTACAGATAGCCAGCGATTTGGCGCCTTTGCGCCGTGCTATCTGCAAGGCAGCAAGGGTATCAATGGTTGTGCCCGATTGCGAGGGGAAGATGGTGAGCTCGTTGGGGAGGACGAGCGGGTTGCGATAGCAGTATTGACTGGCAAAATCCACTTCTACCGAAAGCCCGGCCATTCGCTCCAGCATGAACTCACCGACCAGGCCGGCGTGGCGGCTGGAGCCGCTGGCGGCGACGGTAATTCTGGAGAATGCGCTGATCTCTTGCGGAGAAAAGACGAAATTCGGGAACGTTACCCGGCTCTCTGCGTCAAAGCAATCGGCAATGACCCCGCCTACCGCCGCGGGTTGCTCGTAGATCTCTTTGAGCATGAAGTGCGGGAACCCGTTTTTATCCTTCGCGTCATCGGGATGCATGGTTTTCCCCTCCACTTCTTTTACGGACGATTCTCGTCGTCCGGCCTCTCACAATCAGATGCCGGCGATTCAAGAAGGGCGAGGCGACGGAGCTGCCTTTCAGCAGCTCCGTCGTTTGGAGTTCCGACGAGCTAGCCCGTCAGAAGAGGAGCCTCATGCCAAACTGGATCTGGCGACCCGGGTTCGAAGAGGTGACCAGTCCAAAGGTCGGTCCTTGGCTTGAGTTCGGTGCACCAAAGATCGGTGTGTTGGTTACGTTGATGAATTGAGACCGGAACTGAAGGGTCGTCCTCTCCGAAATCGAGAACGCCTTCACGATGCTCATGTCGGCAGTCGTTGCCCCCGGTCCGCGGAAGGCCCCTGCCGCACACGTGCCGAAGGTACCAGGCGTTCCTGGAACCGCGGCAAGAGGATTCAGGAACTGAATGCCAACAACCCCTCCCGTCGTGACACTCGGGCCGACGAGCTGACCGCTACCGGACTGAGAGACGCCGGCTGGGCAATTCGGCCGAGGCGAGGCACTGCCAGTTAAGGAGCTGTCCGGCCCATGGGGGTACAGGGCAAACCCGGTATGCAGCGTGAAGTTTGAGGCAATACTCCAGCCTCCAATGATTGCATTCACGATTGGCTCGGCGTTTGCTCCAAACCTCTTACCCTTGCCAAAGGGGAAGTCGTACATCATGTACCCGTTGAACAGGCTGGCGACATCGGAGATGCAACGTCCGTAGTCGCCTTTTGCGTTGTAGGCGTCCTGGAAGAAGAATCCGAACCCGGTCTGGCTGACCGCGCCGGGGAGCTGTTCTTCATCTCCGAACGGACCAAAGTAGCCCAAGCTGTTGGTTAAGCACTTGGACCAAGTATAGTTCGTGCGGAATTGCAGACCCTCAAAGGGACGCTGCTCCACGCTGACTTGCAGCGCGTTGTAGCGTTGAATGCCGCTGGAATCGTTGTACCGAATCGTCGGACTACCCCCGGTGCACAGATTGGGGCTGCCTGCAGCGTTGCAGTTAAGGAGCGGTTGGGCAAAAGGCCCGGGAACCGCTACCCCTCCGACCAGCTGTTTCTGGTTAAAGATGAAGATATCGGACATGTGGTCGATCTTGTTGCCCACATAGCCCACAGAGACTGACGTCTTGCTTCCCAGTTGCCGCTGGATTGTGAGGTTCCATTGCTGATCAACGGCAGGCTGCAGGTTAGGATTCGTCAGGTGGAGAGTAGCGCCGCTGATACACGCGGGCGAAAACGCTTGCAACGCCGCCACGGTGCAGGCCGAGGCCGGGAATCCACTAAAGCCCTGGCTTAACGTACTGCTGGGCAGCGCCAGTGTGGCAGGGTTGATGACTTCATGACCCTGTACGAAAGGTGGATTTTGATACGGCAGATTGTTCACGCCGTTGGCCTCTGTAAAGCTGGAGATACCGTAGGCGGCGCGAATCACGGTGTTGCGGGTCCAGATCGAGTCCCAGCGCGGCTGCCATGCCAGGCCCAGGCGCGGCTGGAAATTGCCGATTCCATTGTAGGTGTTGTAGCCGGATCCGATTGTCGGTACGCCAGTGACCAGGTTGAAATTGACGTCCTGACCGTTGCTCGTGGTACGAGCCGTGATCGTCTCCCAGCGCAGTCCGAGATTCAACGTCAGATTGTCTTTTATGCGCCAGTTGTCCTGGGCGAAGATGCCGGCGAGGCTGTTGCGCAAATACTTGTTGCCGCCGCCGCCGTTTCCTTGCTGAACGTCTTGCGGCAGACCCAGCATGAAATCGGCCACCGAACTCCCATGAGAGGTTCCATTGTTGCCCGTGAATTGGCCGTTGAAGAGAAACTGCCCTGCCAAACCGGCGTTCCCTGGATAAAGATCGTTCATGATGTAGTGGTAAAACTGAGCGCCGCCGTGAATCACGTGCTTGCCGTGCGTCCAGGTAACGGTGTCCTCTATCTGCCAAGTCGTGTCATGGAAGGATTGAACCAGATCGGCGTTGCCAATGGTGGCAACTGATCCTCCTCCGTTGAATACGATTGCCGGCAGGAAGTTTACGGTAACGCCCGAGATTCCGAATGCACCGGGAAGGTTCTGTCCTGTAGGATTCGAGAATCCCTCCGTGACTGGGAAGTACTGGAAGCCAGCCCGCGCGTCATTCAGAAGCGATGCCGAAAAGCTGTGCGTCTCGTCAATGACAAAGCTCTTCAAGGGGAAAGTACGATCAGAATTGCCCAGCAGTTGCAGACTATTGTTGGAAGGTGCAGTCACAAATTGCTGCGACCAGCGGCCCATCACATGGTCTTTATCGGAGGGAACAAAATCAATTTTGAGATCGCCCTGATAGGAGTTGGTTTTGAACTGATTGAGGTTGTTCGCGATGGCGCCTGCCGGGTAAAAAGGAGACGTGACAATCGCCCGGGCGGCCCCATTGAGCCTCCCGATTGGTATCTGGTTGTTGTTGAAGGGCGTCCGCGTCGCTGGGTTGGCGCTGGATGTAGGATCGTAGAGTTGATGTGCTGCATTGTTGCACAAACCCCCGGTGAACCCTTCGGGGCAAAAACTTGAAAAGTCGCCGATCCGTTGTTGATCCGGAACCAGAGTCGTCTGGGCCACGGTCGCAGGCTGCGAGAAGAGCGACTCCGAGTAATCCGAGAAGAAGAACAGTTTGTTCTTCACGATCGGCCCGCCAAACGTAAATCCAAAGTTGTCATAATGCAGCGCGGGACGGGGCGCGATTTGCTTGCCTGCCGCGTCTCGGCCGCAAATGAAGCCGCTACCATTCGGCAGACACGCGGTATTGTTTTGCCAGCTGTTGGCGTTCAGGCCGCCCCGGCGCAGGTACTCGTAAAGAGAACCGTGGTAGTCGTTTGTGCCGGACTTGACCGTCACGTTGACTACACCGCCCAAGTAATTGCCGAAGTCCGCGGGCGCGCTGCCTGTGATGAGATTGAACTCCTGAACTGCTTCGGGAGACGGCACATAACCAACGTCGTTGTTATCGGGCTGGTTGTTGTCCATGCCGTCCAGGATGAAGTTGTTCTCCTGCTCGCGGGCGCCGTTCACGTAGGGACGGCCCGTGCCAAAGCTGTTTTGGGCCGCCATGAAGCCGAACAGGTTGGGCGTGATCACACCTGCCGAGGAAACCAACGTCAGTTGGTTCGTGTTGTGCGTCGATAAGGGCAAATCAGTTACAGTTTTCGAATCCACAACGCTTCCCAGCAGGCTGGTATCGGTCTGCAGGAGCGGCGCGGTGGCCGTGACCTCAATGACCGTTTCCGTAGCTTGGCCAACTTTCAACTGAAACTCGAGACGGGAAGTCTGGTTCATCACAAGGGTCATTGTCGGCTGCTTGGCGGCCTGGAATCCCTTGGCTTCCACCCTGACCTCGTACTGGCCGACAGGCACATTCGAAATATTGAAAGCGCCGGTCTCGTTGGTCACTGCTGTCCGCACCGTTCCACGGTCCACATCTCTCGCTGTGACCGTGGCGCCCTGGATTGGAGCCCTCGTGGGATCCATGACCGTGCCAACGATGTTGGCGGTGAACTCCTGCGCAGCGCAAGGCAGCGCGAATACAAGTAACAAGGAGCAAATAGACAGGATAGTCGCCAGGACTGTCCTGCGCGGTTGAGGTTGATGAGGGCTCCCTGAAGTGGAGGGAGAACCAGGATCAATTCCTAATCCGTTGCGAAGATGGGATACGCGCTGCATTTGACCTCCAATACGTGCGATTCTTTGAGTCGCTTGCTTTGCCCGCTCCCTTAATCGAGAGCGTGGCATTGATGAGAGCCGTTTGTTTATTGAAACGTTTTTGTAAATCAAACGGCGGAAATTTTCCCCTACTTACATGGCGCTGTCAAGTACTTTGCATAAATTTTTTCGCCAGGAAAGCCGGCGACCGCGCGTTCTGTGATTTTTGGAATTTCTTTGAATTCTGGAAGGCCAAACGAAGTTTCCAAATTCTGGAGATTTCGCTTGCAGCGATTGGTCCCGCATCCCGATTAGGGCAATCAAACTGCCGCGCGACAGCAGTCTCCACGAAGCGCTTCCAGCATAGGGAGTCGTGCAGCACCCATCAGGCCGGCGTCGCCACCGAGTCGCGTAGGAGCGATGATGGGGGTCCCGTGCTGGTCTTCACTCTGGGCACGAGTGCGGAAGACAATGGATCGCTTTTTGAGTTCGCGAAATAGCGCTGGGGAGAAAACGTCCCACGCCTGGGTGAGGCCCCCGCCTAACACATAGAGAGGCAGATTCAGGACGTTGATGAGGTTGGCCAGCGCGATGCCCAGGGCGCTTCCCACGGTGTCAAAGATCTGCAGCGCAATTCGATCGCCCTGCAAAGCAGCTTGAAATACAGCTTCCGCGGTGAAGTCCCGGCTGAGGCCCGCGAACTGATGCAACGAGGTGGGCTCTCCGCGAAGTACGGCTTCCGCCGCAAGACGCCGAACGGCCGAGGCTGAAGCGTATTGCTCCAGACAGCCGCGGTTGCCGCAGCCGCAAGGACGGCCGTCTGGTATCACGGTCATGTGGCCCACTTCGCCGGCCATGCCGGCCACTCCGTGCCAGGGACGCCCATGCACCAGCAAGCCACCGCCGACGCCGGTGCCGAGGGTCAGCATGCAGAGATCTTTTACGCCTTGCCCGACGCCGACCCATTGCTCGCCCAAAGCGGCGCAATTGGCATCGTTCTCCAGCATGACTGGCATTGCCAAGCGAGCTTCGAGATCTCGCACCACGGGATAATCATCCCAGCCAGGAAGGTTGGAAGCGGAACGAAGGATTCCGTCCGCAAGATCGACAACTCCAGGAATTCCTACTCCAATGCCAAGAAACTTGTGCGAGGAACTATAGCGTCTCGCCAGGCTCCGGATCGCCGAGGTCATCTCCTCGATGACGGATTCCCGCGTCCCCTCTGTCCTCTTGTCAACGGTTTGGAGCTTGCTGCCTGTCGCGTCAATCGCGGCGACTCGCAGGTTCGTCCCCCCCAAGTCGACACCAATCGCAAATTCCTGCATTGGATTGCACCTCGAGGTCGCTGCCAGCCCTTGGCCCGCGCTCAATGTCTTGTAAGAAGGCCGGCGGGGTAAATTATAATAAATCGTTTCAATAAATCTAGTAAAAAA
>DATFQZ010000112.1:0-13317 GCA_035263765.1 Candidatus Angelobacter sp. | reverse complement strand
AAGGCCAGGCCGGCGAGGTATAGGACCGCGAGCACAAGGCCTCCCAGGACCGCAGCGCCGACCGCAGCGCCCATTTTCAGAGGATCCCCCGACTCCATGGGACCGCCAGGAAATGGCCTGGTCACCAGGAGCAGAAGCAGTTGTCCGACGAGAGGGATGACTGCCGGAAGAGCCGTGATTCCCGCGAACAAAATGAAGTTCTGCCGGTAGAGGCTAAAGGTGCGATCCAGCACTTGCGAAGTACTGAGAGGACGCAGAGTTAGATCCATTTGTCGGCTCCGTAGGTAGTTGCAGCCGCATCCTATCACACAAAGAAAAAGCTACCTAGGATCACAAGTGTTGCGAGTCTACCCGAACCAGCCTTGCCCGGGTGGATAGGCTTATAAGCTTCCCTTTTGCCCAGCCTTAAGTGTGAAACCTCATCCATCGACAAGGCTTCACACTTGGCCCATGGGTGCAGGACCGCTGAATCTACGCCCCCTTCAAAACCAGCACGTCCTGATCGGCCTCTTTCTCCGGAAGCTTGTTCTCAGTCCCGTCATCCTTGTACAGCGTGAGCTGGTACTTGTACGTATGCTGGCTCGGCGTTCCCAGCCGGAACCGCCAGAACAGCGGCTTGGCAAAGTCATTGAGTTCCATGGTCTTTTCGGCATGGATTCCTGCATCCTTGTCGTTAAAGGTCAAGTAAATCGTTCCGAACGAATACGGTGACTTCATGAGCAAACGAGGAGTGATCTGGACGCGGAATCCGTAGGGATCGCCGACAGCGAGCACTTCGGAATCCGTCGGCCGCCACTCATCGGCACGAGTCACGCCGTCAGAATAAAAGACCGTGGTTTGGTACTCGTATTGCCGCACCTTGGGGTCCATCAAGGGGAATTTCCAGATCTGTGATTTCTTGCCGTCATCCAACATCACGATGGTGTCTACATTGTAGTTATTGGCCTGGTCCCGATAGCGCAACGCCACGGCGATGCGAGAGATCAGCCCATCGGTGCCGAACTCACCGGCGGGAATCACGGCCACACTCAGGCTTTGCTGCAGAGGCTGGTTGATGAGCAGATGCTTCGTCGTGGAGGTTGCTTCCGGCATCTCGATGTTCCGATTTTCCTGGTCGACGAAGGTCACGGTATAACGGTAAGGCCCGGTTACCTCGCGCGCGATTACCTCATTCCAGATCTGCTTCGGTTGCTGCTGGTTGAGAGTGAACTCAGTCTCCTTGCAATTTGAACCCGTGCCATAGCTCATCTTCACGATCGCCGTCTTGACCTGGGTCCAATCGACCAAACCGACTTCGACCAAGACGCGCAGTACGCCCATGCGATCTGCGTCCAGGACACACACGGTGTCGTCCGTCTTGCCCTTGGCCGTCATCTTTTGGTCTGTTCCCTTGTAGTACACCGTGTATTCGTAGTCATAGCTCTTCTGGTCGGCCGCCGCCAGATAGGTAGAGAAACGGCCCGGAGGCGAGTCTTTTTTGAAGATGAAATCTTGTTTCTTGTTGATGTCGCCTTGCCTGCCCCTTGCTTCGTAGGACAGATGCGCTTCGACCAGATCGATGGGATCTTCGTCGAAACTGGCAGTGCAGACGACCTGGACATCGAGATACTGATACCAAGCGTCGTTGAGGTCGATTTGAGCTCTGTAATCCGCTGCATTCTGGCCCTCGAAAATGTTCGACAAGTTATCCTGTGGCGTGAGATGGCTCTCCAGCACGGCTTTGCTGGTGAACTGGGAATGCAGGTCGGCAACCATCGACTCCTTTACAGTCTTCAAGTCGTAATACTCGACCCCGTCGTGTCCGTATTTTTTGCCGTCATAGTCAGGGAGTTCAGTCTTGAGATCCGGTGCGTCTTGGAATTTCACGTCGGCGCCCGGCTTGTAGTCCAGAATCGTGCTGGCCAGGTACTGGCTGATCATGTCGTTTCCGGCTTTCTGAAGCTGGAGCATTTGCTCGTCGGGTATGTGCGTGTCGCAGTTGATCACGACGCTGGAATACTGATGGTCTGCCGCAGTCGCAAGCAATTTGTCACTTGCCCGGTCGCCGGTGTTGTGGTTAAAAGTCATGGTCCTATTGTTGCCAGATACGCGCGTGGAAAAGCTGGCATCATCTTTCATCGAGTGCCACACTTCGCGCACTGCGTCATAGGTCTTGCTGGCGCTGGCCCAGACGACCATGCTCACAGCGTTCAACCTATGTTCCACGACGAGATCGTACGCAATATGAATAGCCTGAAGATTCTTTTCCAACATGTCCCACAGCAGCACGACGCCATCCTGCGTGAGCTTGGCCATAAAAGCGGCACGCGTGTTGCCCAGCATGCTGACCCGGCCGGCGCCTACGAGTGTCCCTACAAACTCCCCCGCAGCCTTGCCATCCTCAGCGAGAATGGCGATTGTCACGCTGCCGTCTTTTACCGGCGGCATGGCTAGCCGCAGGGCCTGCGCCAATTTCTTGGGATCTTGAATGCCCACTCGCTGTTGAAGGGTGCGGTCGTTAGCAATCTTCTCGCGTATCGCGTTTTCCTGTTCCGGCGTAGGGCACAGCTCAGCCGAAAGAGTCAGAATTCCGCCGCCCAGCTTAGTCTTGCGTTCTTCGTCGGTGAGTTTGGAAACGTCGCGGCGGTACCACACCAGGGAAATGCTCGGTTTCCCCTTTTCATCCCGGGCAATGCGGGGGCTACTAGGCAGCACGTACAGCGACAGCGGGTCCACATCGTCTTTGAACACTGTGCATTTCGCGATGTCTTGGACTTGATCAAAGGTAAGCATAATCGCCTTTCAGTGACTTTCTAGAGATTCGAGAAGGCCGGCCACGACAAGACTCTTGCCGTGTTAGGCGGAACGCCGTGTCTGCCGGAAAGCCACTACCGCAGAACGACGTGTTGGAAACTTCCCAGCTACGCTCTTGAACTCAGCCCTTCTTTGTAACGAAAGCAGCCAATCTTGCACTTCATGGTGAGGCTCGCCGGAAAGCTGCTTCCGAGCGAAGTTTCCGTTCCTCTGGCTAGGTAGTGGAAAGAAATGGTCAAGACGTTTCAGGAAACGGCAAATAAATCTTCGATGGCGCTCTTCCCTGCTCTGTGGCCGGTGCGAAGTTCGGCTGCCTCAAGAGAGACGCCATGCTGACACTTTCGCAAAGCTTGCATATCGACTCGGCGTCCGTATTCCGGGATTTTGTGGTCACCGAGAACGGCCCTTCTTTCACCAACACTTTTTACGTTGTCCCGGACTTGCCGCGATGGGTAGTGGATGGCCAGGGAGAAGCTGCTTTCGACCTGACTTGGTACAAGAGCTCCTCGCCCATTGATGTAACGAAAGGGGCAGGTATCGTCACTATGGCGGTAGACCTGTCTCTCCAGGCAGACGAGCGTGCCGCTATGTTGCAAAGGATTGCGTCCCAATTCGGCCTGGCCCCCGGCGCGATCCAGCTCCTTTCGATTCCGTTCAAGACAGGGACGGTAGAACTTTCGATCGCGGGCGAATCCAAAGAATCCAAAGACACGGATTTCGTCAACCAGATCGCGGGAGGCGGTCCTGCTCAACTTAATGGATCGGAGCAGGCTGCGTTCACTATCGATGTGAAGCCGGAGGGCGCAGCTCTTCTATGGCAGGCGCTGGAAAAACGTCTCGACGTCTTTCACCTGCGCTACGACCTGGTCTTCGACCACCGCCTGATGGGAACTCGGATGCGCGTGTGGTGCGATGCCAAGAAAACGCACTCGGCCGCTTCGCAGTGGCTGCAATCCGGCGGCCGCGATCCACGCCAGTTGCGCGACGAATTGATTTCACAGCGTCTGGCGGGAATCGACCTGGACACCGATCAGCCGCTGGCGAACACGGAGTCAGCGGCGCTTCAAAAATGTGGCCAGGATGTTCTCGACCACGCTCTGGCTTCAACACTCTTCGGCGGCAAGTCCGCTCCCGCGAAGACCGGCGAAACACTCGCGCTTCGTCCTTATTCCGATTCCCTGGAGTCAACCCTCAACTTCACCCTCACCGAATCCTATCCGCTCGAACAGCACTTGGTCATTGACTCGGTGATGCATCTGGACCTGACCCCCGAACAGTTCGCGAGACAGGCTCGCATGGTGGAAGCCCGCGATGGGTTCTTCGATGTGCTTGATTTACAGATCGCGTGCACCGTGGACTTCACAACTGATTTGATCTCCACCGTCACCGTGCATATTGAATACGATGCGACCGGCCCCAGCGGACGGATCCAGCGCAGTGGCGACTACATTTTCAACAAGAGCTCAGCCTCCATCCAGCGCTTTCGCACCGATATCGCCTCGCCAAGCCAGACTTCGTTCCGCTACAGCGCCGACATCTACTATCACGGGGACCCGACGCCTCTGCACATCGACTACCCGGAGGCTCAGGGCACGGCGATCGTTCTCGGCTTGGACGCCGTGGGGATTCTCAGCGTGCGCGCGGAGCTGCGCGACGTTCCGTTCGACGACGTCAGCAGCGCCGTGGTAGACCTCCGCCATTCCCCTAGCGGTGCCACTTCTCGGTTGATCATGGACGGCAAGAACATGTCCGGTGTATGGAACGCCGTGGTACGTCAACAGGCGGCCTCGTTCGAATACAAAGTGGCGTGGATCTTGAAGGACGGGCGCCGCTTGGAGCGCGAGTGGATCAGCTCCAGCCAGCACACGCTTTTTCTGGATGCGCCGGCCGAACTCAAGACCAAAGCACAAGTCAGCGTGATTGCAGCCGGCGACTTCACTGAACTGACAAAAATTCTGGTCGACCTACGTGATCCGCACGCGCCGGAAGCCTCGACCCAGTTTGTTTTCACGCAATCCGGCCAGACGCGGCTCTGGGAACCCCATCGGGGGCAGGAGCCAACATTCGCGTATGAGTACCGACGAACGCTGGTCTACCAGGACGGTACGGTCAGGGCTCTCGACACCGAATGGGCCCAAGAGACACGGCCGGTTCTTGTGATCCGTGATGACTTCAGTTTTGAAGTGCATCTGGTTTGCCGCCTGTTAGATCTGGGTGGCTCTCTCAAAATGGCAATTGTTGAACTGGAGCCGGAAGAGCCGGTGAACGGCCTTCCGAGCAAGAAGACCATTGTTGTTCGCAACAAGAACGAGGAGCCGCGCTGGAGCTTTCGTTTGCAGAACAAAGACGAGCACCGATATCGCTATCGGTTAAGCGAGATTACCGCAACCGGCGAGCACCGTCCGTCTTCCGCGTGGCAGCACGCGGAAAGCGACTTGCTCGTGCTGACCGCTGTTCATTCGTGACGGATTTGAAATTAAGAACTGAGAGTTGGCGCCATGCTTACCTTTGAATCACCTTTTTACGAGATCGAGAATGTGATCGTCTTCCGCGATTATTCCAGCCCCACGACGTTCCACTATCTGGCTGGACCACCGCATTTGACTAAGAACGAAGACGGAAATCCCAACCTCCTGCTGCTCAGGTACAAGACGGCAATAGACGCCATGACCACCGGCGCCGTGCCCACACGCGACCAGCTTGGCGGAGCCTTCCTCATGTTCGGCGTGGATTGCGGCATACCGGAGGCAACTAAGAACGCCATCAAGAACAAGCTTCAAAGTGTAGCTCCAAAGGACTCGGGCGAGATCTCACTGGTGCCCGTTCTCTACACCAAAGGCAAGGTCAGCGTGATCGCGCTTGACCAGCAGACAGCTATAGCCGGGGCGACCGACGACACAAAGAAAAGCGAAAGCAAGTTTGTACGCGGCATTCTGGGCTCGGCCACGCCGTCCTTGCTTCAAGACCAGAGGGCCATCTTCTCCATCTCACTCACTCCCGACGCAGCGACTCTGATCGAACAGGCTTACAAGTCGGATCTGTCGCCAATCGGGGTGATGTATGAACTGGAGTTCGCTGGACTGCGGCCGGCGATCGCCATCAAGGCGCACGTCGACATGTCGAGGGTCTATGAATCGCTGAAGATGGGACTCCATGCCGGTGTGCGCACCGGCCCGCAGAGTGGCAGCGGCGGGCAGGACGGTACTAGCGGGCAGAGTGGCAGCGGCTCGCAGGGCAGGGGTTCTTCTAGCTCGCCCGGCGGGTCGGCACCATCCTCCCCGGCGCCTGCAGGCGGTTCCACGCCGTCGTCGACCACTTCCTCGACATCCAGCGGCAGCGGAACCAGCGGGACCTCGGGCGGCGGGACTAGCGGGACTTCAGGAGGCGGAACTAGCGGCTCGGGAAGCGGATCAGGTGGGACGTCGGGAGGCGGAGCATCGGGAACAGGTGTCTATGTGAGCGCCGATCTCGACTTCACCTTGGAAAAGCTTCGTCAGGAAGAGGCCATCAAGCTTGAGATCGTGCGCGAACAAGAAGGCGCCTCGGTTGATCAGATGCAGCAAGCCGCCATGCAGCTTTTGAAAGACACGATTCTGAACCAGTTCTTCGCGCCGGCTATGAGCAGCACGCCGGCTCCTAGCGTCACTGACGCTGCGGCAACGGCGTCCCAGATGCAAAAAGTCGCGGCCGGCACTTCCGACATCAACAAGGGCGTCGCCGGCTCGAATGCCAAAACTCAGGTCGACATCGGCTTCCAGCTTCAGTACAAAAAGGAGGAAGAACTGAAGACCGCGGACTTCGACTTTTCCGTCATCGCGCCGGAAACGCGCACCCACGCCCCGAATGGTTTCTTTTCCGCGCTGCTCGGCAATACCGACGCGTCGCAGCACATCAAGGAAATCAATCTTGACGACCCATTCTTCAAGGTCCTTGAAGTCGATTTGACAACGACCGATGATTTTCAGTCGCTGGATATTCAGGCCATCACCGTGGACATGCAGTATCGCGGTACGACCGAAAATCCGTCAGTCGCCGCGACAGCCACGTTTACGCCAACCAAGAAAGACATGCAGAGGTTCATGGCTTCCATTGAAAGCAACGACTTCTCGTATCGGCGGCGGATCAATTACAGCTTTGGGCAGTCCGACGAGATCGCCTCACAAACCTTCAAGCTGCAAACACCCTGGCAGACAACCACCAGCCGGGCTTTGATCGTGCACCCTCCCGAAGACGTGCCGATGATTCACGTTTATCTCGAGCAGGGTGTAGTGGATTGGGACGTGGTGGCGCAGATCGAGACACACCTGATGTATGAAGACACGGACAATGATTTCCGAGCCGAACGCATTTTCATGATCAACAAAGACAGCAAGCGCCAGGAGTGGATCGTGCGTTTGACCAACCCTCAAGCGAACTCTTACAAGGTGCAGCACCGTTGGTTTCTCAAGGATCTGAGTCAGATCAGAGGGAAGGTTGAGACCCATACGGAGGCACATTTGTTTGTGGCCGATCCGTTTCTTGACCGGCTTCCCATCACCGTGGATCCCCATGTGGATCCCGCGAACGTGGGGCGCATCAACGTCGAGCTGCTCTACGAAGATCAAGCCAACAATTTTGTGGTTCGCAAGCAGGTGGAACTCGATCCACCCTTCAAGCGGGCCACGGCGACCATCCCGATTGTAGACAGCAAGAAACGTGAATACACCTATACCGTTAGCCTGGTAAAGCCTAACGGACAGGCTGAGAATCACGAGCCCAAGCTAACCGACCAGCTCTCCATCATCATCACCGAAGGGGGAGTCTACTTGGACGTGGACGTCAAGCTGATCGGCAAACTGGACTCTCTCGGTATCGACGCGCTGCAGCTCGATCTGCAAGCGGAACCGCTTGACGGGAACCAGCCCAAGATCGAAAGCCATCTCTTCCTTCCCAGCGAAGCCGACAGGTTCACGCAGCGGCTTCTGCTCAGGGCAGACCGGTCAACGGAATTCCAATACCGGACACTGCTCATGACCAAGGGCAAGGAGATCGACAGTGATTGGGTCAAGCACCAGAGCAAGATCCTGTTGTTGCCTTTGCAAAACTTGTTGAAGGCCGACGCGGCGGTCAACCGGGGCTAGCGATGATTGATCTCGGACGCCCGGCGCTCAACGGCGAAGGTGTAACCCTCTTCTACGACCACGCCCAGGCCGGCCTGTTTTACTATCTGCCGGACCGGCCGAGACTCCGGACCACTGACGCCGGGCAGCCCGAGCTTTCCCTGCTCAAGTATCGTCTGGACCCTGAACTGCACAAGGCTCTGGGAGCCGGGCTGCTGTCCCTTACCGTCGATCTGAATGTAGACCAGGACCACTTAGACCGCGTCAGACGTCGCCTGGCTGGCCAGCTCGACACGGATGCGAAGGTCGTGATCGCTCCCGTTTCAGCCGATAGCGGCTCATGCGAGCTGATCCTGATTGATCGCACTTCTCAGCCCTCTCCTTCCGGAGATGCGACTAGGAAGACCGCGCCACCATCGGCTCAACCCGAGGACGCTGCCGGTTTCGGGATGGTCGAACGCATTCTTGGTTCGAGCACACCTTCGCTTTACGGCGACAACGCCTGCACCTTCGAAGCAGTTCTCTCCCCCGAGGGTGTCGGCCTGGTGGAAGGCGCGCTGCGCGGTGGTGGGCTGCCTGCCGGAGTCGTCTACACGCTTCAGGTCACAGCTCTGCGCCCTGCGTTGCGCGCGCAGATCACCGCACGCTGGAAAGACATTTACGACTTCTATGACAACCGGTTCCACGGCGGCAAGCTGCTGCTGACCACGGACATTGGCCCGACCATGGAGGGCCTGGTCAACTCTCAAGCCCTCGAAGTCAAGATCGATGATTTGGTGCCGGAAACAGACCGCCTGCAGGTCTATCAAAGCGCGCTCGATCAGGTGCAACGATACATCCTGGACCAATTCTTCAAACCCACGTTAGGACAGCAACCGGTCGCGCCGGATACCGGCGACGGTCCGCTGCAGACCATCGGCAAGGTCATCAAGGATGTGGCTGGAGTGTTTTCGTTCACCTACAGCCTGCGCAAGGTCAACCGCGACGAATTGAAGACACTCAGCTTCAGCCTGAACGCAGCTCAAGCAGAGAAACTAACCCTGTCTCCCCAGGGAACCTTCGGTGTGATGCTCGATGGCGCGGACGCCGCCAAGCTGATCACCGCCGTGGAACCTGCTGCGTCGGCGGAGATGAAATTCGACGTAGCTCCAGCAATCGATCTGAACGCGGAGCAAATCGATCACTTGGAAGTACGTCTCAGTTACGGCAACCGCCAGGAAAAACTCATACTTGATTCCGCCACTCCGCGCAAGCAGGTGACCTTCTGGTATCAGAAAGATCTAGGTCCCGATGTCGAGCTGACTTATGACGTTGAATTCCGGGCTGACTCCACGGGACAAGCCTTGCACATGACATCGCCGGCCGTGAAGACTGCCAATCGTGTCATCCGTTTGAATCCGCGGGAGCTCTATCAGCGCCCGCAGCTACGGGTTGTGGCCAAAGGTATTCCCTTCGAGCGCTATCCCAGCGTGGTGGTCGACCTCAGCGTGACAGACGCCGTGACTGGCTGGTCAGCTGCACAGAGCCTGGAGCTTACCGCGGCGCATCCTGAAGCCATTTTCAGCGCTCGTACCGGACCGGAATCGCGCGTAACCTTCCACCGTCGCATTCGCTATATCGACACTCACGGCCAGGAGTCTGTCGTGGACTGGGACGATGCAGATCCCGGCATCCTGGTGGTTGGCGACCCGTTTCCAGACGTTGAGAACATCCAGATCCTCGGGTCGGCCCGCTTCGGCGTGGAGGTTCGCCGGCTCATTGTTGAAATGCGCCCGAAGGCCATGCCTGAAAAGGTATCGACGTTTGTCTTGACCGCCGACAAGCCAGCCGACTCCTGGTCGTGGGCTGTACCCACTGACGCCAGCCGCGATTACGAATACCGCGTGACGGTTTACACCGTGCGCGGAGAAGTTCATCAGGGAAACTGGCTCCCCGGTACGCCCGGCAAACTGATTGTGGGAGAAGGCTTCGCACGGTTGCGCCAGGTCAAGATGATCTTCGTGGGTTCTGGGCTCAAAGACCTGGGTTTGCTGGGCGTGAAGGTGCATTTCTCATACGACGACCAGCCGAATAACCTCTCCGCCGAAGACGAGTTACTGGTGCAGGACCTTTCTCAGCCTGTCACGTGGTCGTACCCGCTGGCCGATCCTGAGCGCCAGAAGTACACCTATCAGATCACCGAGATTAAGAAGGACGGAACAGCCCAGACGCAGGATCCGGTAGCCACGTCCGACCTGCTGGTCATTCTGCCGCTGAAGTGAAGGGAGGAAAGCAATGCTGACAATCGACACTCCCTTTTATCAGATCAAAGGCGTAACGATTTTCCGCGACGACCGCGACCTGGACCAGTTCTATTACCTTCCCCCTGCGGTTCGACTGGCCCATCAGGCCGATGGCACGTTGGCATTTACTCTCTTCAAGTACCGCCGCGACCTCATTGACAATCCCGCGCTCGACCCCACCAAGGCGCGCGGCGCCGGGCTGGCGTTGTTTGAAACGGAGATGCCGCTGGACCACGCCGGAAGCCTTCTCTCAGACCTCTCGAGCGCGGCCGACCGTCCCAACGCCCGCCTGGATCCAGTCTTGTTCCGCTCCGGCAAGGTCCACGCCATCGTTGCTCACTCCAGCGATGACAAACTTGTTGAAGATCTGGTTGAAACCAGCAATGCGCCTATCGCGTCTCCGTATCACTCCGCGTTTGCCCTGGCTTTGAGCGCGGAAGGAGCAACGCTCTTTGATCGCGCCGCGCGCGGCGGCCAGATCCCGGCAGGCGTGGTCTATGAAATGAAGTTCCTGGCGCTGACGCCTTCGCTTCACGCTCGCGTCCGCATGAACTACGACCGGATCTACGATCACTTCGAAGCTTCGATCGGCTTTACTTACTATGTCTCCGTGAAGCTCGATCTCGATCTCGAATGGCTGATCGAGCACGACTTTGTCCACATCGAAATCACCGCGTTCACTGACAACGCCGACAAGGATCGCCAGCAGGAGTTGGTGATGAACCTGGTCAAGGCCAGAATCCAGAGTGATTTCTTCCGCAGCGCCATGCCGCCTCAGCCGGACGAAGGTCTCGCCGGCCCGCTGGCGCAGACGCTGCAAAGTATTCTCGGTACGAAAGTGAGTTCTGCTTCAGCCATGTTCGTGCTGAAAGCTAAGTTTGAAATGCAGAGCGAGAAGAAGGACTTTGAACTTATCTTCGACGGCCGGACTACGGTCGAGCTTACGCACGTCTGCAGCGGATTCATCTCCGGAATGACCGCCGGCGACTCAGCTCCCAACATTCAGGAGATCGACACCCACGACCCGTTCTTCTCCGCGCTGACGGTCAAGATCATCTCCACCATCGACTTCAGTCAGCTGACCGACCTGCGGGAGGCGGCGCTTCACATCACTCACGGCGAGCAGCGGGAGTCCTACGTCTTCAACAAGAGCCAGAACGGCCCTTACCAGTTCCAGTCTGCGCTCACCAACCCGGATTCCGACGAAATCGAGTACGAGATGGAATACCACTTCGACCCCGACGCCGGCAGTGGGCCAACCACCATCACTGCAGGTCTGTTCAAGTCACGCCGGCGCGTGCTGACCGTCGATCCCCTGGAGCACTTCCGCTATCTGCGTTTGAACGTAAAGCTTGGTCCGGTGGACACCACCGTGGTGCCTAGGATCCATGTCAACCTGCGCGTGCCTGGCGATCCCCATCAGCCCGATCTCGCTCGAGGTACAGTCGACCTCGATGCCCAGAACCAGGAGCGCACCTGGCGCGTGCGGCTGCCCATGACCAAGAACACAGATCCGCTTAGCATTCGCGCCAGTACCCAATGGGAAGACGCGCACGGGACCACCCACGATCTGGATGACGAAGCCAACGTAACCGGCGACTCGCTCGTCGCGCTAGGTCCCTATAAAGATGTCCTCTCTATTGCGGTCATCCCCGCTGCTCCCTGGGCGTCCGTGACGCAGCTACGCGTGGAGCTGCGCTACCATGACGGCGACTACCAGGCTCAGCGAAGTCTGCTTTTCGACGCCACTCACAACGCCTCGCAGACATTGCAAGTACCTTTGCTGCAACCGACCCTGCGTAAGTATGAGTGGCGACAGGTGATCGTTAACAACGACGGCACGGCCAATGAAACGGACTGGACAGAGACCGACAAAGCCTTGTTGGTAGTTGGAGTAGTGCAGAAAACCTCTGCCGACGTGCGCGTCGTCTGGGTCGGCACTCCGGGTAACGCCTTTGGACTACGCGTCGACTTCTGGGTGACGCCGGTTTCCGGAGACGACCAGAACGTAAGCATCTTTCTCCGCGCCGGCCAGGATAGTGACAAGACCGCCACTCTGCCTCTCGATGGCGATGGCCGCTTGCAATACCGCTACGAAGTTCGTCGCCTCTCTCCGACCGGAGAAGAAGTGCTGAAATCCGGAACCGGAAACACCGGGCTGCTGGTGGCACAGTGATCCAAGCGAGAACGGTGTGAATAGATTGTGTGGCACGGGCATTCCTGCCTGTGCTCAAGCATCCTCTTAAAGGAAACAAGCACCGGCAAGAGTGCCGGTGCCACACACGCTCACAACCGTCTTCCAAATTCCCTACGTAAGCTTCGGCGGATCCAGAATCAACGTCAGGTCCGAACCTGTCCCTGAGCTCTGCCGCACCTGGCTGCCGGAGTAGAGATAAGTGATCTCATAGCGGAACGGTGGAACGGTAAAGCCCTGCGGTTTCCACGTGACTGCCGAGGAATTGGCCTTATCGAGGACAAAACTGCTCTGCTGGCCCGCGCCGTCGGTCGGCGGCTTGAGCACCACAAACACGCGAGACAAGGTTCCATCCTGAAATGCGATCGCCGCGAGATCGGTGACGATCGTTACCTCGGGTGAGGCCGGCAGTGTTGTTGTCGAAGTACCAGTGGTTGTTGAAGCACCGGTCGCATCCTTCGTATCTTTTGTACCCGTGGGCGGCGGAGTCTTGTCCTGCGTGCCAGTCTTGGTTGTGGCCGAAGCATCGGCTTCCGGTTCTTTGACCGAAAAGCTCCAGTAACTCCCGTCTACCTGCTGCAGTTGTGCAATCAGCTCTTCGGTAGCGGCGCGGTCCAGTTCCTGGCGCGCCATTCCGTCGGGCTGTGGGAATTCGACAGTGAAGATGCTCTTGGGGGTTTCCACCACCGCTTGCACCACTAGCGAGCTCATGTCGGGAGAAACCACAACACGTTGCGGCAAGCTGGTGTTGCCGTCGACCGCAACGGTCTCGTACTCCACATAAAACTGCGGGGCTTTGGCTCCGGTTCCCATCAGCTCTTCCATGGTCATAGTCACACGCAGCACCGGCGGAGGCGCGGTGGGAAGCAGGTCCAGCGAGGTGCGGACTTTCGGATCACCAGCTTTGAACAGTTTGAGACGCACCAATTGCACCTTGTCGCGAATCGCC
>DATFQZ010000111.1:0-16162 GCA_035263765.1 Candidatus Angelobacter sp. | reverse complement strand
AATTTAGAGGAAAGAGGGTAGGGTAACCAATGGGAAACAACAAGGTCATAGCCGCTGCTGGACCGGCGACGAACAGTATTTTGGAACTAACCGACGGAAACTTCGACGAGACAGTGCTCAAGAGCGAGCAGCCGGTGATGGTGGATTTCTGGGCTGCTTGGTGCGGTCCATGCAAGGCGCTGGCGCCGATCGTGGATGAAGTGGCCGCCGCGTATCAAGGCAAGGTAAAAGTCGGCAAGATGGACGTGGACACCAGCCCGGTCACGCCGCAGCGCTACGGCGTGCGTGGCGTCCCTACGCTGTTGATCTTCAAGAACGGACAGGTCCAGGACCAGATCGTGGGCTACGTGGCCCGCGAAGCTATTGAGAAGCTCCTGAACAAGCACCTGATCTAACGCTCAAGTTACGGCGCAAATGGAAACGCCCGGCTTCATCGCCGGGCGTTTTTGTCGATACGCAACCACAGGGAATGCGGGAAGAATCACGTCAACGTCAGTACTTACGCAACACGCCGATCACTCGACCTTGCACCTGCACTGATTTGGCGGGAACCACGATCGGCTTCAATGCCGCGTTCGATGGCTGCAAGCGGATGTTTGCGCCTTCGCGATAGAGTCGCTTCAACGTGGCATCCGTGCCTTCTACCAGGGCCACCACGATTTCACCGTCGCGGGCCGTCTGGCTCTTCTCCACCAGAACATAGTCGCCGTCCACGATGTGCTCATCCTTCATGCTCTCGCCTTTCACCTGCAGCACGAAAACGTCTTTGGAGCGTGTGATATCGCCGAGGGAAATGGTCTCAGGGTTCTCGACGGCCTCAATCGGCTGTCCGGCAGCGATGCGACCCATCAGCGGCAGAGCCATCTCCACTGGAGATTTGCTTTGCCTCTTGAACAGGCCGCGCACAGGCAGCACGTCAATGGAGCGGCTGCGGTTGAAGTCGCGCTTGAGCAGATTTTTTTTCTCGAGGTTCACGATGTGTTTGTGCACTGTGGCCAGTGAGCTGAGCCCCATGCCGGCGGCGATTTCTTCGAACGAAGGCGAGTATCCGTTCTTCTGCACAAAGCCGTAGATAAAGTCGTAAACTTGGCGTTGCCGTTTCGTGATTGCCATACAGGCGAATTATTTGCGAATAAAAGGCGAATTGTCAACCAAAAAGTTCTGGGGCCTTGATAACAATCTGTATGCCTGCGAAAACCATCGCTGATTTTCTGGAAGTTCTTCGCAACGATCCCTCGCTCAACGTGCGCCAGCGCTGCGGCGCCAGTCTGGCCAAGTCCGGAATGCTGACCCGTGAAAAACGCATGGCGGCTGTGCCGGGTCTGCTGGAAATCGCCGCCGACAATTCCCAGGGTGACGTGGTGCGCGGTTGGGCATTTCGCGCCCTGCATGAGATCACCGCCCAGACGATCGGTAACGACGCCGCCGCGTGGCGCAGCTGGTATGAAGCTCATGGCAGCGAGCGCGTCGAGCAGTTTCACCGCGGCGATCCCAACGCCGTGTTGGGCAACAGTTGACGCTTTTCTTGTCCGCAGACAGGCGTTTCTAGGCCACAACGTTCATCTTGCTGAGGATTTCATCCACGGTCTGGATGGCCCGGTCAATCTCTTCCATGGTGTTGTAGAAGTGCGGCGAGAAGCGTACGCCGGCGTGGGGACGCCAGTCGACCAGCACGTCACGGCGAAGGAGTTCCTGGCAGACATCGCGGGAGTTGGGCATCTCGATGGCGACGGTTCCCCCGCGCCTTGCGGCTTCCCGCGGCGCATTGACCTTCCAGCCCCGTTGGTCGGCCAGCTCGATCAACCGCGACGTCATTCGGTTCGATTTTTCTCGTATGCGCTCGACACTGATTTCGCGAATGATCTTCAGTCCGGGCAGCGCGGCGTAGTAGCCGGGCACGTTGGAAGTTCCCTGCATAAAACGGTAGGGCGGCTGGCCGTATTGAGTCGGGCCGATCTTAAATGCGAACGGTTCTTGGTGCGCAAACCAGCCTGTAATCTGCGGCTCCAGTTTCACGCCGAGGTCGGGACGAACGTACAGGTACGCGGTGCCCGGCCCGCCGCACAACCACTTGAGCACACCGCCGGTGGCGAAGTCGACGTTCAGCGCCTGTACGTCCAGCGGCACGCTGCCCAGAGACTGAAACGCGTCCAGCACCACGTGCGCGCCGACGCGGTGTGCCTTTTCGACGATAGCTTTCACATCCTTGATATAAGAGCTCCGAAACACGACGTGGGAAATGGGCACCAGCAATGTTTCTTCGTCGATTGCCTCCAGCAATCCTTCGACCGGCACATGAATGCCGTCGGGCGTGCGGACCATGTGCACACGAGCGCCGCGGGAGCGCTGCGCCTCCCAGAAATACATGACCGAAGGAAAATTCATGTCGCTGTATACGACTTTGTTGCGGCGGCCGCTGAAGTCGAAGCAACTGGCTACCACGGCCTGGCAGAGGGTCACATTCTGGTGGACGCTGACGGAGCCCGCGGGAGCATTCATGAGGACGCCAATGGCATCGCCCACCTCGCGCGACATCATCCACCACTTCTCTTCCCAGGCGCGCACGCCACGCGTGGCCCAGACGGCGCAGTACTCGCGCATCGAGTCATAGACTCCCCGGGGCATGGCCCCAAGCGAATTGCTGATCATGTAGGTGGTGCGCTCCAGGATGGGGAACTCAGCTCGATAGCGCAAAAGATCGTCGGATGCAGCGGTCATGGCTCTAACATTCTGCCTGAATCAGCGGGCGTTTGCACTGAGGAAGCAACTCGGCGGAGAATTCAGAGCTCAAAAATCTCGGCGCAGCTTATGTTTTATTCGTTGCTGCCGACCGCGCGATGCTATATTTCGTTGCACGAAGATGAGAAAAGTCCAGCCTGCCTCGGGCCGCAAACTCACGGTGCTCTCTCTGGCCGCGGCCACCTACTTCATGGTCTCCGGCGGCCCTTATGGCATCGAGGAATTAGTCCAGGATTCAGGCTACAAGCTGGCCCTGGTCATTCTTTTTCTTACACCGCTGGTCTGGGCCCTGCCGACCGGGCTTATGGTGGGTGAGCTTTCGGCGGCTATGCCCAAGGAAGGCGGTTTTTACGTGTGGGTACGCCGCGCCATGGGACCTTTCTGGGGATTCCAGGAAGCCTGGCTGTCGCTGGCCGCCAGCATCTTCGATATGGCTCTGTATCCCAGCCTGTTCGTGGCCTACCTGGGAAAGCTCCGTGTGGGCAATCACCCTCTTGTGTCGGTCGATGGCAACCGCGGCTTCATGATCATGGCAGGGATGGTGCTGGTGTGCCTGCTGTGGAACCTGTTCGGCGCCAAGGCCGTAGGCAACAGCTCGATGACGGTCGGCATTCTCCTGCTCAGCCCCTTCGTAGCGCTCACTCTCTTTGCCCTCGCGCGCCACGCTACCGTGGTATCGGCGCCGTTGGTGAAAGGTGACATTCTCGCCGGCGTGCTTTTGGCCATGTGGAACTACATGGGCTGGGACAACGCAGCCACAGTCGCCAACGAGGTTGAGAACCCGCAGAAGACCTATCCGCGCGTGATGCTGCTGGCGCTGGGGGCGATCTTCCTCTCCTACATCATTCCCCTGGGCGCGGTCTGGCGGCTGCACATCCCTCTCGGCGTCTGGAACAACGGGAGTTGGGCCAGCATCGCCCGCATCGTTGCAGGAACGTGGCTCGGCGGGGCACTCGTAGCGACCGCCATGCTGGCCGAGTTCAGCTCTTTCAATTCGCTGGTGATGTCGTACTGCCATCTGCCCGTGGCCATGGCCGAAGACGGACATCTCCCGAAAGTGTTCACCCGCAAACTGAAGAGCGGAGCGCCCTGGTTCTCGATCCTGGTGCTCGGCCTGATCTGGGGGCTGTCGCTACGGTTTCAGTTCAAGGATCTGCTCATGCTCGACATTCTTCTTTACGGCGCCAGCCTGGTGCTGGAGTTTGCGGCGCTGGCCGTGCTGCGCGTGCGCGAACCGGGGATGCCCCGGCCCTTTCGTGTTCCCGGCGGGCTGTGGGGCGCAATCCTGGTAGGTGTAGGACCGACCGCGCTGCTGGTGGTTGCTCTCGTCGAGAACTACGACGAGCATCTTATCTTGCCCTGGCTGGGCAGCGTCAGCGCGCTTGCTGTTGGCCTGATCCTGATGGCGCTGGGCGTGGTTTACTACTTCGTCGCCGGGCGCGCCAAGCCGATGGCTGAGGCTACTGGGGCCGATTAAAGCGTTTCGTGTGCCCAGAAAAGAAAGAGGCGCGAACCAAATTGGCTGCGCCTCTTTCCTGGCTGCGTTGCCGCTCCCCTCAATTCTGAGATCCCGAGCCCTCGACCTTCAGATGATTCGTGACCGAAAACACCCCAGGCACTCCATTGGCTCGGATGCCGGCGATGTTCTTGTCGGCCTGCCTGTCAACGACACCTTCCAGCGTCACGTTCCCGTTCTTCACGATGATTCGGATCGACGGTAGGGTTCCCAGGGAGTAGTTGAACAGGCCGTCATAGCCATAGATGGCCCGCGCTTCGCGCCGGCGAATGCGGTCATCGTTGAACGAAGCCGGCAGGACTTCGATCTGGTTGCTCACGCTCTCGACACCCTCGATTTTTTTCACCGCGCTCGCGGCTTCGCCTTTCAGTACGGGGTTTCTCACCTGGCCATAAAGCGTGACGGTACCGTCGTCCACTTTGTAGGCGAGGTTGTCGAAGACAGTAAGTTGCGGCAACATCACCAACTCGTGGCGCACACTGCGGTAAATTCTTGCCTGGGATGCCTGGTCGTCCGCGAACGCCGCCGGAACCAAGCTGGCCGCCAGCGCAGCGGCTAACAAGAGTCTCTTCATCGAAATCTCCTTGCAAAATTTCTTCTCAATAATTAAGACACAAGTAAGTTCGTGAAGTTGCTGATCATGACGCTTCTTAACACTGCTATCGGGAGCTACTTCCTGCGCGCTATCCAGTACGCCACGCTGAGGATCAACAGGTAGAACACCGCGCTCTTCGCCGCCACGCTCGACTGTGACACCCACCAGGTACACGCTACCGCGGCGACGACTGCAATGAATCCCAGAATCGATCCCGCTGCGCCGAGCGGTGAACGCAGCGGCAGTTGCTTCAACTCGTTGGCGGAAATCTTGGCCCGGAACCTGACATGGGCCAGCAGAGAGACCAGCCAGGCGATCATGCCTCCGACCAGCGCGGCGTTGATGATAAACAGATACGCTTTTTCCGGCGCCCGCAACTGCACCCCTATAGCCACGACGATCCCAAGCATCGAGGCCAGCAACGCGCCCATGGGCACACCATGCGCGTTGAGATCGCCCAGGCGGCGCGGCGCGTAACCGGAGCGGGCCAGCGAGAACATCATGCGCGAGGTCACATACAGGCTGGCGTTGGCCCCGGAGAGCGCGGCAGTGAGCACCACAAAGTTCATGATGGATCCCGCCGCCGGAATCCCCGTGACTTTGAACACGGTCACGAACGGACTTTCCGTGACGCCGGCGTTCTGCCACGGCATCACGCCCACCAGAACGGCCATGGCGCCGACATAAATGAAGGTCAGCATAGCGAAGGCGATGGAAGTCGCGCGCGCGACTTCCCTGCCCGAGCGCGCCTCACCGGACGAGATGGCCACCATTTCAATGCCCAGGAAGCTGTACAGACCGAAAGAAATCGCGAGCAGCGGCGCTGTCCACCCTTTGGGCGCGAAGCCGCCCGCGGCCACATATTGAGGATGAACCTTGCCACCGAACAGCAGCGCGGCGCCCGCCAGGATGAATACGAAGATGGTCACGACTTTGATCAGAGCAAACCAGTATTCAAATGTCCCGTAGTCGCCGACCGAAAATAGATTGATAGCCACCAGAAAAGCGCCGAACACAACCATCCAGAAGACCACCGGCACGTTCGGAAACCATATTCGCATGTAGGTCCCGGCGGCCACCACTTCCGATCCAATGGCGATCACCACCGAGAACCAGTATCCGTAGCGGGCAATGAAGCTGGCCCAATCGTTCAGGTAAAGTTCGGCGTAAACCCCGAAGGAGCCCGCCGCAGGGTGGACGCTGGACATCTCGCCCAGTGCCATGGCCACGGTCCAGGAAATCAGCGCGCTGACCAGATACGTGACCACCACAGCCGGTCCTGCCACTTGAATGGCAGCGCCCGAGCCTAACAGCAATCCGGTGCCGATCGAGCCGCCCACGGCCACCATGGCCATCTGGCGGGCGTTGAGCTCGCGTTTCAACCCCTGTTCCAGTTCCACCCCATCCCGCGAAACCGGCGCGCGTTCGGGACCCTGTTGTTGTGACATGCTGGAGAGTTATAAATGCCGCAGGCGCCGATTGCCAGTTTTTCCGCGGGTCGCAGAGGCCACTGCACCAAAGTTCCGCCCATCCCAAGGCCGGGCTCAGCGGAAATTGGGATAAAATGACCTTACTTCAGCCTCAGTTTCGTCCCATCCGATAGCGCTCTGAGGAAAGTTGGCCGATGGCGGACATCTCCAAGCGATTGGACAAAGCGGAAAAGTACCTCCAGAAGGGCAAGCCTGAAGCCGCGCTGGAAGAGTATCTCTCTGCCCTGGAAGAGGACCCTCGCAACGACCAGGTGCGGCAGACTGCCGCCGATCTCTGCCTGGCAGTGGGGCGCGGGGGCGAGGCCGCGTCGCTCCTGAGTTACCTTTTCGAGCAGGAGGCGGAAGCCAACGAAGTCGCCAAGGGCATTGTTACTTACAAGAAGCTCTCCAAGATCTCCGTCCCCACGCCGCTGCAGACGTTCTACTACGCGCAGATGGCGGAAAGAAAAGACAAGCGCGAAGCCCTGGAGGCCTACGAAACCGCGCTGGCGGGATTTGAAAAGCAGCGCAAAGCCGCGGAAGCGCTGGCCGCCGCCCGCCGTATTGTGGCGATGGCGCCAACCATGGAAAACCTGCAGCGCGCGGGCGACAAGGCCGCCCTTCTCGGTGAAGGCTCCGTGGCCGCGAACTGCTTCGTGCGCTTGGGGCAGCTCAAGGACGAAGAGTCGCCCAACTCCGGCTTTCCCTGGTACGACCGTGCCTACAATCTGGACCCTTTGAACCTGGAAGCCGTGCTGCAGTACGCGCGTGGATTGTTCTCCCGCAGCGCTCTGCCCGAATGCATTGATGTGCTGCACCCCGCGGTCACGGTTCTCAAGAGCACTCATGAAGTGCGCGAACTCTATGCCCATGCCTTGATGGCGGCGCGG
Organism: Candidatus Angelobacter sp.; assembly: GCA_035263765.1. GTDB lineage: Bacteria > Acidobacteriota > Terriglobia > Terriglobales > Acidobacteriaceae > Angelobacter. The sequence goes on along the minus strand of DATFQZ010000111.1, from coordinate 8,953 downwards.
CGCCCGGTGGAAGCCGAGCCCTACGTCTGGGAGCTTTACGAAAAGGACTCGCGGCAACTGGAGGAAGTCGCTTCGCTGGTGGGCGTCTATCTGGACATCGGTGAGGCGGAGAGCGCCGTCGCTCTCGCTAAACGCATTGATGAGCGCGAGTCGCGCGCCGGGCGGCAACGCGAGTTCCTCACGGCGATGTTTGAGGTTTCCAACCGCCGCACGCCGGCCCGAGCCTTTGTCGAATACCTGGCGTCTCTTCTCAACAGCGCGAATCGCGAGCATGAGTACAGCCAGACCTTGCTCAAGCTCTTTACTGTCTACTGCGCGGAAGGAGAATACGCCAGGGCGGGCGACACGCTGGACCGCGCCGCCGAACTGGATCCTTACGAGCCCGGCCATGCCCAGCGCCTGCAGGCCCTGCGGGGGCACATCAGCCCGAGCGCTTACAACTCCATTGCCCGGCGATTTCAATCCGCTGCCAGCGCGCCGGAGCCGGCATCCGCGCCCGCCCCGGTCAGGGATACTCAGGAATCCGAATCTGAGCCTACGGTGCTCGAAGATTTCATTCTGCAAGCTGAAATCTACCTGCAGTACGGTATGCGTTCCAAAGCCATGGAGCGCTTGGAACGCATCAGCAAATTGTTCCCGGGCGAGGAACAGGATAACGAGAAACTCCGGCACCTTTATCTTTCCGCCGGATTTACACCGCCGCAAAAAGCCGGGGGAGCCAAGAAAGCCGCCGCGCCTGCCGCTTCGCCCGCGCCCACGGAAAAGAAACCCGCTCCCTCCGCACCCGCTGCCTTCGAAGAGAACGCTGTTGACAATTTCGCGAGGGTCACCGAAATCACGCGCAACATCTACCGCCAGGCCACAGTCAAAAGCGTGCTCTTCTCCGCGGTGAACGAGATCGGCCGGCACTTCCATGCCAGCCGTTGCATCGCCGGCCTGTGCACCATCGGTAAACCTCCCTCCGCTGCGCTGGAATATTGCGCGCCCGGCATCAAGCAATCAGACGTGATGTCCATCGTAAAGCTGATCGCGCTGACGCAGCCGCTGGCCGCCAACGGCGCGGTCTCGATCGGCAACGCCAAGACGGCGCCGGAGATGCAAACAGCGCGAGAGAACATCAACTCCCTGGGCATCGAATCGCTGCTGGCCGTGCCGCTGATGGATTCGGGAGAGCTATCCGGCATTTTGATCCTGGAGCAGTGTACGCCGCGGCAATGGCAACAGACGGATATCGTCGTGTTGCGAACCATCGCCGAGCAGATGGCGCTTGCCGTAAGCAACGCGCGCCTGCGCACTCTGATGAAAACCCTGGCCGTCACCGATGAAAAATCAGGACTGCTTAAGCGCTCTTCCTATCTCGACGTGTTGCTTTCGGAAGTACGGCGCTCGCTGCAGCAGAAGACACCGCTCACGCTGATGCTCATGCATTTCGGCAAAGCCTCAGTGTTGCTCAAGGAGATTGGCGAAGGCCAGACGGAAGGCATGATGCAGCAGATCGCCCAGAGCCTGGCCTCGCATATTCGCCAGAACGACGTGGCCGTGCGCTATGACCTGAGCAGTATCGCTTTGCTTCTATCTGATACCGGCGAGAAAAATGCTTTCCTGGTCGTCGACAAAATGCGCAGGGTCCTGTCTTCGATCAAGGTCCCAGGAACGGACCGTAACCCACCCATCAGCGTCGGCATTGCGGAAGCCGTACTGCAGGAAAAGTTCGATGCCGTGGATATCGTCACCGAAGTGATCAACCGCGTGGAAAACGCCCTCGAGGTTGCCCGTTCCGAGGGCGGCAATAAGGCCCACTCTCTGGCCGCGAATTTGAACGGAGCAGCTAGCAGTTAGCTTCTAGCATCTAGCAATTAGCCCAACTAAAGTTGAAATCCGCAGCAACAATGTAAGAGAGAATTCCTCCATCGCGAATTCTTTCCACGGCCAGCTTTAGCTGTGCTAATTGCCAACTGCTAGTTGCTAGCTGCTTCTTCAGAACGCAAACATCACCTGAAAATCGAGCCGCCGGTTCGCCGACTGGGTGTTGAACGGGCCTCCGGCGAGCGCTGTCGAGGTGCCGAACTGCGGGGAACTGAGGTTGCCGATCGGCGGCGCAGCGTTCACCTTGTTAAAGATGTTGCGAGCGTTGGCGCTGAAAGTCAGGCTGTAGCGCTGGTTGGAGCGTTCTCCGCCAAAGATCCCGCCCGGTCCACCGGGACCACGACCGCCAGGACCGCCTCCACCCGGGCCACGACCACCACCGCCTGGGCCACCGGGACCGTGAGCACCGTCACCACGTGGTCCACCGTCACCACGCGGTCCACCTCGTTGCCCGTTTTGTTGCGTGTTATCGGCTGTGGGCTGCAGTTTCGGTCCGAGGCCAAAGGTCTTGCTGACGCGCAGGTTCGCGGTGAACTGTGCCGGTGTGGTGCCGAAATTCGCGGGAATGCGCGGATCGCCGGGAGCGGGCGCGCTGTCAAAATTTCCCCAAGGCGTCACATGCAGGTCGGCCGCCGCTGTTGTGCTGGTGGCGAACGCGGGCCGGTCATTGAAGATAGAGTCGCCGTTCAAGTCGTTACCGGTCGTGATATTGAACGGTGCGCCGGAGTTGGCCACCAAAAACGGGCTCACGCGGAAGCCATGGGGCAGAGAGATCGTACCGATAAAGAACGCGCGGTTGCGGACATCGAAAGCGGCGCGGCCGTAGTCCGCGGTGATACCCGCTCCGGGATTCGAAGGAAGGCTGCCGGCCCCGGCGGTGTCGCTGTTGGCATAGCTGAGCGAATAGTAGCTCGACAGGGTCAAGCGAGGCCCTACGCGCATATTGAAGCTGGTAATTAACTGGTTCTGCCGATAGATACCTTCCGAGATGTACTCAAACACCGGTGTCGGATTCAGCAGTGCGTTGGTATTCACCGAGAACAACTGGTGGAGTCCCTGCGAGTGCAAGTAGGTCACGGTAAGGGTGGATGTCTTGGTAAGCTGGCGCTCGACTGAAGCCGCTGCCTGCATGGTGTACGGCGTGCGCAGATCGGGAGCGATCGTATACCTGGTGGTGCCGACCGCCGTCAGGCTGCTGAGCGGAGGCAAGACGGGATACGCCGCATACATTGCCTGCAACGCTGCCTGATTCGCTCCCGTCTTTGGATCCACTGAGATCGTGAACTGCTGCTGATTGCTCCCGTTCAGCCGCTCCGTGTTCATGATCAGGCCCTGCGCAAAGCGGTCGTAGAAAATTCCGAAACCTGTACGGATGACAGTTTTGGGCGCAGCGTTCTTTTTTCCGCCCAGACCCCACGCAAAACCCACGCGCGGTGCAAAGTCGCCATGGTCCTGGATCCCATTCTGCGTTTCGAAGCGCAGGCCGTAGCTGAGCGTCATGTTAGGACGGAATTTGAAGTCGTCTTCAGCGTAAAACCCGGCGTCAACAAAAGCGTCCTCGATCACTGGATTGCCCACCGTCACGCTGAACTGGCTGGGCTGGCCGGCCCGAAAATTCTGGAGCGCATCGGCAAGCTGCTGCTTGGTGACGGGATCGATGGTAGCGGCGAACGTGAACGTCCCATTGAACCCCTGGGTAGACGTGTTGGTTATCGCGGTGGTGCGCAGCCGCCCGCCGAAGCGGATGAAATGCCGGCCCAGGTTCAGCGAGGTGTAATTCTGCAGTTCGAAGTGATCGGAGATCGCGTTGCTGACGCCCAGCGAGTTGCCGCCTTTGGTGAAAGTACCTAGCACGCTGATCGTCGGCGTGAGAGTCAGAGAGTTCTGGCTGGTGTTTCCGTGCTCCCACTCAAAACGCGTCTCGTTGACGGCCCGTGGGCTTAGGATCTGCGTATCGCTGATCTGGATCTCGTGCTCGGTACCATTTTGGTTGTACGCAAGAGAGGGCAGGGACAGTTGGCCGATTCCGTCGTTTTGTTCGTTGTTTTTCGTGAACTGGTAGCGCACCATGAGGGTGTTGCTGGGGAAGAGCTGGTAATCGAGGCGCGTGCTGATGTTGGTGCGCACCCGGGGGTTGAGAACTCCTTGCGGGACGATGCCGGCGTCTGTGAAAGCGTTCGTGTTGATAATCGCCGCATCGTGAATATCGCGCCGCTCGGCGCTCACGAAATAAGACGCCTTCTTGGTCAGCGGCCCACCCATGTTGCCGCTTACGATCTCCGAGCTGAAATCCGGCTCCACTACATTCCCGAATGCGTCACGGGCGCCGAACGGATTCCGAGCATCGAACAACGAGTGATTATCGTTGTAGGAGAACTGCCCATGGGGCGTGTCGGTCCCGGGCTTGGTCAGGATTTCGATGCGGCCAAAGCCCATGCGATCGTACTGCGCCGAAAACGGATTCTGGTTGATGCGAATCTCCCGGATCGACGATTTGGGCGGAAGCTGCCCGCCGGTAAAGCCGTCGATGTAAATCTGTCCGCCGTTGGGACCGGCTGAAGGACCGGCCAGCGCTTGCAGTTCCGACTGCAGTTCATCCGGATCATCGGACAGCGCGTCCAGGTCCTTGCCGGTGAGGACCACGGTGCTGGCGTTGTTGTCAGAATTCACGCTGACCTTGGCGCCCTCGCTCTCCACGACAACCTTTTCTTCCTGGGCAGCGATCTCGAGAGGGAAATTAAGCGATTTCTCCTGTCCACCTGCGATCTCCACCGTCGAGGTCAGAGTCCGGAAGCCTTTGGCGCTCACGCTCACGGTGTATTTGCCCGGCGCCAGGTTTTTGATGTCATAATTTCCCACGCCATCGGACTTAGCCGGGATGCTGAGGCCACTCGAATTCTTAAGCGAAATGGCGGCCCCGGGAATCACCGCGCCGGAAGGGTCGGTGATCTGTCCGTGGAGCCTGCCTGCGGGAGACTGCGCCGGCACCGCACCGGCGAACACCAGCAGGAAAAAAATCGTGAGCAGGTATCGCGCGCGGGTTACCGAGGGCCTGAAGTTCATCGATCTCTCCTAGATTTTGGTTCGTGGGCCGTTTGTGCTTCTACTGCGGGCCGCCTTCGCCGCCCGGTGCCGATAGATTCCACCCGGAGAGCAGCGCGGCTGCTCCCATACCGTTGGGCGATGCGGTGAGAATCTGCTCCACGCCGCTCAGCAGCGTGATGGCCGTGACTTCACTGGCGCCGGTTCCCGTGGTGGAGACGATCATCACCGCGTCCTCCTTTTGGAGATCGGCCAGCGTCACGGCGGGCAAGCGGTTGATCATCTGTTGGAAGTCCGGCTGTCCGCCAGGGCGCTGTCCACCAGCTCCGGGTCCACCGCCCGGCGAGTTGCCGCCGGATCCAGCGGCCGGTGGGTTGCCTGAACCTGGTGCTCCGGGAGCCGACCCCTTCAGGACAAAAGCGATCCGCTGCGCCAATTGTGCAGGCAGCTTGCGCATTTGCGATTCCGCTGTGAGTTTCACTACCACGGTCTTCTTGGCCAGGATGTCTTTGACGGTGACGGTCGAATTGGCGGTGTCGATCCCGGCCACCGTGCCGGCGATGTTACGGAATGTACCCGAGATCACTTCCTCGGCGGCGACTTCCTTGCCGTCGGCGCTGCGATTGCCGCGCGCGCGCAGTTGATCTCCGGCTTTGATCTGATCGAAGCTGCCCTTCGTGGCGTCAGAGAATTTGATGGAGTCGGCTGCGTAGCGGAGGAAACCAGTGCTCGGTGAAGTCTTGACGACATAACTGACCGTCGGAGTCGACGCAACCGTGATGCTGCCGCTCGCGGCGTCCACCGCGGTCACGATGCCGCCGGCGCCGCGCCGCTGCCAGTCCTGAAGCTGTTGTTGTTGCTTCTGGGAGACATCCGTAGCCTTGATCACAACGATCGTCGCCGCTACCAAGGGATCTGCCGCGCTGCCGGGGGCGCCGCGCACCAGCACGCGGTCACCAGCCTGTACTTCGCTGAGTTGCATCGGCGTCGCGGATTTAAGGTCGGTCTGCCCCGGGGCCACACGCAGGATGCGCGTGGAGTCGGCAACGGTTACGTTAGCGTCCGCGCCCGAATCCGGCTTGACGACCAAGGTGTTCCCGGTGATGGACTTCACGGTGCCGACTTTGCGGACCGCGGCCGCCGCTCCCGGCTGGGCCTCTTGCGCTTGTGCCGGCAGGCACAAAAAGAATCCAGCGAGGAGCCCTGCTCCCGCTACCGCCGCCAATCTTCGGGCCACTGTCATCGTCAAAACCTGGTCCCCCGACTGTCACAACTCCCCTCGCGGCTGCGCGCAGCCTTGAAAACAAGACTGAAAGTGAGGCAGGAGTTGCCGGATGTCAAAACCTGCCGCGGCTGAGGCACCGTGGCTTAGGTCCAACGTGCTGATTCAGAGCACGTTCTTCAATATCATCTCAAAAGACGTTCCAGCTTGCGAGAAAGAAAGCCAAAGTTTTGTAAAGTTGCGGCGTATAGGAGGCGTGAGCGAGGCACCACCGAGCGGGAGCCTCCTGCCGCAATCCTGAGCGTAGCGCCCTTAGGCGCGGAGTCGAAGGATCTGCTGTTGCGGCGATTAGCAGGCGTCTGAGCCTCCTGCCGCAATCCTGAGCGCAGCGCCCCTTTGGCGCGGAGTCGAAGGATCCTCATTATTATTTCTATTACCGATTAGTTCTATTAGCGCTGTGGTATCCAGAGCCCGCCCAAATCCCGATCCCACGATGCGGGATAGTAGGGTCTATTTTCAGACGCGGCCATTGTCTTGGCGGTCGGCATCCCCTAAACAACTCTGCATAGCTCGAAGCAGTTCGTGGCGGTCGATCGGCTTTTCTACAACGGCGTCAACGCCCAGTTCATGAGCGTGCGGCACCTCAAGGTCGTTGTAGCCGGTGACGAGAATAACGCGCGGCCTCGGCTCAGCCTTGGGGAGTTTCTCGATGAGCGCTATGCCGTCCATGACCGGCATCCGGACGTCCGTTAAGACAAGATCGATCTTGTTGGCTCCCAGGATTTCAAGAGCTTCCGCGCCATGCTGGGCGCAAAAGGCGCGTCCTGCTTTCCGAGCCAGCCACGCTCCCATGCTTTCGCGGAGAAACGGTTCGTCGTCGACGAACAGAACTGCGGCATCCCTTAGCTTCACGCGGCCTCCGCCTTTCCGGTCAACGGCAGGACGAGCGAGAAGCGCGTATGACCGTGGTCGTCGCTGTACTCAAGATTGCCTCCGTGCTCCTCGGCGATCGTTTTTGACAGGCTGAGACCCAGGCCGGTGCCCTTACCCACCGGCTTGGTGGTGAAGAACGGCTCGCCGATGTGCGTGCGGAGATCTACCGGGACACCAGGCCCGCTGTCGATCACCGAGAGGGCGACCGAGTTGTCGCCGTTTTCTACTTCAAGCCGTACCCACCGCTCGCCGTTCTGCTCCAGTACCGCGTCGAAAGCGTTCTGGAGCAGGTTGAGCAGTGCCTGGGCAATCTGCACTTCGCGGCACGGAACGATGACGTCAGGAACGACATCGGGCAGCAACAGATCCACGCTGTTAGCCTTGAACTTGGCGCGGCAGATCTCCAAAGTCTCTGCCATGATCTTGGCTACCGGGGTCGGCCGCAACGGATCGCCCGCTCCCTGGCGGGAAATCTGGCGCAGGCTTTTTACGATTCTGGCGATGCGTTCCGCAGTCTGGCTGATGATTGAGCTTTTGCGAACCACTGCTTGGGGCGTCGCCGAACCTTCCTCTGCCATTTCCGAAAGATCACTGGCCATGGCATGAATAATGCCGAGAGGATTGTTGATCTCGTGAGCGATGCCGCCGGCCATCATGCCCAGCGCGGAGAGACGCGCCGCAGCGATGGCCTGTACCCGCGTAGTTTCCAGATCTTCCTCGAGTTGCTTGCGTGTGGTGATATCCCGAACCGCCACCAGCATCTGGATTTCGCGACCCGACCGCAGCGAGCTGACTGCGACTTCCACAGGAAATTTGCTCCCGTCTTTGCGGCGCCCAGACAGTTCCGTCCTCTCGCCGATGAGCCGGATGAGAGGAAGGCTCTGGTGATCGGCCCGATTGCCCCCGTGCAGCTCACTGAGATCGACTGGGACAAGGGTTTCCAAGGAACTGCCGAGAAGCTCCTCGCGTGTGTACCCAAATAGGCCGTGCACGCGTTGGTTGGCGCGCGCGATCCGCCGATCGCGGCCCAGGACCAGCAGCGCGTCCGCCGAGGCATCGAACAGTCTTTCGAACGCTGCTTTACCCTCCTCCAACTCGCGGCTGCGCCTGGTCGCCTGCTGCGCCAGATAAACCGTTGCGGCCAGCAGCAAGGCCCCGAGGATTCCACCGGCTAGAATGACGTGTGAAAGCAGCGCAACCTGGCTTTCAACATGCACGATGAGCGCCTGCCATATCCCCACGGTCGCTGATACGAGCCCCAGCCCGATGGCCAGAGGCAGCCACTGAGGTAGCGTCTCCCTGATGCGGCTTTCCCGCAGCGCCAGAAGCAGGATGCCGACTCCGAACAAAACAACCACTGCGGATGCTTGTACGGAAATGTGTCGAAAGTGCCCCAAGCCGTAGACCGGCATGTGCACCACGCGGTACACCACGAACAAAACGGAGCCTACCGCGATCAGCACGGAGGCAATCACCCCGGCGATGGCAGAAGTGTAGCGGGTCGGTCTCCGGAAGGACATCGCCAGCAACGCCAGGCTGACAAGGAAATAGGAGAACGCAGCGATGGGAGATATTCGTCCCGGCGGTGCAGTCCCCTCAGTGATGTACCCGCGTCCCAGAAGTTCGTCGACGCCTAGGCTCCGGTTCAGGAAGTATTCGAAAGCGACAACGACTGTCAGCACGAACACCAGCCCGGCGGAAAGCGAGGCGGCGAACCGGCGACCAGTGGCCAAGAACGCCAGCGCAGCGCCATTGAGCACATAACAGATCGCAGCCTGGCGGGTCAGTGGAGGTTGACCGGGACCAACCTGGATTAGAGGGACGAAATGCACTGTCCAGGCTATGAGGACGGCAACTCCAAAGCCGCTGATAGCCACACCAAAGCTGAAC
>DATFQZ010000110.1:0-2842 GCA_035263765.1 Candidatus Angelobacter sp. | reverse complement strand
CCGGGCTGGTTGATCGAGCCCTGGTTCAAATCGTAAGCGCGGTACAGATGCGTCCCGCGCTTGCCGATATATCCGATCTGGGCGACGAAGTGCTTGGGCAGTTCCCGCTGTATGGTCAGGCTCCATTCGTGCACGGCAGGGTTCTTCATGTTCGGATCGAAAGCCCCCACGCTTGGCGCCGTTCCCGACGGTTGTGCAGCCACAGTGAGGGCTTTGGAGGGAGTAGTGTTTGGAGCCGGAATGCTGAGCGGGAAGCCGGAAGAAATGCGGCCAGACAAGCCTGATGGCGTTGCGCAGCCGACTGACGTGCCGATCGCGCCACTGGAGTCGATCGTGCTGTTACAAAGCAGCATAAAGCCCGGTACTTTGCCCGCGATCGCCGTAACCTGAAACGTAGACAGGGTGTCGAACAAGAGAGCGTATCCCGCCCGAACCGATGTCTTCTGGTCCGGCGACCAGGCAATTCCGATGCGGGGTCCAATCGACCCTATATTGTTGTTCTTGAACCACCGGTCGGATTTCACAAATGTGACCGGGCCCTGTGAGCCGTCTACGGGTGAATTCGGAACCAGCGTCTGGTTCGCATCGTAAGGGGCCGGATTGTATTCCCAGCGCACCCCGGCATTCAGAGTGAGGTTGGTGCGCAGCTTCCATTCATCTTGCACATAGGAATCATACTGGTGCGCGCGCGTCTGCACGGTGGCATAACGCGCGATATTGTACTTGTCGGCATTGAAATCGGCGACATAGCTCTGGCTGACCAGTGCGGGAATTCCGGCCAGCTCCACGATAGCCTGCTGCAGAGCGTTGATATCCGTGGTCGAGGGCCTGGTCGCAGCGTTGCCTCCGATAATCGCAGGGATATTCGTGAAATTACCTTGCCTTGTCCCCTGGTTGAATAAGACTCCGGGCGCCAGGATCGTGCTGCCAAAGAAGCCCCGGCTGTCGTTGTGCACGTAGAAGCGGAAGTTGAGCCCGCCGTGCAAAGTGTGGGCGCCGTGGACCCAGCTCAGGTTGTCTATGAATTGCGGCGCTGTGACTCCGCGTTGGGTATGCGGAGAGACGCAATTAGGAGCCGCGATGTTGATGAAGGATCCGTAGACACATTCATCAGACCAGGGAGGCAGCTTCGACGGATCGCCGAAGTTGGGATTGGATTCGCCGAACGTGAATGCGAATGCAAAACGGTTGAAGCCACCGGTCAGTTCATTGACCAGATTGGGCGTGATCGTGCGGCGCCAGCTTGCAGACAGGTTTCGTCCTATCCGGGTGACCTCGCCGAGCGGAGAGAATCCCGGAAAGACCTCGGGACGCGCGTTGAGAAAGTCTCCCTCCTTCGTATCAAACCGGTTGTGCAGCCAGCGCACAAAGACACTGTTATTCTCATTGAATGTGTGGTCGACGCGGATCATGAAATGAGGCCCGGTGAACTTGGTGGGCGGACTCCACAGGAACGCTCCAGTGTTGAGGCCGTCACCGCCGGCGGCAAAGCCGTTCGGTAAAGGGAGCTTGTTGATCAAGGCGCTGGTAGCAGCGTCTGCTCCGATGCCGCTGGGGTCGTGCGAGAACATGTTGTAGCTGTCCACGCAATTTGAAAAGTTGCCTCCGCCGCAGACCGGAATACCGGGAAGCAGGTTCCCGCTTGCGTCCACCATCCGCCGGTCGTTTTGGCTGAAGGTAATCCCGTTCAACGTTATCGTGCCACGAACGAAGCGGAAGATGCCGCTCCGAGCTGCCTGGGTGTAGACGAGCGGTGCGCTACCCAGGGCTGCAGCGATTGGAGAAGTTTGCTGGATGTTGTTGTTCTGGAAGCTGCCAAAGAAGAAGGTCTTGTTCTTTCGAATCGGCCCGCCGATGTCGAATCCATATTGATTCAGCTTTAGATCGGGCCGCGGTTGTCCTGTAAAGTTGTTGAACCACTCATTCGCATTGTAGTCAGTGTTGCGGTTGAAGTAATAGAGGGCGCCGTGAAGGCTGTTGGACCCGCTCCGCGTCGCCACCATGACGTTGGCGCCGCTGTTGCGGCCGGTTTCGGCAGTGGCTCCGAGCGTCACGGTGCGGAACTCCTGCACGTTGTCCGGGTTCAAGCGCTGTATATTGCTTTGCGGATTCGGCACGGTCGATTCGTTGGCGTCGATTCCGTCGATGGTCACGTTATGAGCGCGGTCGCGAGAGCCGAACACGTTGGTCGAGCCTCCGCCGCCATTAGTGCGCTGCAGGACTCCCGGCTCCAGCGTGAGCAGGGCGAGCGGATTGCGCCCGTTGAGAGGGAGGTTCTGGACTTGTTTGGTGTCCATCACGTCGCTCACGGTAGCGGTGGTTGTGTCTAATCGTTCATAGCTGCCGGCTACGCTGACGGTTTCGGTGACTGCGCCTACGGTCAATGCCACGTCCACGACCAGCGGTGCGCCGACAGTCAGGATGTTGTCACTCGCCGTATAGGTCCGGAAGCCCGTCTGCCTGACCGTGATCGTGTAGCTTCCCGGAGCCAGGGAGGGAAAGGAGTAGTTCCCGGTGGTCGTGGTGACGGCGTTGTACACGACGCCGGTCTCCTGGTTTTTCGCTTCTACCTGAGCGCCGACTACCACGGCGCCGGACGAATCCGTCACCGCACCCGTGATCGATGAGGTGCTCACCTGCGACAAGGCGCAGGCCGCCAGCAACAAAACGATGATGAAAGCGCTTGGTGTGCTCTTCATGTGTCTCCTCCTGAAATGCGGCTTCTACTTCGCGGGGCGTGCGCCTGAATGGGAGTGCCCCCTGGCCTTGATGAGTGATGGCGCTGTCTGAAAGCGGCCCTCGGTGGTGGGCCTGAATTTCGGACAAAGACTCGGACAAGGAT
>DATFQZ010000109.1:0-3464 GCA_035263765.1 Candidatus Angelobacter sp. | reverse complement strand
ACGAGTCGCTGCACAATGCCTTCCGGCACTCCGAGGCGGAGCGAATCGAAGTGGAAATCCACTATGAGCGGCGGTGGCTGCGGGTGCGGATCAAGGACAACGGAAAGGGGATTGATCCGAAGGTTCTGAGCGAAGGCGGTCGGCCTGGACATCACGGTTTGCCGGGGATGAAGGAACGGGCCAAACTGGTAGGGGGCAAGCTGGCGGTGTGGAGTGAACTCAATTCCGGCACGGAAACCGAGCTAACCATTCCCGCCTCGGTTGCCTACTCCAAACCGGCCGCAGCGCGCCGGTGGATGTCTTCGGGGAAACGAACTGGATGAAGCCCTGAGCGCGGGCTCCCCTTCCATTCGTCTTCTAGCCGTCGACTGATCAAGTCCAGTGGTCGTGTAGTCGATTATTACCGGCCAATTCTCTGAATCACACTTTTAAGAAACTGTAGCTGAGAAGCGTTATTCTCTTCCAGTTGGGATTTTCTTTTCAGGGGGAAGGAGCTCCGCTTCCGGCTCAGATCTTGGCAGGTCAACCTGAGGCAGACTCCGATGAGGTACGATTCTCTTTGTCCCACTTTCCGTCCCGCCGCACAAGCTCGAAACTGATTGGGCCACAAGCTGTGGCGAGGCCATTGTGCGGCGATGCCCCGTTTGTGAACGCGATTCGATCGTCGGTCACGGACGTCGCCGCAAGCAGGCGCACGATGAGCATCACGACTGGATTGGCATCCGTCGCGGTCGCTGCCCTGGTTGCGAGAAGACCTTCCCCTTCCTGCCCTGGCCTTCACTCCCTTATACCCGCTACAGCCTGCTGGCTCGTTGTCAGTCATGGCGGCGGCGTGTGATGGAGCACTGCTCCTGGGAAGAGGCGACGCCTACGCTCAAAGACCCTAATCGGTTGCCCGATGCCTCCACGCTCCGCCGCTGGGCCCACGGCCTGGACCTCTCCCAACCAGCGGCTTCGTTTCTGCGCCAAACGCTCACCCGTGTCGCTCATTGGCTGGCACTCGCCGATCAAGCGAGTCACGAAGCTTTGTCTTGGCTAACTCCGGTTCTGCAAATCCTTGGGCCGCTGCGTCTCTGAAAAGATTTTCCCACCCACCATCGTTCCCTGGAAGTGCCGGCGGTCTTCTCCTACGCTCGTCTCCGGAGGCAAAACAGCACCGTGGACGAGGAGGTCGAAAAACTCAAACAGCGCCTGCCGCTACTTGATTATCTGCGGCGGCAAAATTGGACCGCCCGGCCTGCCGGTCACGGCTCCGAGTTCGTCGGACTCTGTCCTCTGCACCCGGAAACCCGGCCCTCGTTCTATGTCAACGCCAGCAAAAATTTATTTTACTGTCACGGCTGCGGCCAGGGTGGCGACCTCCTTCGCTTTGTCCAGTTGTCCCGCCATCTGTCCTTCCACCAAAGCCTCACTTATCTCCAGGAGCAAAGCGCTCCTCCAGCCGACCCTGCCGCCGTGCTCGAGCAAGCCGCCACTTTCTATCAACAGCAACTGGATCGCTACCCCGAGGCGCTGCACTATCTTAAGCACCGCGGACTGCACAATCCCGCCTCGATCCAAGACTTGCGGATTGGTTACGCCTCCGGCGCGAGCCTGCGCCGTCACCTGACGGCGCAAGGCCATTCTTTCGATCTCCTGCGGCGTCTCGGCCTGCTCAACCGGCAGGACTGCGACGCCTTTTACCGGCGCGTCGTTTTCCCGTGCTGCCAAGCAGGGCGCATTGTCAACCTCTACGGACGCAGCATCGATGCCGCCTGCGCTCATCGATTCCTCCCGGGCTCCAAGGGTGGCCTCTAGGCCTGGGAGCAGGTTCGGCAATACCCTGAGGTGATTCTCGTCGAGGGACTGTTTGACTATGCCGTATTGTGGCAGGCCGGGTTTCGTAACGTCACCTGCTCGATGGGCGCCCATCTCAACGCCTGCCCGTTTCGACAGCTCGGCGAGGGCTGGCGCACCATTTTCCTCACCTTCGATGTCGATGCCAATGGCCGCGGCCAACAAGCCTCCGAGCAATTAGCCCATCGTCTCCGGGCACAAGGCATCGCCACTCGCCGCGTCCTCCTGCCCGATGGCCATGATCCGAACTCCTTCTTTGTTCAGGGCGGTGATGCGCGACAGTTCCACTCTCTCCTGGAGGCCGCTCAGCCATGAAGTTCCAGGTGATTTACCAGCAGACCTCCAACACAGCACAAAGTCCCGTTCGCGTTGTTGAACAAACCACCCACCAGGAGGTCGGCTGGGTCCATCGTTACCTGGACCGTGAATATGTCCGCGGCTTAGCGGATACCACCTTGCGCCTCTACGCTCACAACCTGCTGTACTTTGTGCGCTGGTGGGAGAGTGTTCATCACACCGGCGACGTCAGGGAGCGTGACCTGACCCAGTCCACACTCCTGGATTATGTGCGCTTCCAGTCCAGCCGACAACCTCGGCCTTCCCCTTCCACCATCAATGACCGCGTCGCCGTCGCCGAGCGCGCCCTCCGCAACGAGTTCCCTGAGGCTCCCTGTCAGATCGCCCGCGGCTTTCATCAAGCGTTCTTGCGGCGCAGGCCGATGGGCCTGGGCCGTCCCCGGGTGGCGATGAGCCGGTTGCGAGTGAAGGTGCCGAAACGCAACATTGTGCCGCTCTCGGTGGATGAAGTCGCGCGCTTCTGGTCCAGTTTCCGCACTTCGCGTGACTTGGCCATCGTAGCCTTGATGCTCTTGCATGGGCTGCGGTCCGCCGAAGTATTGGCTTTGAATCGGGACGACGCATTGCTTTCCGAAGCCCAGCTTCGCGTTCACGGTAAAGGCAACAAACTTCGTCTCCTCCCGCTGGCGCCAGAAACGACTCAATTGCTCGATCACTATCTGCGGCTGGAACGGCCCAATCCTTGCAGCGCTGCACTGTTCGTCTTGCTGAAAGGCCCCGCGCGGGGAGCCCGCATGACCCCCGCGGGATTACGTTCCTTATTCCGCTACCATCGCCAGACCACCGGCATCCAGCTTGCCAACCCGCATCGGTTTCGACATACCTTTGCCTCAGACATGATCCGCGCCGGTATGAGCCTGCCCGCACTCATGCAGCTCATGGGTCACGCTGACATCCAAACTACGTTGCGCTATGTGCAGCTCACTCCACAAGATGTCTACCTTCAGTATGCGCGCGCCGTGGCGCAGCGCATTCGTCCGCTTCCGGTGACCTCCCCATGAACCGCGCACGCCGCCCTCTGCTCCAACATCCTCTGGCCTTTGTCTTCCACCGCGCCGTCGATTCCTTCAGCGTCGCACTCAGTCCAGAAACCACTCGTCACTACGGTGGGACTGCTCGCAATTTCCTGGGCTATCTCGGCGCCGAATACCCCAAGGTGAACCGCCTGGACCAATTGCGCCGTGAGCCCCACATTCTCACCTGGATGTCGCGGCTGCGCTCGCAAGCGCCGCCGCTCGCGACCGCCTCCTATATCCACCGGCTCATCGCTC
>DATFQZ010000108.1:0-2722 GCA_035263765.1 Candidatus Angelobacter sp. | reverse complement strand
CAATTACTTGCCAGCTGGGATGAAAATCACAACCTATAATGATCATCGAAGGCTCCTTCCTCCCCAGCTTTCTTTGTCTTCAAACCAAGAATAACTGCTGAGGACGGGGCTTTCGTTTTTATCCAATCAACCCTGGAGGCGGAGCGGCGAGAGCCGCGAGCCGGGAAGGGTGGGTCCCGGGCCAACATGATCGCGAGCCCCAGAGGGGCGACACAAAGAGCGTCGCTGTGCCGCCCCTCCGGGGCTGAAATCTTTTAACCGCTCACCCACACTTCCGGCTTCGCTGCGTTCGCCTTCAGTGTGGGCTACCCTCTGGTCGCGCCTACCGGCGCTTGAAACCTCAAAGAGTCACGAAGCGATCCTTTCCATCAGAGCCTCGCGATCCCCGGGGACGCTAGCTTGAAACGCTTTTGAGCCTGTCGATTGGACTTTCTATTGAAGTGGCACACCGGATGAGTCGGCTGGGCCAACATCTGACATTCGAATCACGCCGGTCTGATCGACGAAGAAATGATGCGTTCCGGTCTTGCCCGCTACGAGCGGGGCGGCCGTGACTTGAAAAGCATCGATCTGCCCATCGCCTTTGGTGCTTTGGGAACTGTATGTGAATCTGTAGCCGACCTTTTGACCCGAAGCCAGGACCGAATCAATTAACGCATCTTCCCCACCCCCGGCGTTAGGGTGGCCCGCAAGCTCGCTCAGGTTCCGAGCGTATCCCTGCTGCGGATGCTTTTCCGCATAAACCTGGCTTGAAAGATAAATTGTGCGAAGTGAACTTGCTGCCGCAGATGTATTTGCACCTATTTTATGACCGCGTTCAAAGGGAACAAACGCAAGAACCAGCAAACCGATAAGCAAAGTGCCGAACGTCACTAGAATCCGGCTTATCACCAAGCTCGTTTTGGCGTTGCCTTCCATCAGCTCCCCCCTTGGAACACCTTAACATCAGCCTTAATAGACTGAAACCAATTGCACATTGATTCCGGCTCCGGCAGAATAGCCGTCACGAAAACTCCCGGAGAACGTTTCAATGAGAATCGCCAAGGTCTTTCTCTGGCTGGCGGTGTCGGCGGCGGGCGCGCTGGCCTTCGGCGCCATTGCCTGGCATCGCCATGAAGCCATCAGCGCCACGTGGCTGGTGGTGGCGGCTGTCTGCACGTACGCGATCGGGTATCGGTTTTACTCGAAGTTTCTTGCTGCCAAGGTCCTCTCGCTCGACGCCCTGCGCGCGACTCCGGCCGAGCGCCTGGAGAACGGACGCGACTTCATGCCCACCAACAAGTGGGTGGTCTTCGGACACCACTTCGCCGCCATCGCCGGGCCGGGTCCGCTGGTAGGTCCGGTGCTGGCTGCGCAGTTTGGCTTTTTGCCCGGGACGTTGTGGATCCTGGTGGGAGCGGTCTTCGGCGGTTGCGTGCAGGATTTTGTGATTCTTCTTTTCTCTGTGCGCCGCGACGGCAAATCCCTCGGCCAGATGGCGCGCGAAGAAATCGGCAAGATCGCAGGTACGGTGGCCTTCATCGCCGTGCTGAGCATTCTGATCATTCTGCTGGCAGTGGTGGCGCTGATTATCGTCAACGCGCTCAAGGACAGTCCTTGGGGCGTCTTCACCATCGCCATGACGATTCCTATCGCGCTCCTAATGGGTGTCTACCTTCGTTACCTGCGCCCGGGGCGCGTTCTCGAAGCTTCCATCTTGGGCTTTCTGCTGGTGGTGCTGGCGATCTTCGGCGGGCAGTGGATCTCACACTCCGCGGGCGCAGCGCCTTTGTTCACCCTGAGCGCAGCGGCACTTGCGATTCTCATCATGGTCTATGGTTTCGCGGCTTCAGCGCTGCCCGTCTGGCTGCTGCTCGCGCCGCGCGATTACCTGAGCACCTTCGTTAAGCTGGGCACCATCGCGGTTCTTGCTCTGGGAATCATTCTTGTCCGTCCTACGCTGCAGATGCCCGGTCTCACGCGCTTCATGGACGGCAGCGGCCCGGTCTTTGCCGGCAATCTCTTTCCGTTCGCGTTCATCACCATCGCCTGCGGCGCCATCAGCGGATTTCATTCCCTGATCTCCAGCGGCACCACGCCCAAGCTGATTGCGCGCGAGCCGCAGGCGCGCATGGTGGGCTACGGCGCTATGATGGCGGAGTCATTTGTCGGCATCATGGCCATGATTGCGGCCTGCACACTCCAGCCGGGGACGTACTTTGCCGTCAACAGCGGAGCGGGGATGGTGGGCGGATCAACTACGGCCGCCGTCGCAACCATCAGCCAGTGGGGTTTTCCGGTGACTGCCGACCAGATGGCGCAATTGGCCCAGCATGTCGGTGAGAAGACGCTCTTCTTCCGCACCGGAGGTGCGCCCGCGTTTGCCCTGGGCATGGCCAAGATTTTCTCCGACTCGCTCGGCGGCACGCGCGTGATGGCCCTGTGGTACCACTTCGCCATCATGTTTGAGGCGCTGTTTATTCTCACCGTGCTTGACGCCGGCACCCGCGTCGCACGTTTCATGCTCCAGGACGCGCTCGGGCACGTGTGGAAGCCCATGGGCCGCACCAGTTGGTATCCCAGCATTGTCTCGACAAGTGCAGTGGTTGTCGCTGCCTGGGGATATTTTCTCTGGCAGGGCATTCGCGATCCTCTGGGCGGGATCAATACGCTCTGGCCGCTCTTCGGCATCTGCAATCAGTTGCTGGCGACGGTGGCCCTGTGCGTCGGGACGACCATCATT
>DATFQZ010000107.1:0-58267 GCA_035263765.1 Candidatus Angelobacter sp. | reverse complement strand
GCTCGTCAACCAGCGCCTCAAACGGGATCAGGTTCAGCTCGCCATCCGGGGAGACCAGCAGATGCCTGGCATCGCCGGCCAGCGCACGCACCGGTTGCATGATCTGGACGTCGACCGCCCGCGCCAGCTGTCGCACATCTTGGCGCTGCGCATCACGTAGAGCTTGCCGCAGTCTGTCAACAGCTTCGTCGATGGCCCGCGCCTCGCCCAGGTCTTGCCATTGCACTTCACCCTGATTTCGGACAACGTAGACAACGTAGTGCGGCGTACCGTATGCGTTCTCATTGTCCGGGGCCTTGGGATCAAAAGGCTGGTAAACAGCAAACTCAATGAGGGCTCCGTTTTCCGGGATGGCTGCCTGGATTGCGCTGAGCGTGACTGGCTTCTGGCCTTCATAAAACCCGGCAGTCCGGCGATTCATTTCCGCTTCCAGTTGCTCGCGTTGATCTTCCAGCGCCTTGATTCTTTGCTGATAATCTGCCGGCGTCATCCTCTGCGGCCCGTTCAGGACCAGCTTCGCCAGTCGCGAATTTAGATCTCTCAATTGTTCGAGCAGCTTGTGATCATCCTGCGGGCCAAGGCGTTGCTGCAACGCGCTGAGGCTGTTCGATACGGCATCCTGAACGCGACCCTTGTTTTGCAGGACCGTTGTTACGGCAAGATCAAGTGCGGTTGGGTCACCGTGGGCAAGTTGAGTTTGCAATGAAATATTGCGCGATGCCCGAAGCGACAAGTCAGCAAGGAATGCCTGCTTCTCGCGTTCGGATCCCGTCGCGATGTTGATGGCGACGTAGTGTTCCGCGATCTCGCTCGCCTGGGATTGGAACTTGACGGCTTCCGGCCAATTGCCCTGAGCCGCCAAACAGCGCGCCAGGCCGAACAAAGTGATCGGCACCGCAGGGTAGCTCATGGATCCCCTTTGCTCATGTGCGGCCAAGGATTTCTCGTACAATGCCTCGCCACGTGCATAGTCACCTGTAGTGCAATACACCATGGCTACATCGTTCCGGTACTTTGTGGTTACCGAATGATCAGAGCCTAGGCTCTTTTCGGCCAAGGTCAGTGCCTTTTGAAACAAGGTTTCAGCCTTGGCATAGTCACCCTGGAGATAGGCAACGCGCCCCAAGAAGGTGAAGGAAGATGCGAGATGAAAGTGATCCGGCCCGAATGTTTTTTGCAAAACGGCATGTGCCCTCTGGTAGTAGTCCTCAGCGCTTTGATAGTGTCCCATGTCAAATTCTTCGCCACCGAGATTTTGGAGTAATAAGGCGGCCGTGGTTGTCCCCGTCAATTGCGCTTTTTCCAGAATGCTCCAGGCCCTTCGTTGCACCTCCTCGGCCTTAACATAGTCGTTCTTGTCACGGTACATCACACCAAGCCCAGCGAGCTCTTCGGCCACCGCTGGATCGTCGGGCCCCAGCGCCTTCTCTTTGATTCTCACGGCACGTAGCTGATACAACTCGGCGTTGGCATAATCACCCGTACTTGCATAGCTCGTGGACACAAACCCGAGAGTGTCAGCTACGGCAAGATGATCAGGCCCCAATTCCTTTTCGCGGATTTCAAGACACTGCAGAAGTGCGGCACGCGCCTCAAGGTCCTTTCCTTCATCTTTGAGACGCGCATACTGTTTGTAGAAGTCATTAGCCTGGTGCAGGGCGCGCTCCCTCTCGGTGGCAGGCCTCAGTTCGACCAACCGGATTTCATAGCGACCCGGCGAGGCTTTCTCCATCGCATAGACAACGAGCTTATAGAGGCCAGCCAATTCGACAGACTGTCCGACTTCTTTTCGCTGTTTCCATCCCCGAGGAATCCAATAAGGCAGCGTCTGCCCGTCAGGCGCTTGCAGCAACACGCCTACATCCGTTTCCCTATCTGTAACCTCTACTTTCATGTATTGGCCCGGGGACATTGGGACCGCATAGATGTGTCTTTGCCCACCTGCCAGTTCGCGCTCGATCGGCTTGCCGAGCTCCAGCGTAGTTACCTCTGGTGAATTCTGCGCCGCGGGAGGTTGTGTTAAGGGCTGGGGAGAGGGGACATTTTGTGCGCCACCCGAGTTTTGCGCCTGAGTAACAGCCGGCACAGGATATGCCCCTCCTGCAATAGACAGGCAAAGAATGAGGGCGCCTCGTGCCCAAGTTCGAGTAGAGCCTCGCATCATGGTGAATCTACCTTGCCAACAACTGCGAAGGGCGCGCTGAAATGGGCGCTATTTTAGCACCGCCCGAAATGAGTAACCTCCAATAAGCTCCGGATTGCCCCGGGCAGGAATTCCCGTCAGTTCCGCGATGTAATTTTGCTGCTTCAAGAGGCCGGCGCGAATGCTGACCGAAACGGCTTTCTTCTCTCCGGCCGATGTCGAGGTCATATTTGCGCTTCGCCACAGGACCTGGTTGTTTGCAGGATCTCTAAGCACGACGCGGTACACGGGGAAGTCGTCTGACTCGAGCGTCAGGAGCAGCACTAACAGGTCCGTTCCCGCCCTGATGGAAACGGTTGGCATTGCAGAAACACCTCTGCTGGGTGGCAACAGAACAAGGGGAACGGCCGTGATTTGGTCAAGGCCGCTCTGCAAGCCGTGGAGTCGTTGCAACTCTTGCTGCGCCTGTGCGTTGGCGGTGCGCTGTTGGTCTAGTTCGCTTCGCAAATCCCGTTCCCGCCGGTCAAACTCCGATTGGCGAGCACGAGTCTCGCTCATTTGCCGATGTAATCGCAGGTTGTCCAACAGCAGGTACCCTGCTACCAACATCAGTACCGCCGCTGCGCCGGCAAATCCCCACTGGAAGGCGGACGGCGAGAATCCAGATCGTCTGGGAGATGGTTTCTTGCCGGGTTCTCTGGCGGGCGAAACGACCGTCCGGATCACCGTCGCCGGCGCGGTTGCGGCTCCGCCTTCTCTCTCCAGCAGCGCGCGTGCAAATTGCACTTTCTCGCGCCTCTTCGCAGAGGACAGGTAAAACGATTCAAACCGCGCCAGATCCTCTCCTCTGGCCTCGCCCCTCACATAGGCATCCACAAGGTCGTATTCAACGGCGCTCAGGCGCGCCGCCAGCTCTTCATCGACGATGCTCAACTGATCCAGCCGCTCGGCTTCCTCCGCGGGCAACGCCCCCAGGAGATAGCGGGTCAATTGTTGATCATCGTGCGCACCTTTATCCTGCGAAGACATCATGCCTCTTCAGTAACATCATGCCTCAACGTCATGCCTCTTCATATATAAGACCAAACCTGCAATAGTACTTCATGTCTCACGGCAACACTTTATGAGGCACACTTCCAGCTTGTCGCGGATCCGGCACGCCCGGATGCTCAAGGCATTCATGGAAAGCCCCAAACGTTCCGCCAATCGGCAACGGCCCTCGATCTTGGTCCGTTGTTCACCCCGGTAGTACTCGAGAATGAGTTCGCGGTCCTTCTCCGGCAATTGGGCCAAACAATGCTCCAGACACTTATGCAGCTTCTCTCGCGCCTGAGCTTCCGAATCCTTTTGGGGACTGCTCGATAAACCCGTTTGGACGGCGGAGTGCGCAGGCTCCTCGAAACTTGTCTGGGCCGGCTGAGCCCCACGGAGATACTCCAAGAAGACAAACTTGGCAACCACATAACAATAGTGGGCTGGGGAAAGATCCGTAATGGAACCTTGTTCCTGGAGTTTTCTCGCGACACGGTTCAGCGTTTCGTCAGCCAGATCGTCAGGCGAGAGACAGTTCTTTCGGTCAAAGTAGAGGGAAAGCCTTCGGCGCATCTCGAGGTATTTCTCGCCGCCGGAATCGACGCCTTCGTCCAACCAATCAAGGAAATGCCGAAAGGCGTCTTGCGTCGGTGCCCAATCCTTCTTCACCCTACCCTGGCCCTTCAGAATTGCCGCACAATTCTACATTGGAACCGGTCTCGTTCCGGCCTCGAAAGGTCTATCTGATAGTGACACTGCCAGCCCCCGCGTATCAGAAGCTTTCAAGCTCTGGCAAGGCGCTGTCGCCGGCGTTCGGCTCGCGCAACCGCCATAGACCCGAGGGGCCTACTCGCGCATCAGAAATGAAAAACCGGGGAATTTGTATTCCCAGCGCGTGTCGTGGGGAACCGGCTTGACCGCTTTCTCCCGAACCTGTTGCATGGCTTCGACCACCCGCGCCAAATCAGATGGCCCGGCGACAGGGACGTTGTGGGCGGGCAGCAGCAGCTTGAGCCGTGGAGCCAGCGCCGCGACTTTCGTTATAGACGCCACGTAAGCATCCAGGTCGGTCTCCGGACGATACAGGAAGATCGGACCGGGATAATACATGTCGCCGGTGAAGAGCAGGCCGTTGGCTTCGTCCCACAGCATCAGGGAATCCGGGGTATGCCCGGGCGTGGCGATCACTTGGAGCACACGGCCATCCAGATCGATCTTGTCGCCGTCATGCAGCCAGTGGGTGATACGAAAAGGCTTGGTCGAATAGGTTGTTGGGTTGAAACCACGAGGAAGTTCCCCGCAGGTTTCGCCAGGTGCAATTTCCTTCTGCGCGTCGGCTCTGGAGCCTCGGGCGTCCTCGCGGGTAAACGCGGTGTCCATGCCGTAGACTTCGCTGAAGCGCCAGTTGTCGCCGACGTGATCATTATGCGTGTGGGAATTCACCACGCTTACCGGCAGGCCCGTGAGCTCGGCTGTCACCTTCTTGATGTCGCTGATTCCCATGCCGGTATCGAAGAGCAAGGCTTTTTTGCGTCCCATGATCAGATAGGAGATCACCTCTTCCGACTGGTGCGGCTCATAAATGGCAAAAACGCCAGGACGAATGCGGTAGACCTCAAACCATTTGTCGGAGACGGCAACACGTTCCAGGTTTCTGTACTCGGGACGCGGAAGACTGCGGCACCACTCCGGCAGTTGCGTCTGCGCCCCGAACAAGAAGCAGAGTGCGATGAACCAACGGGCAATGAACATGGGGATTCAGCTTACATCAAAGCTGCGAAGTAAGCGCTCTAATCGCTCACGTGCGCGAGGTCGGCCGTCTCTTTCCATAATCGTTTTGCTTTGGCGTCGTCTTGGGCCTCTCGGTTGGGTGTCGATGGACGGCACTTGTGGAAGTACTCGCCGGTCACGGCGGTCACCTCAGGCGAAGAAGCCAAATACACCAGCGTTTCAGCTCCGCGTTCCGGCGTGAGCGCGAAACGCTTGGCCAAGCGAATGCCGAAGGAGAGCAGTCCTCCGGTCTGATCCCCGAAACGCGTGGCCACAAAACCGGGATGCAGAGAGTTGGCGGTCACGCCCGTGCCGGCAAGACGCCGAGCCAGTTCGCGCGTAAAGAGGATGTTACACAGCTTGGAACGGCCATAGACCTTGAAGGCCGGCCCTCCATAGCGCATCCATTCCCAGAAGTCGCCCTGGTACGCCTTTTCCGATTGCAAGTCGTTGAAATCGAGCGTAAAGCCTTCGTGGGCGTCCGACGCAGTGTTTACAATGCGGGCAGGCGCCGAAGCCAGCAAGCGCTCCTGCAAGCCGTGGCCCAACATGAAGTAGGACATGTGGTTGAGCGCGAAAGTCCGCTCCAGGGCGTCTTCCGTAACCTGGCGTGTACTGAAGATGGCGCCGGCGTTATTGATCAGCACATCGATACGCGGTTCTGCCGCCGCAATCTCACCCGCGATTCTTCTCATCTCACTGAGCCGGGAAAGATCGGCGTAGTAAATGCTATGCTCGACCGTCGGCGAACGCTCCCGGAGCCGCTTCATCGCTGCTTCGCCGCGCTCGCGGTCGCGCGCGATTTGCACGATGCGGGCTCCCATCTCGGCCAACTCCTCCGCCGCCACCTGCCCGATCCCCGAAGTGGCCCCAGTGATGACGACAACTTTGCCCTTCATGTTTTGCATGGATTGGAAGAGTCTCCCAAGATGACTCCCGGCGCGCTGTTACGGCGGATCTGTCAGCCTTCCTTCTTGACCGCGGCTTCGGCAGCCTGGAAACCGATCTTGGAGTGGGTACCGTCGCAGAAGGGTTTATTAACTGAACCGCCGCAGCGGCACAACGCCACGGCCGCTTTACCGGTGATGTCGTACTTGTTGCCGTGGATGTCGGTGATTTCGACCTGGTTCAGGTCGCCGCTGACAACGTACGGCCCGTTCGGCTTGATCAGGATTTTGATAGCCATTGAATGTCTCCGCTAGTTTGTTGGTGTTGATCCAACAATGTAAATGGTCAAGAAGGCTCCTGCAAGAGACGAAGAGACTTGGTAACTGGGTAAGTTGGTAAGTTGGAATTGACACACTGCGAAGCCCTTCCTTCCAAATTACCAGCTTACCCAATTACCAACTTCTAAAGGGACGCGATTTCGCAGCCTTCGACGTGGGCTGTCCAACGCGAACAACGTCCGAAGCGAACAATCATCTCTTCTTAAACGCGACGTTGACCAGAAGCTTTTCGCCCTGGATGTCAACCACGTTGCAGAACGTGCGGTCGCCGCGGCGGGTGAAGTCGAGATCCACGCGGCTTTGGCCGACGCGCAGGTTGCGGATGTTGAGGTGATCGAGAAATGGAGGCAGGGCCGGGCTGACGATGTTCAACTCTTTTCGCGGTGCGCTGGGTCGGATACCGAGCACGGAGGTGAGCAGAAGAAAAACGGCGCCGGAAGCCCAAGCCTGGGGCGAGCAGGAGACGGGATACTGCACCGGCTGGTCGGAGTCGCGGCGCTCGAGACCGCAGAAGAGTTCGGGCAAGCGGTAGTCGCGGAAGGTGAGTGCCGCCTCAAAGAGCGCGTTGAAGAGGCGCAGCGCGGGATCACGGAACTCGTACAGCGCCATGCCGTGCGCCACGATGGAGTTGTCATGCGGCCACACCGAGCCGCGGTGGTAACTGAGCGGATTGAAACACCGCTCTTCCTGCGAGAGCGTACGAAAACCCCAGCCTGTAAACATGTCCGGCCGCATAAAGCGCTCGGTAACGGTGCGCGCGCGCTCCACGGGCAGCATGCGCGTGAACAGAAGATGCCCGGGGTTGGAGGAAATGACCTGGACCTGCTTCTTTTCCGCGTCAAGCGCCAGAGCGTAAAAACCACGGCTAGGCATCCAGAAAGCTTTTTCAAATCGCTTGGCCATCTCTGCGGCTTCTTTTTTGAGTTTGTCGGCGGTACGCGTATCGCCAAACGCGCGCAGCAAGGTTGCCATTCGATACTTCGCCTCGTAAACATAGCCCTGCGCTTCAGCTAGGGCGATCGGGGCTTGTGCGACCTCTCCGTCGCGATGCAGAATCGCATCCCAGGAATCTTTCCATCCTTGATTGGCCAGACCGCGCGGCGAGCGGCGAAGATACTCGACGAAACCATCGCCGTCGAGGTCGGCGCAAGTGTCGATCCATTCGAGCGCACGGTAAACGTGAGGCAGCATGTCGTGCACAAGTTGTTCGTCGGCCGTCCAGTTGAACGTCTCGCTCAGAAGGATGAGCCACAATGGCGTGGAATCGATGGCTCCGTAATACGGGCTGAAAGGTATTTCGCCCGCGCGCGTCATCTCGCCTTCGCGGAATTCGTGCAGGATTTTCCCTGGCTCTTCGTCGAGCCAGTCATCCTTTTTTGTACCTTGATAACGGGCGAGCACGCGCAGGGTTTCCACTGCGAGCTGCGGGCTTAGCAGAAGAGATTGAAACGCCGCGATGCAGGAGTCGCGGCCGAACAAGGTTGCGAACCAGGGGATCCCCGCGGCGATCACATGGTCTTTGCCTTCAGGAATCTGCAGCGCGTGGAAGTCGCTCTTTGCGCTTCCCACCATCTGGTCAAAGATGCTGTTGCTGGAATTGAAATGGGTGGTTCGCATTTCCCACTGAGCGTACGCGTCGCGGCGTTGGCGAACCTGGTTGTCGAAGTCCGCGCGCCCAGCGCGGCAAAGCTTCCCCTCTACCGTGGGAATCACGTTCACCTGCAATTGGAAGCGCTTGAGCGGCGGGAGCTTCAGCCGCCAATGCGCGACGGTTCCTACCACAGTTTCCGGCTCGGGCGAGAAGCGGATCAGCGTCTCGCGCGGCACGCCGTCGAGGCCACGATAGTGGAAGATAATCGACCCGCGATTCACGACGGGTTGAAAATAGTGTCCCAGGTGCTCACGCGCAACACCGCGCACCTGGAAGACGTCCATAAAGTCGGCTTCGCAAGCCAGCTCAATGTCCAGTGCCACTTCGTGGAAGTTGAAGTTCTCGAACGTCAGATAGTCGTAAAAGGTGTCCGAAGCCAGCAGCTGCTCGCGGCGAATGTGGACAGTATGTTCGGGTATATCGTACGTCTCGCGGATGGTGTTTTGTCCGGTGGTGAGCTCGATCTGCGAGAGGAATGTGCGCTCCGTGCTCGACGACAACACCACTGTGCGATAACCGCCGACGCGGAGTTCCAGCCGGCTGAGAAAGCGCGTGTCATCATAGAAAAATCCGACATCAGGCGCGCCGGGAGGCATGATGTCGCCGGCAAGGGTGGTCGAGAGAAAAGTCTTGCCGTCAATCAAGGTGAGGTTGTTGACCTTGCGCGGCTCGGCGTTCTGGTACGCAATCCGCGGCTCAGGATACGGCGCGGGAATTTCCACCAAGTCCTCTTGTGGAATCGTCACCTTTGCGCTCATGTTGTTTGGCTCATCTTATGGAATCGTGTGGCGCCGCGCGACGCCGATCAGGCAACAAGACCCTCCACCGCGGGATCAGCCTGGTCGCCAGCCAGTTCACCGTACAACTGGATGTAATCACGGGCCATGCGCTGCGCCGAGAAATACCGCTCTGCATAATCGCGAACGACCTTGGCATCGAACGCCAGGTTGCACGCGCATTGCGCCAGTTCGTCCACAGTGCGTCGCACGTGACCGCTGACTCCCTCCTTCACCACTTCCTCCACTGAGCCCCCGGGCAATGCCAGCACTGGAGTTCCGCACGCCATCGCTTCGATCATCACCAATCCAAAGGGCTCTTCCCATTGGATGGGAAACAACATCGCCAGAGAGTTCCCCAGCAGCTCATTCTTCTCCGCCAGCGCAACGTCTCCAACATATTCAATGAACTTTCCATCCACGTGGGGCTTCACCGCTGTTTGCCAATAATCGCGATAACAGGGCTGGATTTCGCCCGCGATCTTTAGTGGTACACCGCTTTTTCTAGCAATCGTAATGGCGAGGTGTGTGCCTTTGGTCGGCGCTATCCGTCCCAGGAAACACAAATACGGCTTCTTTCGCTCCTGCAACCGGTAACGCAGGAGGTTGATGCCGTGATGGACCGCCCGCATGCGCGGCATCGCAAATTTGCTTTGCTGAAATCGGCTGATGGTGACGAACGAAACGCCGGGAAAGTCCTGATAGAAGTTGGCGAGCGCAGAATCGAATGCGTGATGCACGGTGTAGACCAAGGGCGCGTCCACAAACCTGGCCACGCTTAATCCCGGGGCATTGTTCAGATGGATTATGTCGGCATCTCCATCCGCATCCTTCATGGACCAAGCTGAATGATTGAGCCCCTTCAGGCTGGCTTCCACCTCCTCGCAGAGGGGCCAGTCGGCCTTTTCGTAGTACCATCGCGTGGGAGCATCCACGGTGGATTCGCCGTTGGCGTACACCGTCACGTCAATCCCTTCATTCTGCAGGGCAACCGCCAATTCAGCAACGAACAACTCTGTTCCTCCGTATTTTTTGGGCGGGACAGTAATAAACGGCGGCGCGACGAGGGCGATTCTCATTTGGCTCTAGGGGATAACACTGCTTAAGATGCGCGATTATCCCGCAATGTTTGTCCAAATCGCGCGGCTCTGGATTTGCCCCCGATTGAATTCAGTACAGAACTTTCCGCCTCGGATGGCCAGGGCCGATGGAACTAGAGAGAATTTGGTAATTCGTTCATTGGCTCATGGGCAATTGCCAAGCCGCTCGGGCTCTGGCTTGCTATTCCGCGGTTACCAAATTCCGCAATTATTCAAAGCGGCTTAGCTCTGCGCCGCCAGGGCAGCCGGTGTGCCTGGTTTGTGGAGCGCGGTTTCGGCAGCGCGCTCGAATTCGGCGGCGCGGATATCGCTGGTGTGCGCGGCCAGCACACGTTCGCCAGCGGCGCGGCCGATCCCCCACAGTTCAGCGTCATCGAAGTCCGCGATATAGCGCAGCATATCTTCGCTAGCCCCAGGCAACAGGATTTCCTTGCCGGCGGTGAAAAAAGTCTCCAAACCGGGCCAATTGTCGGAGACGATCGGTGTGCCGCAGGCCGCGGCTTCAAACAACCGTACGGACGGCGAGTAACCGGCCATCACCATCTCGCGCCGTGTCACATTCAATGTCAAGCGCGACGAACCATAGAACCCGGCGTGATGACGCGGGCTTAAGTGCATGACGCGTTTCACATTGTCCGGCCACGCAAGGGACGCAGGATATTGCGGCCCGGCAACAATGAATCTCTTCTGCTGAAGCTGGCGTGCAGGCCCGCACAACAAAGCTTCCAGCTTAGGCTGGCGGTCCGGCGCGTATGTGCCCATATAACTGAGGTCCCATTCGAACGTGCGTCGCGCCTCGGGTTCGCGATGTTTTTCAGGATCGACAGAACAGTACAACGGCACCGCAGAAACCGCCCCGAACCCGGCCTCCAGCTCCTTCAGGATTGGGCCACCGGTGAAACTGAAGTAGACGTCAAGCTCGGGAATACAGCGTGCCAGCAGGTACTCCGTGGCGCCGGATTCTCGCAGGCGTCCGAGGGTCACCGGCGTATCGATATCGTAAAACGCCTTGACTGCCACCCTTGAGTCGAGCACTTCGTCCAGTGCCGCGATGCCATCCTGAAAGTACGATCCCACGACTGCCATGTCGGCGCCGTGGAGCTCGGCGCGGACCATGGGCACCGCTTGTTTCCAATCGTCAAATATTCTGACGTCACAATACTGGGGATCGGCCAGATCGCGGTTATTTCTGTACCACTCCTGGTCGCGCTCGAAGAACACCATCCGGTGGCCTCGGCGATAGAGCGCGTGACAAAGCGCACGATAGGTTGTCGCGTGACCGTTGCCCCACGACGAGGTGATCGACAATCCGAAGATGATGATCTTCATAATCAGTCTTGCGCCCTCAGGCGGTCCGAGTGAGCATGGCGGCCTGGGCCACGATTGTATCGACCTGCTGTGCGCGCAGCCGGTACGTGTGCTCGTGTAGAGCGTGTTGTCGCATGGCGTGGCCGATGGCCGTAATCTCCTCACGCCCGTAATTTCTCAGATATTCGACGACGTCTTCGGCACGGGCCGCAACCAGCAGTTCCCTGCCCGGGGCAAAGAAAATCTCGATTCCCCTCCAGCAATCGGTGATTAAGCACGAACCGGCGCCGGCAGCTTCAAAGAAGCGTGTGGGCGGGGAAAAACCGGCGCCGGCCATGGCGTCCCGGTTGATGTTGAGAACCATGCGCGCGGAACAATTGACGCGGTTGTGGTCACGCGTGTTCACGTGGCCGATCCAGCGGACGTTATCCGGCACCGGTTTGCTCCACCAGCCCTCGCCGCCGAGAACAAAATGCAGGTCTGGCGCCAGCATGGCGGCGCGGAGGAAAAATTCTTCCACGCGCCATTCGCGGTCGGGTAAACGATGACCCACAAAGGCCAAATCGCACAACAAGTCCGGGTCAGGGCGTACGGGAAAATGCGTTTCCGGATCGAGGGCGTTATAGATCGGGTAACAATTGGCGGCCCCAAGCCGCAGATAGTGATCCACCACCGGTGAGCCGCCGCCGTACGTGAAAATGAAATCGTACTTGGGAATCAGGGGTAGAAACGGATCGCTGGCATTGGCCTGCACGCGCGCCAGAGTTGCGGGGGCATCCACGTCCCAGAAGGCAACGCGAGTTTTCCCTGTCCCGCAGTCCAGCACTCGCTCTTCAAGCAGCTCGTCGAACACGCCGACACCGCTGTGTTTGATGACCAGGTCGCAGGCGCGGGCTTGCGCCAGCAACGCAGGCAGGTCATCTTCCGTTCGGTAGACGATGGAACTGACGTAAGAAAAGTCTTCGAGGTCGCGTTTTTGCTGCCGGCCAAACGCGTCAGGCTCGGCAAACGTAATCTGGTGCCCCAGGGCGTGCAGCTCTTTGTAGATACCGCGATAGTACGTGGCGGCGCCATTCCAATACGACGACGTAATGCTGGACCCAAAAACAAAAATCTTCATGCGGCAACTTCTTCGCAGATAGAAATCAACTGCTTGGCGCGATGGGCGCAAGTATGACGTGCTCGGATCGTTTTCAACCCGTGTTCGGCAAGCTCGCGGCGCGCTGTCTCGTCTCCGAGCAGGTGCTCCAACTCTGCTTTCATCGCCTGGCTGTCGTGGACCACGAGATAGTCACGGCCTGGAGTAAACAGATGTTCTTCGTCGTTCCAGGGCGAACACAGAAGTGGCACGCCACACGCCAGCGCCTCAAACACGCGGATCGTCGGAATGCCGCTCAACCCATTCGTATATTGGCGGCGCGGAACGTGCAGCGTCACCGCGCTGGCAGCATAGATTTCAGGCGATGCCAGGTTCGGCAAGTATCCACGGAACTCGATGCCTGCCTGCAACAGTTTCTTCAGCCCCGCATCCGGATAGCGCACGCCGTGCGCCACCACGCGCCGCTGGGGAGTGGACGCGGCCGGAACTATCAAGAACTCTTCCAACTCCCGGCTGCGTTCGTCGTCACCCCAGTTGCCGACCCACAGCAAATCGATCTCTTTAGGGCGCTTGAGAGGACGGAACTGCGACACGTCGGCAGCTTCGTGGAAAGTCCAGGTTCGGGCCACTCCGAAGCCGTCCGCGTAAATGCGGCGCACCGTTTCGCCGAAAGCCAGAACGCCGTCGAGTTGATGCAGGTTGAACTGCAGGATTTCTCCGGCCCTGGTGTAGGCACGGTGGTGACTGTCGTAGAGCAGCGCGATGAAGCCGCATCGCGCTTTCAGCTCCAGCACGCAGTTGACCACAAACGGCGAATTCCATTCGTGGAGCAACACCAGGTTCACGTCTCGAAGCTCGTGCTGGAGAAACGGACGAAAGCTTTCATGAGAAGATCGGTAGAACCTGACGTCCAGCTCCCGATACGCAGCGCGAAAACCGTCAATGGCAGCGACGGCGCGCTCGCCTTCATGTTTCACCAAGTTGGCAAGGGACCAGCAACCCAGTTCCTCATAGCAGCGGACGGCATGTCCCAGGCGCGACAACTCGCGCATCAAGCCACGCAGGAAGTGGGCATTGCCGTGGTTCCAGTCAGAAACCAACGAGTGCGCGAACAGCGCGATGTTAAGTTTCTGTCTCATGCCGGTTCTAGTAAACAGCGGTCAGCAATCAGCATTCAGCCCCTGAACTGCCTTCACGATCAGAAGGCTGGTATGGCAAGACAACCGCGCGGCGGCTGAATGCTGAATGCTGACTGCTGAGTGCCTCATACAGCTCCAGGTATTCATCCACCATGCGGGCCGCGGTAAAACGCTGGCGCGCCCGCTCATAGGCCAAGTTCGCGTACTCGCGACGAACGGCTTGCTCGCGCACCAGAAGCTCCAGCGCGCTGCGCAGGTCGCTGGTATCGTTGCTGCGGAAGAAAAGGGCTGCTCCGCCCCACAATTCGCGAAACGACGGTATATCGCTGGCCACGATCGCGCAGCGAGAAAGTGCAGCTTCCACCGGCGCTAGTCCAAACGGCTCATATTGCGAGGTGGCCGCGTAGATCGCCGCCCGGCCAAAAATCTGGACGATCTGCTTTTCACCTTGCAGTGGCTGCACGAAGACATTCGGGCGTGCCCCGGCCATCAGCCCGTTGCTTCTGCCGTCCGGATGGTGATCCGAGCCCACCACGCGTACCGGCGCAGGCATCTCGGTCTGCACCAGCAAGCGAACGTTCTTGCCAAGGTCCCAGAGCCGGCCCACAGTCACGATATGGCCGTCTTTCCTGCTGTGCGGATTGAACAAGAGTGGACTCCGCCCGTTATAAATTGCGCAACTGTGCTGAAGCTTCAGGTAGTGACGCTCGATCTGGCCGAGCATCCATTGCGACGGAGCCACTACGGCTGTGGCCCGCGCCAACCCGCGGGTCACCGACTGCCGGTACCATTCGAGCCAAGGGTTTTGCGGCGGCTGCTGGCCGTGGACCGCAACCCACCAGCTCACTACATCGCTATGGGCCACTACCAGGCGGGGCACATCGCAATCCAGAGCCCCGTAATAAAACTGGTTGGAGTGCAGGAGGTCCGGTTTGGTTTCCTCAACCACGTTGCGAAGGTATTCGGCAGACGCTTCCATGTCTTCGGGCGCATCGTGCATCCACTCCAGCCGGAAGCCTGTCGGTCGATAGTCGAAGTTGCTGTTGCCCAAGCTCTGGTACTCTTCCATCCAGTGCACCTGGGTGTCCGACGGGATGTTGCCAAAGCTAACCAGGGTGACCCTGACGCCGCGTTGCAGCAGCCCGGCCACCAATTCCCTCGTGTAGGTCCATACACCGCCGACGGTGTCAGTGGTCACTAGGATGTGCATGTTCCAATTCCTCGATCGGTGCGGGCTTCGCTTCCTGAATGTCGCTGTAGCCGCGTTGGCCAAAAGTTGCCGTGTAGTAGCGGTGGGCACGTTCCCAGGCCTCATCATCGGGCGGGGAGCCGAAGGTTTGCGTGTACAGCGGGCTGCCTGGATAAGGAAACATGGGCACGGGATCGCTGACCCAGACGCCCTGCGACTTCAAATGGGTCTGCCAGGTCCGGATCTGTTCGCGATCATCGTTCTCGGTTAGCACCAGGTTTGCTTGCACCCAGGGAATGCGGCGGCGCGCCAGCAAGAGCAGTTCCGTGATGCGGCCTGTAGGAATGCGGCAGTTTTTGTTGAGTTCGGCGCGCCCCTCTTCACTGATGGATTCGATGCCGCACTCCAGGGAGATGCAGTGGGCCCGGCCAAGCAGATCAAGCGTTTCCTCATCCCAGAGGTCGATGCGGGTCTGCAATCCGATCGTCACCGGGCGCTCCGCCAAACCTTCGAGTAGCCGGGGGACGTTCGGACCGACGCCGAAAACTTCGTCGATGAAATAGACATAGCTGACGCCGCGTTCAATCAGCGTATCTACTTCCCGGAGCACCGTCTCCACGCTGCGTTCACGGAATTTGTTGCGGAACAGGGTCTTGTTGCAAAACGTGCAGGTCCAAGGACATCCGCGGGCAAACTCGAGTTCCGCTCCCAGCCCGCGATCGCCGTTGAATACATGATGCCGATGGCCGTGGGCCTCGATGTTGTAATCGTCAAAAGTCAGCGGGGCAAGGGCCTTCATATCGGCCACTGCGGGCGTGGCGGCGATGTGGACGCCATCGTCTGTTTTGAAACAGCATCCGGCAATCTCGCTCCATGGCCGCGTGGCCAGGTCAGCCAACGTCTGGTCGGGTTCGCCGCGCATAGCGACGCCGCATCCGGTCTTCCTAATCACTGCGCCCGGGGTCGCCGACGCATGCGGTCCGATCAACACTTGCACGGCTTCTGGACAAAGTCGTCGCGCCCACTCCTTGGGCACGCGCAGCTCTGGAGGCGGACACCGCCAGAAGAGATAGGTGGGCGCCGTGGGGATGACGACAAAATCAGGCTCAAAAGCATCGGCCCAGCCAGCGGCTTCCGCGAGTGTCAGGCCGTCCATATGCGCGTCGAGGACCAGCGCCTCGTGCCCCGAAGCAAGGATTTGGTCGGCTGCAAACAACAGTTCCAGGGGAACATGCGGATCGCGGCAGCCAAAGTAAGTGGAGCCGCTGAAATCCCAGTTGGGATTGACCAAGGCAAACTTCATCCTGCTCTCCCGGAAAGCTGCACCCAGGCTGCAGTTTTTTCATGCGCCGGCGACGGGCCGGAGTCCAATGCTCGCTGATTCGCTTGCCAAAACTGCTGGAGGAGTTCAAGGGTCTTGTTGATATCGGTTTCAGGCTTCCAGCCAGTATGCCGGCGGAGTTTGCTGTAGTCGGTGACATAGAATAGTTGGTCGCCAGGCCTGCCCGGCTCTGTGTCATATTGCAACCGGTACCCTGTCAACAGCTCAATTCTGTCGATCAGTTCCAACAGGGAGAGCGAGTTTGCGGCGCCGCCGCCCACGTTGTAAACCTGTCCAGCCGTAGCCGGCAAGTTGCGGCGAGCAGCTTCGAATGCCTGCACCAGGTCATGCACGCAAAGGATGTCGCGCACCTGGCGGCCGTCGCCATAGATAACCACTGGCTTGCGTTGCAGCGCGGAATAGAGAAAATGCGCCACCCAGCCCTGGTCTTCCGTGCCGAACTGGCGTGGGCCTGCGACGCAAGACATGCGGAACACGACCGTAGGCAGGCCATAAATGCGCGCGAAGTCGTGCACATATTGGTCGGCTGCACCCTTGGAGCAGCCGTAAGGCGACTGAAAATCAAGCGCCTGCGATTCGCTGACCCCGGCGAGTCCTGGGTATGAATAGCGGCTAGCCCGGGCTTCCGGCGGGCCAAGCCCCAGATCGCCATAAACTTTGTTGGTCGAAGTAAAGAGGACAAAGGGATCGTGGCCACTGCGCCGCGCGGCATCGAGAATGTTGAAGGTGCCACGCAGATTCACTTCAAAGTCCAGAAGCGGATCGGCGATGGAAGTGGTTACGGCTACTTGAGCGGCAAAGTGAAAGATATCAGTAGCCGTCCCCACGGCTCTTTCCACCTGGCGGGCGTCGCGGACGTCACCCATGGTGACGCGCAGGCGGCGCGAGCCTCTCGCCAGCTTCCTCAGCCATTCCAGGTTACGATGGACACCGCTGCGACTCAGATTGTCGAAAACGTGGACGGTGGCGTCAGTCCACTCGAGCAGGTGCTGCGCCAGGTTGCAGCCGATAAAGCCGGCTCCCCCGAAGATCAACACGGAACGATGCTGCTGCGCCTTCATAATTCCTTCCGACGCGCGTCGCTCACGCCGTCAGCCCGAAACTGCTCAACTGGGCTACCGCTTCCGCGGCGCGGTCCTGCGGTTGCTGCTCGCGCAACCAGTGGACAAGCTTCTTCACTCCCGCAGCGAATCGCACTTTAGGCGCATACCCCAACAGCGCGCGGGCCGCGGAAATATCGGCGAAGCAGTGCCGGACGTCACCAGAGCGATACTTTCCCGTCAATTCAGGCGGCACATCGGTCCCCAAGGTCTGCCCTAGTTGCTCGGCCACTTCGCGAATCGAGATCGGCTCGCCGGAACCGGCATTGAGGGCATGGCCATCGGCCGAGGAATGCTCCATCGCCAGCTGGGCGGCTTGCACAGCGTCCTCCACGTTCAGGAAATCGCGTAACTGTCTGCCGTCTTCAAATACCAGCGGAGAGCATCCGTTGAGCAAGCGCGAGGCAAAGTTCGCGGCCACACCGGTGTAAGGGTTGGAAAGCGCTTGCCGCGGTCCGTAGATATTGAAGTAACGTAGCGCCACGACCGGCAAGCCATACGTGCGCCCGAAAAGCAGGCACATCTCTTCCTGGCTGCGCTTCGAGAGAGAATAAATGGAACTCGATTGAAGCGGCTTGCTTTCGTCCGTCGGGATGGGAGTCAAAGGCTCGCCGCAGCTCGGACACAACATCTCCCACTGCTTGCTCCTGAGCTGAGCCAAGGAGCGCAGGGCCGGCGCGGTTTGTCCGCATTGCGCGCAGAGATATTTGCCTTCGCCGTAAACGGACATGGACGAAGCCAGCACCAGCTTCTCGACTCGGCTTCTGCGGCTCAGCAGTTCCTGCAACAACACCGCCGTGCCCTGCGTGTTGGCGCCCACATACTGCGCGATCTCGTACATTGATTGCCCAACGCCGACCGCTGCAGCCAGGTGAAAAACAACTTCGACTCCATCGAGCGCGTCGTGGACCGCGGCGGAGTCGCGCACATCGCCGCAGATCAACTCGGCTTCCGGTGAAAGATAATCCGGGATGTCTTCACCGTGCACCTGAGGCGTCAGGTTGTCGAGGACGCGCACTACGTGGCCGGCAGCCAAAAGAGCATCCACCAGGTGTGAACCAACAAATCCCGCACCGCCGGTAACCAGAATGTTTTTCTTCATGCCAATTCAGCTCCCATCAGAACTTCGTTGGCCTTTTTGGCAGGCGCATACTTGCGCACCGCCCACACGGCAAACTCGGCAAAGTCGCCAGCGCGCCGCGGCGGGCTGGCGTGATGCGGCGTAAGCCCCAGGTGTTCCGGCGTAAAGCACAGAGTCAAAGTGGTTGTGAAAGGCTCCAGCGCTTGCATCTGCCGGTCAAACCAGGCTTCCGCGCCGCAGCGGAATCTGTCTGCCCAGCTGATACCGGTCCGCAAGTGTTTCACTTCCAGCCGCTCCAGCCACTCCACCGCCATCGCCAGCCGCGGATCTTCAAAGTGAAACCACTGGCAGATGCCGAGTCCGCGCGGGAAGTGTTGGGCAGCAGCTTTGGGCGAACCGTCTTCGCGCAGCAGGCCCATGTAGTAATGACGGTAGTACGAGCTGCCTTCGGCTTCCTTATGGCGGGTCGTGGCAGTCCAGGTGCCGGGAAGATCAAGCAAGCTGTACCAGTGCACGCGGTCCACCACGGGAAGCAGCAACTCGGCAGTGCGTTTGAGTCCGAAGACCTGGACTTCCTCAGCGCCGAACGACGACGCGCCCGCCTCCGACACCCATACCGGCTTGCCGGTGACGGCGCGCACCTCGCAGATTTTCTTCGGCCAGTCGTGGATACTCCAATGGTTCCAGTCCAGAGGAAAGCCGTGCACAGCGACCACGTCTACCGCATCCAGAACCCCGTGTTTGCCCATCAGCTCAATGAAGTTAGGATCGATGGGCGAGATTCCGCCGAGAACCAGCGGCAGGTGAGGGTTCTCACGCCGGACCGCGCGGCTGGCGGCAATCACCATCTCCGCGAACAGTCTCCACTCCGAATCAATCTTGAAGTCCCAGTGGGACAGATTGTTGGGTTCGTTCCACAGCATTACCGCTTCAACCATTCATCCCACCTTGCGGAAAACCATGTGGACCTACAATGTACCCGCGAGTTCATGGTCAAGAATGTACTTACCTTCTTTCTTCACTTGCTCAGGCCGGCAAATCCACGTCTCCATCTCGGGATGGGACTCGATCTCGAGGCCTGAACTGCGCAACATAGCCTCCATGCCTCCATGATTGGGGATCCACCAGTTGGTAGGATCGCCGGCGTATTTTTTCTCAATGAAGTACATGCAGGGAAAATCCGGGCGCTCGAAAACTTTTTTGTTCCAGAAGTGATAGTCCTCGCGCAGTTCCGGGCTGGCCGTGGAGCCACGCACCATGGTCTGGAAGACGAGCTTGGTCTTTACTTTCTTGACGATCGTGTCCAGAGCGTACAGGGGATAGCGCAGGTGATAGAACACGCCCATGAACAGCACATAGTCAAACTCGCCGGGAATCTCGCCGACATTGTAAGCAGAATACTTGGCAAACTCGATCTCCAGACCCAATGTCGTCGCAGCCAATCGGGCCTGGGCGAGGTAGCGATCGCAGACATCCACACCCAGGACCCTGCCCGCGCCGCGCCGCTTGAGTTCCAAACAATAAAAGCCTGCGTTGCAGCCGACATCCAGGACGGAGGCTCCTTTCAGATCCTGAGGGATGGTGTGGGCGATCTGCGACCACTTGACTCTGGGGAAGTCCCCTAGAAAGTGGTCCGGCGCCGTCCGCACACCCTTCAGGTCCAGGTTGTGAAACCAGGGACCCAACTCAGCAATACGGTGTGCCAAGTCCTTTTGTCCGGGCAGTTCTTGTTCCGCACCGGGTGCAACAACATTCGTCTGAGTTGTAGCCATCTCCTGATCCCGGTCCTGGAAAGTTCCACAGAGGGGAGTGGAATTACCCAGATTAGAATCGAGGCAAGGTACTCGGGATGTCCTAATGGGTAGAGACTCAACGAGTTCCTGTTTTTTTGGCTTTGAAACAGCGAGCAACTGCGACGGTTTCAGCGTGCGGTTTAGGTCGTCTTGCGGCCGCCCACCAGACTAATCAGCGCGACGATGATGGCGATCACCAACAACAGGTGGATCATGCTTCCGGCCACGTGAAATGCCCATCCCAGGAGCCAGAGAATGATCAGGATCGCAACGATGGTCCAAAGCATAGTCCCCCGGGGCCAGTGCGGGCGCGACTTCGCCTGGCCTTCTTTCTTTGTCAGAAGCGGGTTCTCAGGCGGGAGTTGTCCCGGAGGGGTTTGCTATGACGATGACGCGGGACGGGAGTCCTAACGCTGACCGACCGGACGACCCATGACCGGAGCGCAGATTCCGTATTCTTTGAGCTTGCGATAGAGCGTAGTTTTTCCGATGCCGAGCGCGCGGGCCGTCATGAGCTTGTTGCCGTTGAGCCGCTCCAAGGCATTCAGAATCGTCTGACGTTCCACTTCAGCGAGCGGCACAATATTGGGGCCCAGGTTCAAAACCCTTCTGACGGGCAACCCCGGCTCGGTACGCTGGAGATGGGGTGGGAAGTCTTCTATCTCGAGAATTGGACCGGAAGCAACCTCGGCGGCCCGTTCCACGGACTCTCTCAGTTCGCGCACATTCCCCGGCCAGTCGTAGCTGACCAGGAGATTCCTTGCGTCTGGACTCAAGGAACGCCGTGGGCCTTTCTCGTTGGCCACCGAAGCTAAGAAATGATCCACGAGTGGGTCGATGTCCTCTTTTCGATCGCGCAGCGGCGGGACACGCACGCTCGAAAGATTGAGACGAAGATAGAGATCGCGGCGAAAGGTCCCCTGCTGGACTGCCAGCTCCAGGTCTCGGCTGCTCGATGCGACGATACGCGCGTCGCGTGCGATTCTGGCTTCGCTCGCGGACCGGATTTCCCGCTCTTGCAGCGCGCGCACCAATCTGGCTTGCAGTTCGGGCGAGAGGGCCCAGATTTCGTTCAGGAAGATCGTGCCCACGACGTCGGCGAGCCGCTCTTTGCTCTTGCCGAACGATCTCGAGGAGTGTCCGAGCATGTCCGTCTCGAAAAGCGAAAGCGTTGCCGCCGAGCAGTCGACCGCAACAAAAGGACGCTCCGGCGACAATCCTTGCGCATGGATGAGGCGGGCCACGGTTTCTTTGCCGGCCCCATCTTCTCCCAGCACTAAAACCGGATGCCGTCTGGGCGCGATCTTGGCGAGCAAGCGACCCAATCGCAGCATTCTTGGAGACTGCCCTATCATGCCCCCGCCTTCAGCAAAAGCTGCGGCGACATCATCTGACTTCAGCGACTCATGCTTATCTAACCACGTCATAGTCTGGCCCCAACAAACTGCTTCAAGCGCAAAAGTTTATCGAGGGAAACCAATTCGTGGCGCTTTTCGAAGAAAAATTTCCGAATCCGGAAATGCCAAGCCGGAGGCCGAGAATCGGCATCCGGATGCCAACCAGGACGCTTGCGATTATGTTACTCATGGCAGCGCCAAGGTGACTTGACTTCAAGCGAAGTTACGCGATACCTTCGCCCCATCACTGGCCCACCAACCCCTGGGAGATTGAAAAACCGTGCCGATACAACGACTCGTTACTTTCACCACCGACTTCGGACTGACCGAACACTATGTTGGTGTAATGAAAGGAGTTATCTACGGCATTAACCCCGGAGTCGCGATCCTCGACGTCACCAACGCTGTGCAGCCGTTTGACATTCTAGATGGCGCTTTGGCCATCTCCCAGGCTTACACTTTCTTCCCCAAGGACACGATCCACCTCGTGGTCGTGGATCCTGGAGTGGGGGGTTCCCGCCGCCCAATTCTGGTTACAGCCGGACAATACCTATTCGTCGCGCCGGACAATGGAGTCCTCTCTTTCGTCTATGAACGCGAGGAACGGGTGAGCGTCCGCCACATTACCTCCGAGCACTATTTCCTGTCGCCACTGAGCAATACATTTCACGGCCGCGATGTCTTCGCGCCCGTTGCCGCGTATCTCAGCAAGGGAGTCGATGCCACGAAGTTTGGCGATACTATCACCGACTACGTTCGCTTTGCGGTCCCCAAGCCCAAGCCCACGGCAGAGAATTCTTGGAAGGCCGTCGTCCTCAAGACGGACAGATTCGGCAACCTCATCACCAGCATTACACCAGCGGGATTGCCGCAGATTTTCAACGGCCAGTCATTCAAACTGAGCGTAGGCAAAGCCGAGATTACCAAGCTCGTTTCCAGCTATGCGGAGGGAGGAGCAGGAGAATTGTTCGCGATCCTCGGCAGCACCGGCTTTCTGGAAATCTCGACCAACAAAGGCGCGGCTTCGCGCCTGGCCGCCGCCGACAAAGGCAGCGAAGTCACCGTCCTAATCACTGGTTAATATTTTGTGCAGCACAGCCTGCCCTGAGAGAGTCGAGGGCGCCTAAGCTGCATGGTCCCTGGACGCTAACACAGCGGGGGGGCCGCTCCCCACGTGCTACAATCCCCGTGCTCCGCAGCAGGAGGCTCTGATGCTCGTCGGCTTCAAGTTCGGCATTACCGAACTGATTGTCTTGATGGTGGCTTTGGTTTTGCTCGCGATTTTCACCTTTGCC
Source organism: Candidatus Angelobacter sp. (assembly GCA_035263765.1). GTDB lineage: Bacteria > Acidobacteriota > Terriglobia > Terriglobales > Acidobacteriaceae > Angelobacter. The sequence goes on along the minus strand of DATFQZ010000107.1, from coordinate 35,826 downwards.
TGGTCCAAGGTTTTCCAGAAGGCCGGTTTTCCTCCTCTTCTCTGCCTCCTGATGCTGATTCCCGGAGTGAGCCTGATTGTGTTCTTGTGGTTCGCGTTTGCCAAGTGGCCGATCCATAAAGCACAACTCGGCGGACCGCAGTCTGGAGCCTGAAAACCAGCCCTGTCCTTTCTATTCCGGCAGTTGTTTATACTGGCTCAGCATGCGGCATCTTCTCCGTTTTTTCTGGAACTCCACACGCGGGCACCGCCTGGCGCCCTGGCGTAGTCCTTATTTGCGGTGGCGCATGGAAACGTATTCCGGTCTCAAGATGGACAAAATCGGCTTTCTCGAATTCTGGGGCTTCTTGATCCGTGAGCGAAAACAGCTAGGGCGATTTCTGAAGTGGACCGCGGAGATGGACAACTACGCACGGCCGAAGCCGAAAAATCCGTAAAGAAAGCAATTAGCAGTTAGCAGTTAGCGATTGGCCCCTTTGATCTGCAGGATGGGCCGCGAAACCGAATTAGAAATGATCGAAATCGAAGGTGATCGCGGAGCCGCGAAGTAACCGATCTCTATTGTTCTACTAATTGCTATTTGCTAATTGCTATTTGCTCTCTTCAGATGTCGTACTTCTTCAACAAATGCCGGAACGACCGGTAGGACACCTTCAGGAGTTCAGCAGCGCGGGTCTGCACGCCTCCGGTTTGTTGCAGCGCCGATTCGATGAGCGAGCGTTCGATCTCCGCGACATATTTTTCAAAATCCACGCCCTCCGCGCTCAGGTTGGGAGGAGCAGAAGATGCGGCCGCGCCGCCCCGCAGCCGGGGACGGCCGGAATTTACTTCGACGTTCAAATCTTCGCCGGTCTCCAGGGCCACGGCCCGCTCAATGGTGTTTTCCAGCTCGCGGACGTTACCCGGCCAGTCGTAACAGCGCAGGGCCTCGAGTGCTTCGGGGGTAAGCCGCACAATACTCTTTTGCGCCGCGGAGGCGTACTTCTTCAGGAAATGGTTGGCTAGCACTTCCAGGTCCTCGCGCCTATCGCGCAGCGGCGGCACCTGAATAGGGATCACACTCACGCGATAATAAAGGTCTTCACGGAACGTGTTGGCGTGGACCATCTCATTCAAATCCTTGTTGGTGGCGCCAATCACCCGAACGTCGATTGCGGTCTCTTGTGTGCCGCCTACCGGACGAATGGTGCGCTCCTGCAAGACGCGCAACAGCTTCACCTGCATGGAGACGCTCATTTCGCTGATCTCATCCAGGAAGATGGTGCCCCCGTTGGCCACTTCAAAAAGGCCGCGCTTGTTCTGATTGGCTCCGGTGAACGCGCCTTTGACGTAGCCGAACAACTCGCTTTCCAGAAGTGTTTCCGGGAATGCGCCGCAATTGATGGAAACAAACGGTTCGCTGCCGCGCGGTGAGCAAGCGTGCACGGCGCGCGCGACCAGCTCTTTTCCCGTGCCGCTCTCGCCGTAAATGAGCACAGTGCTGGCGGTGGGAGCGATCGTGCGGATCGTGGTCTTGAGTTTCTCAATCGCCGGGCTTTGTCCAATGATGTTGTTCAGGGAGTTGCGGCTGGCGGCATCGCGTTTGAAAGCAAAGTTCTCCCGTTGCAAAGTCAGTGTTCGCAACGCCCGGCCCACGGAAACCTTGAGCTCTTCCATGAGTCCCGGACCCTTGTGAATGTAATCGAATGCGCCCACGCGCACGGCCTGAACCGCAGCCTCGTAGTCCTCTACAGCGGTGATGAGAATGACCGAGGTGTCCGGCGAGGACTGGCGTGCGAAACGCAGCACTTCGATGCCATCCGTCTGCGGCATCTTGATGTCAGTAATCAGCACTTCGTAATTGGCGGAGCTCAGCTTCTTCTTGGCTGCGTCTCCTGCATTCACCGTCTCGACGCGGTGGCCCTCCTTGCGCAAGGAGATGTCCAGCATTTCGCAGATCGAGCGTTGATCGTCGCAAACAAGGATGCTAGCCATGCGACACCTCCGCTCCGGCTATCAGAGGCACGTGCTCAGGCTCTTCCTGTGCGACGTTCAGTACTTCAAGAACAAATTCCGCACCGCCGCCCGGGGCAGCCTGCACTGAGATCTTGGCCCCGTGCGCCTGCACAATCTGATACACAATAGCCAGTCCCAGGCCAGTGCCGCCTTCGAATTGCGATTGAAACGGTTCGAAGATTTTGTCCATGAGAGCCGCGGGTACGCCCGGCCCGGTGTCGGCGATGCCGATTCGCCAGTAGTCACCACCTTGGCGGAGAGATACAGTGATCGTCCCCTTGCGATCCATCGCGCGAACGGCGTTCTCCAGCAGGTTCCAGAACACTTGCTTGACGCGGTCACCATCGACCGCGGCAAAAGCCTCGGGGACGGCAAACTGCCGGACGATCTTCAGTTCCGAAGACTGCGACCGGTGGCTCAGCAAGATCAACGTGTCCTCCAGCAGGGGGACCAGATCGCTGCGCGTGAATTTCAAGCTTTTTTCCCGGGAGTACACCAAAAAGTCAGAGATGATGGCGTTCAGACGCGTGGACTCCCGGATAATGATGTCCGCCAGGACTCTTTGCTCTTCATTCAACGCCGAAAGATGGGCGAGCATGTCAATCGATCCGGCGATGGAGGCCAGAGGGTTGCGAATCTCGTGGGCAATGCCCGCGGCCAACCGTCCTACCGCCGCCAGCCGCTCCCGCATGCGGATTTCGCGTTCCAAGCGGCGAAGCTCGGTCCTGTCGTCGAACGTGTACACATAGCCGACCGTTCCCTGCTCAGGGACGGCCAGCGCTGACACCGTCACGCCAAAAGTCTTTTCCACGCCGCCGGGCGTCAACCCTCGGACTTCGCCTTGCGCGGCAGGAGATTCCAGGCTCGGCAAACGGTCGAGGAAGAGCTCGGAGATGTGGCGGCCGCAAACCGCGGACGAGGTCCGTTCAAGGAGTTTTTGACCCGAGACGTTCAGCAGGGTGATACGACCTTCCAAATCCGTGGTGATGAGCCCGCTGCGGATGGAGTGAATCACGTTCTCGTGCAGCGCCTGTAAACCCAGCAGTTCGCCGCTGCGGTCGCGAAGCTCACGGCCTGCCTGGCGCAGCTTGGACGTGAGCAAGCTGGAAAGATGCGCCACGGCCAGGTAGGCGAAAAAGTTGATCAAGATCACGACATGGAGCGAATTCAGATCGCCGCGCGGCGACATCTGGAAGGTAGACAGCTTCTCGAAATAGTTCAGCTCCAAAACGGCCCCGAAGAGTACAGCGGAGACGCCGGCTGTCACGTAGGCCCAGTAGCGAGGTAAGAGAATGCTGGCGACGATAACCACCAGCGGGTACAAAAAATTGAAAAAAGAATCAACGCCGCCGGTCACGTTCACCGCAACCGTGATAAAAGCGACGTCTGCCAATATCTGCATGACAGCCTGAAGACGGTACTCCTGCCAGAGCGCTGTCAGGACGATAAAAAAAACGGAGGTCGTGTACCAGACCAGAATCGTGGTGATAAAGAGGCGGGTGGAAACGCTGTTTCGCGTGAGATTGACGATGAGCAGTTCAACCGCGAGCAGGACGGAGATGATGATGACACGGACTTTGACAAGCCATGCCAGCCATGCGCGTTCGTTGAACCTGGTGTCGCTCATTTTCGTCAACGGTCAATTGCCGGAGGCATGCGGCGCCGGGAGTTTGGGCCCGGCGCCGCTGCGTTTTGCTAGCCGGCAAGTTTCGCAACCAACGAGAACAGCGGCAGGTACAGAGAAATCACGATGCCGCCGACCACTACGCCCAGGAACCCGATCATGATGGGTTCCAGCAAAGTCAGCAGGTTCTTGGTAGCCGCGTCCACTTCATCTTCGTAGAAGTCTGCGATCTTCTGCAGCATCGCGTCCATGGCGCCGGTGGCTTCGCCCACGCCGATCATTTGCGTCACCATGTTGGGAAACACGTTGGATTCCTTCAGCGGATCAACGATCGTCCGGCCTTCCTCCACCGACTTGCGCACCTTCATCAGCGCCTCTTCTAGAACGGCGTTGCCGGAAGTTTTTGCAGTGATGGCCAGACCTTCGAGAATCGGTACGCCGGAGGTAATGAGCGTTCCCAGGGTACGGGTGAAGCGGGCCACAGCAATCTTGCGCAGCACGGGTCCCAGGATGGGAAAGTGCAACATGAAATTGTCCAGCATGTAGCGGCCCTTGGGATCCCTGCGGATTTGCTTGATGGCGATCACGGCGACGACGAGAGCCACCAGAAGCACCCACCAGAACCGGCCAACAAACTTGCTGAGGCCGATCACGATAGCTGTGGGCAGGGGCAGGTCCACGCCCATGCTGCTGAACATATTGGCGAAGATCGGCACCACGAATTTCAGCAGCAAACCGACGATCAGGCAAGCGATCGTGATGACCGAGGTGGGGTAGATCAGCGCCGACTTGACCGCGGTCTTCAGCTTGACGTTCTTTTCCACGTACGCTGCCAGGCGTTGGAGAATGGTGTCCAGGATACCGCCGGCCTCGCCGGCTTCGATCATGTTGGTCGTCAGTTCGTCAAAGATCTTGGGATACTGGCGCATGGCGTTCGACAAAGTCGAGCCGCCTTCCACCGTTGTCCGCACTCCCGTCAGGCACTTTTGAAAGACCTGGTTCTCCTGGTTGGCAGCCAGAATCTCCAGACACTGTACCAGCGGCAGGCCGGCGTCGATCATCACGGAAAACTGACGGAAGAAGACTGCCAGGTCCTTGGTCGGCACCTTACCGGTACCGAGCGTCGGCAGAGCAAACTCCTTGCCTTTTTCCTTGATCGCGCCGGGCGTTATCCGCTCGCGGCGCAACTGCATGGTGACTTGGGCCTTACTATCAGCTAACTTTTCCCCGGAGATACGTTTCCCCTGGGCATCGGTCCCTGTGAATGTAAAAACCGGCATACCGTTAGGCTCCTCTCGTCCTCTTTACCTGCCACACCGGGGGAAATTGTGTTTTTCTCTACTGCTTGCTACCTTCGCTGCGCGGCAACGGCCCTGGTGGCGCCGACGCCGCGGTTGATGATGTCCTGCAGTTCATCGGGCATCGATGAACGCTGCATGGCCATTTCCAGGGTGACCTGTTTCTGGAAGTACAGCATCGCCAGCGACTGGTTGAACGTCTGCATCCCGAACTTGTCCTGTCCCGACTGCATGGCCGAGTAGACCTGGTGAATCTTGTCTTCACGGATGAGGTTGCGCACGGCGGCGTTCGGCACCAGGATTTCCATAGCCATCACGCGGCCGTTGCCTCCCACTTTCGGCAGCAGCGATTGACAAAGGATTCCTTCGAGAACCAGCGAAAGCTGAGCCCTGATCTGGGATTGCTGGTGCGAAGGGAAGACGTCAATGATACGGTTGATGGTGGAAGCAGCCGAGTTCGTATGCAGCGTTCCGAAGGTCAAGTGGCCGGTTTCGGCGATACGCAACGCCGATTCGACCGTCTCCAGATCGCGCATTTCGCCGATGAGCACCACATCGGGATCTTCACGCAGCGCCGCGCGTAGCGCGTTTGAAAAAGACTGCGTGTCAGAGTGGACTTCGCGCTGGTTCACCAGGCAGCTCTTGTTCTGGTGAACAAATTCGATAGGATCCTCAATGGTGATGATGTGGTCATGCCGCTCGACGTTGATCTTGTCCAGCATGGCGGCCAGCGTGGTGGACTTGCCGGATCCCGTGGGTCCTGTCACCAGGATCAGGCCGCGCGGCTTCTCGCACAGTCTCGATACCACTTGCGGAAGGGCGAGCTGTTGGAAGGTCTTGATCTCGAATGGGATGACGCGGTAGACAGCCCCGACAGCGCCGCGCTGGTTGAAGCAGTTGCCGCGGAAGCGAGCCAGTCCCTTCAAGCCGAAAGAGAAATCCAGCTCCAGGTTCTCTTCGAATCGGTGTTTTTGCGCGTCCGTCAAGACGCTATAGGCCAGCTGCTTGGTTTCCGACGGGGTTAGGGGCGGCATGTCCAGCGGTTGCAGGTGCCCGTGCACGCGCACCTGCGGCGGTGAGTTGGTGGTAATGTGGAGGTCGCTGCCGGACATATCCAGCATCTTCTTCAACAGATCGCTTAGCGCTAAGTTCATGAGCCCGTCTCTCCTTGAAAACCCCTGTTTGCGTTTCTACATTCGGCGGAACATGTGCGCCGAACAGCGTTCAATTCAGAACTCCTGGCAACCGTTCAATTCCGTGAATCTCTAATGAATCGTTTCGCGCGCCACTTCTTCCAGCGTGGTAATACCTTCGGCGATCTTGACGAGGCCGCTGCGGCGGAGGGTGATCATGCCGCGCTCCATTGCTTTCTTCTTCAGTTCCACCGCCGAAGCACCCACCAGAATGAGTTCGCGGATTTCATCGTCCACTTCCATCACTTCGTAGAGTCCTGCGCGGCCCTTGTAGCCGGTGTTATTGCAAACGCTGCAGCCGCGCCCCTTGAAGATCTTCGCCGTCCTGGCTTCTTCCGGGGTGAACCCCGCCTCGACCTTGGCCTGCGGTGGCAGCGGCACCTCTTCCCGGCATTCCACGCAGATGCGTCGGACCAAGCGCTGCGCGCAGATCAAATGGACGGCTGTAGCCACCAGGAACGGCTCAATGCCCATGTTCATCAAGCGGCTGATGGTTTCCGGAGCGCCGTTGGTATGCAGCGTGGAGAGCACCAGGTGGCCGGTGAGGGCGGCCTTGATGGCGATTTCAGCGGTTTCAAAGTCGCGGATCTCGCCGACCAGGATCACGTTGGGATCCTGGCGCAGGAAGGCGCGGAGGGCCGCCGCAAAGTTCAGGCCGATGGACTCCTTCATCTGCACCTGGTTGACGCCATGCAGTTGAAACTCCACCGGGTCTTCCGCCGTCATAATGTTGGTATCAGGCTTATTCAGAAGCGAGACGGAGGAGTACAGCGTATTGGTCTTGCCCGACCCAGTGGGCCCGGTCACCAACACCATGCCGTACGGCTTGAGTACGGCACGCTGAAACTTTTCGAGAGACTCGGGCTCGAAGCCGAGCTTGGTCATGTCCAGACGCAGGTTCTCTTTGTCGAGCAACCGCATGACGACCTTCTCGCCCCACAGCGTCGGCAGGCAGTTCACGCGGAAGTCGAGCTGCTTCTTTCTGCCTCCCACCTGCATCTTCAGCATGATGCGTCCGTCTTGAGGCAGGCGCTTTTCGCTGATGTCCATCTTGGCCATGATCTTGATGCGGGAGGTGATGGCGTCCTTCAGCTTCATGGGCGGCGCCATGATGTGCTGCAGCACTCCGTCGATGCGGAAGCGCACGCGGTATTCTTTCTCGTAGGGCTCGATATGGATATCGCTGGCGCCGCGTTTGAGCGCGTCGGTCATGATGATGTTGACGAGCTTGACGATGGGCGCCTCATCAGCTGACTTCTCCAGCTCGTTCAGGTCAATATCTTCCTGCTCGGCCTGGAGCTCGACGTCGGCTTCGTCCATGGAAGCCAGCAACTCGTCCACGTTCTCTTCCTGGTGATTCACGCTGCCATAGGCCTTTTCAATGGCCTCAGAGATGGCCGGGGCCGAAGCCACCACCGGCTCGATGTTGAAGCCGGTCATGAACTTGATGTCGTCCATGGCGAACACGTTGGTGGGATCCACCATGGCAATCGTCAGCGACGCACCCACCCGGCTCAAAGGCAGGATCTGGTAGCGCTTCGCGGTCTCCTCGGGAATCAGCTTGACTACGGTGGGATCAATTTCAAAATACTGCAGGTTGATGGCGGGAACGCCATACTGGCGGGAAAGAAAGTTGGTAACTTCCTCGTCGGTTACGAACCCCAGTTGTACAAGGGTCGAGCCTAGGCGAGAGTTGGAGCCGCCCTCTTTTTGCGCTTTCAGCGCTCTTTCGAGTTGCTCCGGTGTGATGACCTTCTCTTTAACCAGAAGATCGCCAAGCCTTTGCGACATAGTCCCGCTGTCCTTGAACTAAGAAGAAGATTTGACTCAGACGTGCTTTCCCCGCAGGCTGCGGGGGACAGCCGGATCGCATGGAAAACTGTGCAGAGCGATTTTGTCTTTGGTGACAGAAACTGTCAATTAGGTGATGAGGCCCGAAGGTACATGCACTTGCGGAGGACAAAATTTGGCAGAGAGCCTCGCCCCTCGTTTTGCACAAGTGGGGCGGGCTATATGCCCGCCTCCTTTTCAGTTAGATCGGTTGAGCGATCAGCGGCCCAACCCTTTGCGAATTTTCGCCAGGTGATGCCAGCTGTGGCGCAGGGCGTGATCTTCGATGACAAACTGCGCGGTAACCGGCGCTCCGAAGCTGAGCGAGAAGGGCGCAGCGTTATCCAATTGTTCGTCGGTGAATGCCCGAACTACAGCGGCGGCCTCTTTGCTGTTCTTGCGCAGTAGTTCGAGCGCAGCGGCTTTGGTTACTTCGACTTGTTCTTGCGCGTGCCGGCCGTTCAGCTGCGCTACCAGTTCCCAGGTGACGTCGGTAACAGGGTTGCCGCTGGCTATCGCCCGGGCGAGCTGAATTTCAATGGGGTAAACGGTAGCCACATGGTGTACGACCACACCGACCGAACGGCGGTCGGTCGCTGACACCGGACTGCGCCACTCGTTCTCCGAGAGTCTTTCGGCAAAGCCAGCCAATTTCGCCGCCCCTTCTTCGATGCGACGAGCCAGCGACTCCGCGCGGCGGCTCCCGGCCACCGTCTTCCTTCTTATTTCCTGGACCTTGGCCTTGTCGGACCCAGGCGTGACTTTCCTGATTTTTGCAGTTGCATTCATTTTGTAATCCCCTCCAGAACTCATTTTGTTTCACACGCTGTGTGCTCGCTCTACGTGTGCGGACGGCTTCCGCGGCTTGACTTGATCGTCCGGTATTCTTGGCAGAGACGCTAAATTTGAGGATGCTGTTGCCAGGGACGTGCTCTCCGATGTCGTGAAGGCGGCAGAGCTGGAAGGAGCTCTGTTTGGACTCGAGAATCTAAGAGAATCGCGGCGCAGCCATAGCATCGAGGAGCATCATGTAGCAGGCACTCAAGAAGTTATGGGACGCATTTTGAAGCACTCTGGACTGCTCCTCATGGCGCTTGTCCTGCTTGCTCCTGTGGCTGTGGCATTTCTGTGGCGGAGCTGTACGGCAGGCTTTTTGCCGGTGCTTCTATGGGGGACGTACGGCGGATTGGCGATGTGGTTGTCCATCACCCTGTCTGATCGTCAAGCCCAGATACCGCAACTATTGAACGCCTAGATCACCACTGTCTCCTGATGCTCCCCGAAAACGCGGCGCATGGCATCGGCGATCTCACCCACCGTGGCATAGGCTTCGACGGCCTGGATTATACGCGGCATCAGGTTCTCACCCGAGCGCGCAGCTTCTTCCACGCTGCGCACCGCTGCCTGGGTCACTGCGGCGTCGCGCCGCGAGCGCAAGGCTTTGAGACGTTCCACCTGGCGCAGCTCCAGTTCGTCATCAATCCGCTGGATGGGCACCGGTCTTTCTTCCTCGCTCTGGAAACGATTCACACCTACGACCACTTTTTCCAGCCGGTCCACGGCTTGCTGGAAGTCGTACGCCGCGTTCTGGATTTCCTGCTGGATGTAGCTGAGTTCGATGGCCCGCAGCGTACCGCCCAAGGAGTCGATTTTCTCGAGATACGCTGCAGCCTTTTGCTCAATCTCCTGGGTCAGCGATTCAATGTAATACGAGCCCGCCAGCGGGTCCACGGTGTTGGGCGCGCCGGTTTCGTAGCCAATAATCTGCTGCGTGCGCAGAGCGATCCGCGCCGATTCCTCTGTGGGCAGTCCGAGAGCTTCATCATAGGAATTGGTGTGCAGCGATTGCGTGCCGCCCAGCATCGCGGCCAGAGCCTGCAGAGCAGTACGCACAATATTGTTCTCAGGCTGTTGCGCCGTGAGCGTGGAGCCGGCGGTCTGGGTATGAAAGCGCAGCATCATGGAGCGCAGGCTCTTGGCGGAAAAACGCTCCTTCATGGTTCGCGCCCACAAGCGCCGCGCAGCCCGATACTTGGCTACTTCTTCCAGGAAGTTATTGTGCGCGTTGAAAAAGAACGACAACCGCGGCGCAAACTTGTCCACGTCCAGGCCGGCGTTGACGGCCGCCTGCACATACGCAATGGCGTTCGCCAACGTGAAGGCCACCTCCTGCACTGCCGTGCACCCGGCCTCGCGCATGTGATAACCGGAAATCGAAATAATGTTCCACTCCGGCACATGCTGGTTGGCGAAGGCAAACATGTCGGTGATGATGCGCATGGCCTGTTGCGGCGGGTAGATGTACGTGCCGCGGGCGATGTATTCCTTCAGAATGTCGTTCTGCACCGTGCCGCTGATCTTGCGAATGTCGGCGCCGGAGCGCTTGGCCACCGCGATGTAGAGCGCCAGCAGGATGGAAGCGGTCGCGTTGATGGTCATCGACGTGGAAATCTTTTCCAGGTTGATGCCGTCGAACAGCCTCTGCATGTCTTCCACGGAGTCGATGGCAACCCCGACTTTGCCGACTTCACCCACGGCCATCACGTGGTCGGAGTCCATTCCAATTTGCGTCGGCAAATCGAACGCCACGGAGAGCCCGGTGGTTCCGTGAGCCAGGAGATACTTGTAACGCTTATTGGATTCGTGAGCGTCACCCATGCCGGCGTACTGGCGCATGGTCCACAGACGTCCGCGATACATGGTGGCCTGCACGCCGCGCGTGAACGGGAAATCGCCCGGATAACCGATGTCGCGGTCGTAGTCCACGGCTTGAACATCAGCGGGCGTGTACAGGGGTTGCGCCTCAACGTCCTTGAGCCCCGCGGCTTCAGGAACCAGTTTTGCGCCCTTGGTCATGCCTGTTTTTCTCTTCTTATTTCCGCGTTCGTTTGGCTTTTAAAAACGAGAATACCGTAAACCAGCCGCAGACCAGCGTGAACGCGGTCACAATCACAAACCGAGTGTGGTCGGCAAGGTGGTCTGCCCTGTATTGCCGGACCAGAGCTGATCCTCCCAAGATCGTAAGGAAGCCAAAAACCAAGCCCGTGGTTTCCAGCCACAAAGCATAGGCCGTTTTGGCAAACGATATGACAAGGGTTTTTCCTGCCACGAACATAGCATGAGGAAGGCTCGCTCGGCGGCTCTGGATCCCGCGTTTTATCGTTGTCATTTCAGGCATTCAAGTTCATTGTAGCCCGGAAAATCGAGGGTCTCTGCTCAAAACATGAAACAGGGCGACCACCCTGGGGCATCTTATCAAGTAACTAGAAGAGGGATCTCGTGAATACCCAATTGAAACGACTCATTAAGGAATTGGGGGAGGCCATCAACGGCTCTCTCTCCGAGTCCGAGCAGATTGCCCAAGTTATCGCCAAGATCAAGGAAGAGGGTTATGACATCTTTCTGGTGCTGGAAGCCACCATCGGGTTTAACCGCCAGGACGAAGAAGTTCGCACGGCTTCGCCGGAGCTGGTAAGCTCGCGGCGCAAGAACTCGGACCCGGAATTCACGATCACCGCTCACGATGTGCGCTTTTTGAAGTCACTGCGCATCAGCGTTGACGATGCGGCCTAGCAAATTGTGCGGACGGGCCCGGCGCTCTGCCGGGCTTTTTCTTTTTCTGGTAGCATGTGGCTTGGGATAGCACTCAGCCATCAGCACTCAGCATTCAGTCCTTGAACAATATCGGCGCCCAAAAAGGCTTCATCGCAGGAAGGACGCGCGTGGGCTGAATGCTGAATGCTGATTGCTGACTGCTTCTTATGAAAGACACGCTGGGAGTATTGCTGGCAGGCGGCGCCGGCGAGCGCCTCTATCCCCTCACCCGGGACCGCGCCAAACCTGCCGTCAATTTCGGCGGCAACTACCGCATCATCGACATCACGCTCTCCAACTGCGTCAACTCCGGCCTGCGCCGCGTACACATCCTGACCCAATACAAAGCACTCTCTCTCAATCGCCACATTCGCGAAGGCTGGAGTTCGGTGGTGGCGCACGAGCTGGGCGAGTTCATTGAAATCCTGCCGCCCATGAAGCGGGTCAGCGAGAACTGGTATCTGGGCACGGCCGACGCGGTATACCAGAACATCTATTCCATCGGCGGCATGGAGCCCAAGTACGTCCTGTTGCTCTCCGGAGACCACATTTACAAGATGAATTACCAGCTGATGATGGACCAGCACTGCGCTTCGGCTGCCGATGTCACCTTGGCCACCATCCTCATTGAACCCGGGGAGTGTTCCCGCTTTGGCGTGCTGGAGATTGGCTCCAACGGACGTATTACCGGCTTCCATGAAAAACCCGCGGTTACCAAGGTGCGCTCGCCCTACAACCGGGAGATGGTATCCGGCTCAATGGGCGTTTACATCTTCAATACCGATGTTCTTTTGCCCGTCTTGCTCAAAGACGCCGAGGACCCCGGCTCATCTCACGATTTCGGAAAAGACATCTTGCCCAAAATTCTTGACCAGTACCAGGTGTATTCCTTCAACTTCATTGACGAGAACCAAAAGGAAGCTCTCTACTGGCGCGACGTCGGAACTCTGGAAGCTTATTACGAAGCGAACATGGACCTGGTGGCGGTTTCACCGGTGTTCAACCTTTACGATAAGCACTGGCCCATCCGCACCACCCAGCGACAATACCCGCCGGCGAAATTTGTGTTCGGCGAGCCGGGACGCACCGGTATGGCAATTGACTCGATTGTCTCTGGGGGCTGCATTCTCTCCGGTGGCCTGGTGCGCGAGAGCGTGCTCTCCCCCGACGTGCGCGTGAATTCTTATTCGGAAGTAGAATCCAGCATCATTTTTTCCCACGTGAACATCGGCCGCCACTGCCGCATCCGCCGCGCCATCATTGATCGCGACGTTCATATCCCCGAAGGCACGATCATCGGCTACGATCCGGAAATCGACGAGAAGAATTATGTGGTCACCGAGAGCGGAATCACCGTGGTGACGCGCGATTACTCCCTGTTCGAAAACCCGGTGACCGCGGATTACTTCACTTCCGAGTGACCGGCGATCAAACCTTACCGCGGATCGCCGCAGCTGGCGCTCGATCATCAGCCGACCTCTCCGGCCCTGATCCGCGCTCGATCCGCAGTTATCCGCGGTAATTCCCTTCTCCGGTCGCGTTCAGGCCGCGATCTTGTGTCCCAGGAATTCTTTCGCTTTTGCCACGCCCGCGTCCCACTTTTGTAACTGTTCCGGGGTGAGGAAGTTGACCAGCCGCTCCCGCAGCTGCGTGCGGTTGGCGGCAACTCTCTTGACTATGTCCTCTTTGGTTGCGTTCGGATTCTGGCTTCTGAATTCCTGCAGCTTGCCGTAGGATTCGGTCAGAAAGCCATGCAGCTTTTCCTTCTGGGCGTCGGAAAGGTTCAATTCGGAACCAAACTTCTTCAGTTCGTTAGCCACGGTCTCACGTTGCTCTTGAGTCAGATTCATTACCCATTTCTCCTTTTTTTTGTAGTCGGTTGGTTGGCGGGTCTATCTCTCGTGTGGAAGGCGGGTGTGACCCCGTCCTTGAGGTAGGCATTGAACGCCTTGGTGTTCGAGTCAGCCCGCGCCGTGAAGGTTGTCCGTTTTTCGAGAGCTGTGGGACGACCTTAGTTCTTCGGCCTTAGAAAAACGCTCTCTGTCGGCATCTCGCGAACCGTGTCACGCTCTTGGATCATCCTAACAACCGGATCTCATGAGCAAATCAGGCAGATTATTGGTGGTGGAGCGTGAGGATGCCCTTAGACAACACATCCTCACCTTGCTGGGCGACGCGGGATACGAGGTCTTGGGCGACTGCCGGGAAGGAATGAAAACAGTCCTCTCCTTTGATCCAGACGCAGTGATTCTGGGCGCTGATCCGCCCGAATTGGTTTGCTGCGCCCTGCTTGCTGACATCAAGGCTTCGGATCGCACTCAGAACATACGTGTTGTGATGCTTTCTCCGGGAGGATCGGCCGAGCGCACTCGGGGGCTGGATCTTGGAGCCGACGATGTACTGTCACTGCCCTTCGACACGAACGAATTGCTGTCGCGCGTGCGCTCGCAACTGCGGAGTAAACAAATCGCCGACGAGTTTCGGGAGCGGCTCCGTGTGGCTGAGCAGAATCAAAACGCTACTGAGCAGGTGGTGACAGCTGTCAACAAAGAACGGCGGGCACTTCGGATGGGGGCCCTGGCTGTTTTGGCCGTGCTGATCGTCGCGGCTTTAGTTTTTTTGCTCTTCTACCGTCGCACGCAAGAACAGAACGTTCGAGTCTATGCTGCGATCACTCGACTGCAGAGCAGCGTGCTGACCCAACAGCAGTTGATGGATCTCTCGCGCCGGGCCCTTGAAGAGCAAGAGCTCGCGGGGAGCGATCCTCGAAAACTTCAGCAGCAAATCGAAGACCTTAGATCGCAAATCGCCGCCGGCAAGACAGCAGATGCTTCAGACCTGCACAATCAATTAAACGCCATCCAAGGCCGCGTTCGGAGGATCGAGACCGAGGGAAAGGTGGCGCAGACAATTATCCGGACTTATGAACCGAGTGTCTGCCTTATCCGTGTCGTGATTGCCTTCCGCGACCATGCCTCGGGGCTGAGATTGCATTACGCCGAGGTGAACAGCAGTGGCGAGCCGGCCACTGATGCACACAATAACCCACTCGTGAGCCTTGCCGGGAGCGGTCCAGAAGTACACGTGACGGTTTTTGGCACCGGGTTCCTTGCTTCCGCCAACTGGCAAATCCTCACCAACCATCATGTCGCCGAGCCCTGGTGGCAGGATGAGGATTTTAAGGAAATGCACGGTCAAGGTCTTGAGCCGGTGATTGTTGACATGACTGCATATTTCCCAGGCGTTGCACACGGCATTGACATCCACACAGAGAAGGTTTCCTCGGCCGCGGACGTGGCGGTCGTGAAGGGAGATGTTTCAGGCCTACGGATCAAACAGGTTGCCCTCGGCAATAGCCCCCGTGCCGCTGTTAGCGGTGGCCCGGTCGTGCTACTTGGATACCCTACGGCCCTTGATGCGATTCTGGCCCGGGCCGGCGCAGCGACAATCGAGTCCATCGCCACCGCATCCAAGGGTGATCCCAAGCAGGTGATGGAAGAGCTGGCTCGCCGGCGCCTCATCAGGCCCGTCGCCACACAAGGGCACATCGGCGACGTATTGCCTGACAGGATTGTCTATGATGCCCAGACCACCGGCGGCGGCTCTGGCGGTCCGTTGTTCAATAACGAGGGCAAAGTCGTAGGAATTAACTTTGCGGCGTTGCGTAAGTTCGGTGGATCGAATTTTGCTGTTCCGATTCGCTACGGGAAGTTACTGCTGAAACCCTGAGCCGTCCGCTACGGAAACCGTCAAGTCAGCACTTTATCCACGCGACTGTGGATTCAATCGGCGTGGAAGATCACGTTGTCGGCGGTACGCCGCAATCGAAATGTCCGGCGGCGGAACCGTCATTCAAGGCGAACTTCCCAGAGTGTTTGTCGGCGTTGATGGTGACCGTGCCGAGTCCCATGTAGCTATCCTCGAGGGCAGTCTTGCCAAGATAAACGGCAATGATCTCGTTCTTGTAGGTGCCAGGACCGGTGAATTTGGCTTTGTTCGCGTGCATCTGGTCGGCCATCGCTGACCCGGGGCCGATGGTAAAGGCAAGAGTGGGTAGGGCGCTCGGCCCCCAGTTGCCGGAAAAGGTGCCATCACTCAGAATGCGGCACGAACCCCCAGTCACGGTGCGTGGCTTGGGTTTCTCAATCGTAACCGTCGGCGACGATGAGGCTTGTGTGGTTATCACTGCCGCGAACGTGACGACAGCAGCGACAAAGCACCCTACTCGGATCCTTTTCTTCATGGTGTGCGAATCGTAACTCGACTCAAGAAAGGTTTCAATCTGGGAGTGGTATGGTTTGGTCGAAATTATGTGGCACCGGAGCCGGGGTCCCCAACGCGCGCCTCCCGTGGCGGGTGGAAGCACCCTTGCCGGTGAAGGTTTACTTTCTTCTAGGGGACCAAATTGTTGGTGGCCCAAGCAGTGAGACGTGGCAGTGCCACGTCTCTACGGTCGATTTTTCTCTGTGTCTCAGTGGTAGGTGTTGGTCCCCCGTTGCGGCTTGCCGGGTTGTGCTACATGCCGCGATTTCTATCAGGAGTGGGGGTAGAAAGATCCAGCGAGCGGGTCAGCCGGAAGCCAAGGCGTTTCTCCACCGGGAAACCGGATTCTTTCTTTCCGGTGGCGTAGGCTGCGGCCGTCCCACCGCCGGCGCCGATCAACGATCCTATAGCCGCGCCTTTGCCGCCACCGGCCAACGCACCGATCAGCGCACCGCCGCCGGCGCCACCGCCGATGAAGGCTAAGTTTCTCTTCTTATAGCTGCCGCCCCCGGCGAACATGCTGCTGGTCTCAACCGGATACTCTTGCCCGTTCACGTGGATGGACGTCAGCGTAATGCGCAGGTAGCCTGCATTGTGCAGATGGCCGGACTGGCGAACTGCGACCACTCGCCCGGTCACTACGGCGTCCCTCGCGGCAACTGTCTGGTTGTCGACGACCAGAGGCGCATCCAACGACGCGGAAAAGCTCTGGCCCACCTGCGCGGTCGCGCTGGAGAGAGATTGCTGCAAGCGGACGTAGATCATCGTGTTTTCGGGGATGATCAGGGGTGCGGCTTCCTTGAAAGGCAGTTGCTGGCTTGAAGAATCGCCTGCGCCGGGAGGATGGGCGTTCACGCCGCTGCATCCGGTCAGGAGCCACAGCCAGCCGGATATGCACAGAGCCAGGCATAAGACGCTGTAGCGAGAGTTTTTCATCGGTGTCTTCTCCAAGGTGGGCGCAAAAACCTACACGGGATGAGTGCACGACTGTTGCCATCGGCATCTCCAACGGTTTCAATCGCTTAGGGGAGCCGGAGGTTCGATGGATAAATCCAAGGTGTAGTTTTTACCGGAATATAAGGATTAAGAAGCGATCATCTAGTCTCAAGCCGGATCTTCTCTTGCTTTCTCTTGCGTGACTTAAGGGCGAACAGCGCGACCACAGGAATCAACGGTTGCTGGTTGTGCTGGCTGAAGTCTCGGGCTGGATGATCACGCCATCGAACGGAGTCAGACCCAGTAACCGGCCGTGAGCGGAACGTACGTTGCGGAGAAGCCAGCCGGAGTTGATCGGCGCCCAGGTGCGTCCGTGGTCCACACTCTCATACACGCTGCTTGAGGCGGCGCCGGTAACGAGAATGCGCTCGGGGGCCTCGTCAAACTCAATGCTAACGACGTTGGCCAGACGCAGGCCATTCATCTTTTTCCACGACTCGCCGGCGTCGGAGCTGCGGAACAAGCCATCCTGGGCTGCCAACCAGATGTTCCCGTTCGCATCAACAGAGACTCCATTCACTGAGAAGTCTGTTTGGAGATGGGTTGTCGGGAGCCAGGTTTCGCCGCCATCCGCCGAGATAGCCAGCGTGTTCCTGCTCGCCGCAACCACCATCCGATCGGCGACGGCGAGGTTCAGCGGAAGAGGCAGTCCAGGGACTTCCAGCCGGCTCCATGTCAACCCGGAATCCAGACTCACGGACAGCTCTGACGACGTCACGGCAAACCACTTGTGCGAAGCGACCTGCAAGTCGAGGATTCGAGCATTGAGTAATCCGGGGCCTGCCACGGCACTTTTAGTTGGTGTGGTTTGGTCCGTTTTGACAGGTTTGTCGGGTTTGTCAGTTTTGACGGTTTTGACTTTGTCGGGCTTGTCACCGTTCGCGCCGTTACGAGCAATCCAGCGCGAGCTTCCCGCTGGAAGCAGGAAAATGCCGTGGTCTGTGCCCGCTAGCAGCGAGTTGTCTGCGGCCTGGCGAAGCACGAAGACGTCGCGGCCATCCAGGCCCTCACTGAGCTGGCTCCAGGTCTGGCCGCGGTCGCGGGAAACAAAGACGCCGCCGAACTCTTTGTCATTCAGCAAGCCGGCGTAGACGACGCGGCTGTCAGTCTGGTCCACCAGAAGCGCCGCTACCTGGCGATGAGTAAAGCCACGGTTGGAAGCGGCGAAAGTGACGCCACCATCTTCGCTCGCCAGTACGCCGCCGCGGTCGGTGGCCAGCAGGATGCGCGCCGGCTGCCGTGGGTCGATCATCACGTCATTCACGACAACGTTGGCGCCGGTCATACGCTTCCAGTTAGCGCCTCCATCGGTGGTCTTCCACAGGCCCTCCGTGGTTCCCGCGTACACCACGTTGCCGTCTCTGGGATCAATCCGCAGTACTCGCGTACGCCGCGCCGAATAAGGGATGCCCTGGATCTTGCGAAACAGCTCGCCCGCCGAGTCGCTGCGATAAATCCCCGAGCAGGCGCTGATATACAGGTTGGCGGAGTTCTGCCCGTCAACCACGATGGAGAAGACGTCAGAATCGTCAATTACGCCCTTCTTGATGCTGTGCCAGGTCTGGCCGCCGTCCTCCGTCTTCCAGGGCAAGTGCCAGGTGCCGGCATAGATAATGTCCGGGTTGGCAGGGTCGATCGCGACCGACTCTACGTTCTTGATCTCAGCATGGTTTTCTGGCGAGACGCGCTGCCAGGTGTCGCCGCCATCCCGGCTGCGGAAGACTCCGTCGAGTCCACCGGCTACCAGGGTGCGCGGATCGGAAACGGCCATCGCCAGGGCGCGGATAGATTTGCCATGCAGGTCCGGAGTTACTTCCCATCTTTTGCCGCCGTCTCGCGACCGAAAAAGATCACCGTCGCTGTTGGGGGCCTGTGCATTCCAGGCTGCGACGTAGATGTTCTTGGGATTCGAAGGATCAATGACAACGTGGTCCAGCACCATTTCCGCCGGAGCGCCCAAGGAGGCCCACCGCGACCAACTGGCGCCGCCGTCACTGGAAAGATAAAGCCTGCCCGCGCTGGTGCCGAGAAAAATACGGTCGGGATTCTTGGAATCAAACGCCAGGCTGCGGACACTCCCGCCTTCAGGGCCTAAAGGCTCCCACTGCTGCGCCCACGCCGGCCAGGCAGAGAGAAACAACAGCACGGCCAGAATGCGCCTGAGGTGAGTTCCCTGATTTCGAAGACGCATGGGACGGTTCGATCGATCTCCCAAAAATCGAATGGGGACAGCTTGCCATGCTACTTTTTCGTGAACAAGTTACTGAAGGATGACATTGCCGATGTCGCGCACCAAGGTTTTTACCGCAGTCTTTTGCTACGCAATCAGGGATGCGTGGGAGGAGTGTTGATCTTCAGCAAGACCTGGGTACCGGATTCCAGCTTCACGTCGGCCGCCTTCGATACGATTACCGGGCCTGGTGTGACGCCGGTTTTCTCTGTGCTCAGGCTAAGGCCATGCAATCCAAAAACACCCTGTCGCATGCCCAAGCTAAGACTCCGATTTTGGGCCGAAGTATCCGGTATGTTCGTGTTCGGCAAGTAAATTGGGCTTCCGGGAAGTGTGTTCCCCGCCGCAGTCCGCGGGTCGGGAAATGGCTGGCTGGTCCTTGGCCTGCTGGTCACGCTGCGATTCCCAACTGCTGATCCGGAGTTTATGGGATTGGAGGGGTTCTGACCAAGCAAAGAGAGCGGAGCAAACAACGATTCTTCTTCCTCCTCTCGCGGCGCCTTCGGCACCGGTGGCGCCACCGCTTGCACTACGCCCTGAAAGCTCATCTCTTCATGGTGCTTCAGCAGGACCTTGTCAAACACCAGGCCCAGACGCGACTCGAGGTTCTCGCTCCGCGGGTTGGCCTCTGTAATGTGGCCCACAAGCTTGGATTCTGCGGGAATCACGACCTTGCCATGCGCCAACACATCTTGCGTCACTTGGGCCTTAATCGTGTCTCCGGGCTTGAGTTTTTTGGCGTTCAACGAACCACTGAGTTCCACCAGGATGAATGGAATCTCCTCTGAGCTCTGGGGTGCGGCTAAGTTCTGCGGTGCGGCAGCCGTTTGGGATGGGGACTCTTGGCTCAATGCGACCGGCGCGCTCACGGCAGCGGTAAGGATCAGCCCAACTACCAGCAAGATCGAGAAGCCTTTCATGGTTCCACCTCTTACTCAGAACACCCCAAAAGGATTCGGCCCTAAATGCAATTGTGCTCCTATCGTGCACAAACTTAAACCACAAACTTTTTGGAGCGGAAACGTTCGCTGCTGGCCCATTGGTAAAACTATGGTGCAACCAAACGAAAATGCGGCACCAGGGTCCCGCAGCATAACTGCCTAGCCGGCTGCGCCGGTTACTTGCAACAACAGTTGTGTATCGCTCTCCAACTTCACATTGAGGCTGGTAGAGGTTATGACAGAACCTGCGCGCTACCCGAGGTAGCCGAGTTGAGCGTCAATCCCTGCACTCCGATCGCACCACGGCTGGCCCTGGTGAGATTTCCCTGTGCCGTCACTCCCACCAGCAACTCCGCCGGCCGCCGATACCGTACCATTCACAGCACCGCTTATCCTCTTCTTCTTGCTTCCTAGGGTTCTTCGTGGTTCCTAGAGGTTTTTTCGAGGCGGCTTGGAATCTTGAGATGCGGAGTACCCGGAAGGCGTATACTTGCAAAATAAGTCCATTATTACCAAAGCCTTAGATGGCGCATAGACTTTTTTACACAGTATGACATCTAAGCCAATGTTGTTACCGAAGGGCAGATCATATTGAACGCACAGGAAAAGGTCCTCATTGTGGAGGACGAAGAAAACGAACGGTCCGGCCTGGCCGAACTCATCACTGCCTGGGGCTACCGCACCGATACCGCGAGAGACGGGCTTGAAGGGTTAGAAAAAGCCGCAGTCTGGGCGCCCGGCATTGTTCTGACCGACCTCAAAATGCCGCGCATGGACGGCATGGAGCTACTGGCGCGCCTGGCCGAACAGCCGCAGCAGATCGCCGTGGTGTTGTTGACCGCGCAAGGCAACATTGATGTCGCAGTGGACGCCATGAAGGCTGGCGCCTATGACTTCATCCAAAAGCCGGTGGACACCGCCCGGCTGAAACAAATCCTGCAAAATGCGGCCCGGCAGCGGGGTACCACGCTGGAACTGGAAGTCACACGGCGCAAGCTCCGCGACACTGGCGTGCTGGGGAGCATGGTCGGTTCGTCGCGCGCGATGCAGGAGATTTTTCGCCTGGTCGAGATGGTAGCGCCCAGCACGGCATCGGTGCTGATCACGGGCGAAAGCGGCACCGGCAAGGAAATGGTGGCGCGCACCATCCACGAACTGAGCCCGCGCAAGAACAAGCCGTTTGTCGCCATCAATTGTTCGGCCATTCCAGAAACATTGATCGAGAGCGAAATCTTCGGCCATGAAAAAGGCGCCTTCACCGGCGCACTGGAACGCCGCGCCGGCTGTTTCGAGCTGGCCGAAGAAGGCACGTTACTGCTCGACGAAATCGGCGAAATGCCGATCGCCACCCAGGCCAAGCTGCTGCGCGTGCTCGAGGATCGCAAGCTGCGGCGCCTGGGCAGCAAAGCGGAAACTACGGTGGACGTGCGCGTGCTCGCGGCCACCAACAAGATGCCGGAAGAAGCCGTGGCCCGCGGCCAGTTGCGCAACGATCTCTATTACCGGTTGAACGTCTTTAATATCCATCTCCCTGCGCTACGCGACCACAAGGAGGACGTTCCGCAATTGGTGGAATCTCTGCTCAAGGAAATGCAGATCAAGCACGGCCGTGAAGCCGGAGGCGTTAGCGAACCGGTCCTTGAGATGTTCAAGAACTATAACTGGCCGGGCAACGTGCGCGAACTGCGCAACGCATTGGAGCGCGCCGTGATCGTGTGCGACGGGACCCTGATCGAACCCCGCCATCTTCCCCCGAATTTCGGCAGCGCCGGCCTGAGAACTCCCGCCGGCGCCGGCGACGGGATTCGCCTGGAAGTAGGGACTACCGTGGAAACAGCAGAAAAGATGCTGATCCTGAAGACCCTGGCCGCCACCAACAACAACAAGACCCGGGCTGCGGAAATTCTTGGCATTAGCCTCAAGACGCTGCACAATAAGCTCAAAGAGTATGGCGGCTCCGCGCCCGTCGGCGGAGAGGCCACGAGCTAGAATCTAGTGGACTTGGCAATTGAGTAATTTGGTAATTGGGTAATTTGAAACGCGCCGATTGTGGTCTTCAATTACTCAATCACCAAATTACCCAATTACCAAATTCTCTATGCCTGCTTTGCGTTTGAAAACCAAGCTGGTGGCCGCGATCACGGGTCTGGTAGCGGTGATCGTGACGGCGCTGGCGGGCGTTTATCTCGCCGAGGTGGTGCATCAGCGCATCCAGGAAGCGTACAACAGCGCCGACTTGGTCCAGCAGCAGATTTTTGCGGTGGCCCACGGGGCGCTCGAAGCTGACTTGGGCAGCACGAAGATTGACTTGAGCAATCCCGCGCAGGTTGCCGCTGCCATCGAAGAAGTCTTGCAGACTGATTACGAGCTCAATTCCTTGCTGGACGCAGCGGTCGGTAACTCGCCTACCATCTACGATGCAGCCATCATCGATGCCCGCGGGCTGGCGCTGCTGCATACCAATCCCGCTTATTTCGGGAAGCCCGCACCCCAGCGCGAGGACTTTTCGAGCATAGTCCACGGCGGCATCCGCAAGCAGCTTAGAACCATCTACGGCCCAGCCCAGGTCTACGACGTTCGCTACCCGTTTATACAGGACGGCAAGCCGTTCGGCGAAGTGCGCGTGGGCGTCTCCACGGTTTTTCTGAAAGCGGAGGTGCAGGAGCGCATGCGGAAACCGCTGCTGTTTTCCGGCGCCGCCATTTTCGTTTGCATGCTGGTGGCTGCGGCGCTCTCCAACCTGGCGCTGCATCCACTGGAGGCCATCAGCCGACGCCTGGACCTGATCACGGCTGGACACGCCGAAACCACCGAACTGCCTTCGGGACGATCTGATGAATACGGCGCAGTCTCCACCAAGATCGAACGCCTTGGCCAGCAAATGCGCAATGTCCAGGAAGTCTTCTCCGCTTTGAAGGAAAACCTGGACCAGATGATGGCCAACCTCCAGGACGGCGTCATGCTTTTCACCAGCGATCTGCGCGCGGTGCTGGTCAGCGCCTCCGCCGAGCAATTTCTTGGCAAGCCGCGCAGCGCCATGCTGGGCTGCACGCCGGCAGAGATCTTTTCGGAAGATTCGTCGCTGGGCCGCGCCATCCTCGGCGCCATCCAAACGCACCAACCTGTGGATCTTGAGGAAATTGAAACCGAACAAGGCCGGCGTATCCAGATTTCGCTGGACTTCATCGAGGAGCATGGCGAACGCATCGGCGCCCTGCTCACGCTGCGCGACGCCGAATCCGTGCGCCGCATTGAAGACGAGATCGAACTCTCGCGGCGCCTGGCTGCCATCGGCCGCCTGACTTCCGGAGTGGCCCACGAGGTCAAGAATCCCATCAACGCCATCGTGGTGCATCTGGAAGTCCTGCGCCAAAAACTGCACGCCGCGGATCCGGACACGCGCCGCCACATGGACGTCATCGGCAAGGAAATCCATCGCCTCGACCGTGTGGTGCAAACGCTGGTGGATTTCACCCGCCCCGTAGAACTTCGCCTCGTCGAAATCGATCTGCGCAGGCTGGTCGACGAGGTGGTCACGCTGGCTTCGCCCGAGGCGGAGCAGCACCACGTACGGATCGAGCGTCAGGCTAGCCCAGACCCGCTGCCGGCGCGCGTTGATGCTGACCTGGTCAAGCAGGCCTTGCTCAATATCGTGCTCAATGGGGTCCAGGCTATGCCCGGGGGTGGCAGTCTTCACCTCGCGTGCCGGCGCGAGGGTGAAAATGCTCTCATCAGCGCCGCCGACCAGGGGTCCGGCATTCCCGCCGAGTTGCACGACAAGGTCTTTAACCTTTACTTCACTACCAAGAAAGGAGGCAGCGGAATTGGACTGGCCATGGCGTATCGCGTGGTACAGTTACACCATGGGAGCGTAGAGTTCACTTCCGTCGCCGGCGAGGGAACAACTTTTTACCTGCGCTTCCCACTCTCAGAAAGCATGAGCGGAGGTGCGCCGGTACGCGCACCTGTCGAGCGTTCCGTAAGCCGATCATGAAGCCGCTTCGCGCCAATTCGTCTATCTTGGCGGGCCTGTTTGCCCTGGTCCTCTTCTCAGGATGCCAGAAGAAGCCTGTCGCACCGCCGCCGCAGGCACAAGCGCCCGCTCCAACCGCGTCGCCCACGCCCAGCGACCAGGCGCCAACCGACCAGGAGGCGCAGCAGACCCAAACATCGCATCCACCGTCCCAGGGAACGCCGCCTCCGGATCCCAGCCAGATCCAACCGGCTGAACCGAAACCGGAACCCCAGGCCGAGACCCAGTCCACAGACGAAACAGCCGACAAGAGCAAAGAGAAGACCGAGCGTCCGAGCACTGCAAAAAAACGTTCTCCCCAGACGGCGCACAATTCGACGCCGCCTAAGATCGTGGTAAAGCCGGATTCCGCTGCACCTTCGCCGACGCCAGGACAGATTTCACCGGGCCCAGCGGGCAGCGATGTTTCCCACGACCAGGCCAACACCGAACAACTCCTGCAAAGCTCGGAGTCGAACCTGAGCAGCATCAAGCGCCAGCTTTCCCAGGAGGAACAGGCCATCGTTGCCCAGATACGCGACTACATCAACCAGAGCCGACAGGCGATCAAGGACAACGATCTTACCCGGGCCCGCACCTTTGCCTCGAAGGCCCATCTTCTCTCTGATGATCTCGTTAAACGGCGGTAACCAGGTCGCAGCCCCGCTCAATAACGTCCGTCTTGAAGACGTCTGGCCGTAGAGACGCGGCGTTGCCGCGTCTCACAGCCTGCGCCAGGACACGGTCTAGGACACATACCGGATCGTGCCTTACACGGTGAGACGTGGCGGTGCCACGTCTCTACATTCAGATCTTCGTTCCGGGCGATGAAGGTTTGCGATAGACGAATTTTTCTTCCTTCTTGAACGGCAGACGCAGGGCCAAGCCGCGCTCGTCCGTGAACCCCTTAGCCCGCATGTGGGCAAAGACATCTACGTGATGGTCGAGATGCATGGGATGCGCCTTGGTCGAACCCGCGGGGACATCGAAGACCAGAATCCCGCCGGGGGCAAGCAGCGACGACAAAAAGTCGAGTTCTCCGGCAAGGTCCGGCAGATGTTCGAGGACGTCGAAGGAAAAAGCGGTGTCGAAACTGAGCCGGCGTGCCGACGCTGTGAGGCCCTCCTTGGCGCAGAAGAACTCGACGGCAAGCTTCTGCTGTTCCGCGCGGCGCCGCGCAAAGCGCATGGTCACGCCATCCACGTCATAATACGCGGCGGGATGTCCACGCCGCGCCAGTTCCAGGATGATTTCCCCGTTGCCGGCGCCGTAATCCAGGCACTTGCCCTGGGCCAGCTTCAGCGCGTTCATATTGGAGCGGATGCGCTTGTACTCCAAGTTGTAACCGGAGATGGCAAACAGGTAGAGCTCGGAGTTGTCGCGATACCAGGCGGCAAGTTTCTCGCGATCGTCAGGCGCGAGAGCGGCGTTCTGCCAGTTTTCCGCAAGTTGCTGATTACTGGTTTCCCACAAACAGCGAATACGATCCGGCGGGTAACCGGTGAAGTCTTCGAGTTCAGCGAGCGCGCCGGCGACGTTCTTGGCGTGCTGCTCGCGCGAGCGAGCAACCAGCCACGCTGTTGCCCGGCCCACAACCAGCACCAGACCTGCGAAGGCCACGTAAGCCCGCGGATTTCCCCGGCGCGATGACCAGGTCAGCCACAAGACAATCCAGGAAGCGCTTATGGTGATCACCGCCCAAAGATAGGGGCGGTCTTCGGAAGCCACAATGGCAAAGTGCGTTGTGGCGGCCAGGAGAACAGCGGCGAGGAGAAGGTTCATTGAGCCGGTCAGCAGCAGAACCGCCAACAACGCGAAATCACCAGCCCACAGAAGCGGAGCAACGAAGCGTGGCCTCAACGCACCCGACACGAGGTTGGCGCCGGCCAGCCACACCACGGCGATCACCGCTACGATCCTGGCGTGAGTGTTGCCGGCGATCGCTAAGCCGAGGACAAGCACTGCAGCGATGATTCTCCATCGGACTTTTATCGCCCAGGCCGATCGCTTTCGCGGGTTTACCGTCAGATGGAGATAATCCGGCAAATAACACAAACCGATCGCTAGCGCCGCAGCCACAATCGCGAAGATAACGACGGTTACGACCCGGGCAGGAGTACTGAGCAGCCCGCATACCAGGGCCATCAAAGCTACCGCGACAACCGAGGAAGCCGCGTGCATCCGGCTTTGTTTGAAGTATCGCTGCTGGTCGAGATAGTTCATCCGTCAACAAATCAAGTCTTGTAAGAACCTTCAGGTAGTGTCCTTAGTTCTAACACGTCATCCCGAGGGCCGTAGCGAGCAAGCGCACTCATCAGCCTGCGAGCAGGCCCGAGGGACCTTGTGTTCTCGTGGCGGACAACGCAAGGTCCCTCACCTCGACTCGGGCGCTGATGACAGCGCGCCCTCGCTGCCGAGGTTCGGGATGACGGACGTTAGAAGATAAACTGTCCTTAGCGTCTCATCAAACCGTTCTCGCGTTTTTTTGTGAACCGCCGCGCGCCTGATATGCTTCCGCCCATGACGCTTTCGGTTTGCATCATCACCCTCAATGAAGAGGCCAACATCGCGCGGACCTTGGAGAGCGTCCGTGCCATCGCCGATGAGATCATCGTGGTCGATTCCGGCAGCACTGACAAAACTGTCGCGCTGGCCCAGGCGCACGGCGCTAAAGTCGTCACCGAACCATGGAAAGGATTCGCGGCGCAGAAAAACTCGGCGCTGGCCAAAGCAAACTGTGACTGGATCCTCTCGCTGGACGCCGACGAAGAAGTCAGCCCCGAGCTGGCGGCCAGTATTCAGGCGCTGCTCAAGGGATCGCAGCAGCCGAATTTTGACGGCTACAAGATGAACCGCCGGAATTTGTACATGGGGCGATGGATCAAGCGCAGTGGCTATTACCCTGATCCCAAGTTGCGGCTGATCAAGCGCGGCGCAGCAGAGTTTGAGCTGCGCGCCGTCCATGAAGACATGAAGATGCAAAGCCCCCTCGGCCACCTGGGTGGCGATTTGATTCATCACGCTTATCCGACGCTCGAGAGCTTCGTCGAGCACGCCAACCATTACTCTTCCCTGGGAGCACAGATGGTGGTGGATGAAAAGCAAGGTCGGGTTGGATTCAGCTTTATCAACATCGTCGTCCGGCCCCTGGTGCGATTTTTTTACTCTTATTTCTTCCGACTCGGTTTTCTCGATGGCCGCGAGGGCTTGCTGGTGCTCATGACTCACGCTGGCTACGTGAGTTGGAAGTATGCAAAGGCATGGGAAATGTCGAAAAATAGCCGTTAGTTTTTCGGCTTTAGCCATTAGCCTTTTAGCCGAGCGCTGTCTCTCGTATCCCCCGCGAAATGCCCGCGACGGCATAACGCTCCCCGTTCCACGAGACCCCACCCCGAATCCCCGCGCAGCGCACGCGAGCGGGGTGAGGGACCTGCTCCGCGAACGCTTCGCGTGAGCCAACCAAGTCCTCACGCGCGAAACTTTTCGACGCCATCATCGTCTTGATGCCACTCCGAAGGGTTAGTCTGGCTCTCGCGAAACAGCAGAGCCGCTCCGTCACTCCACTCCCCTCCGTTCTCGTGCTTTGCCAAGACTGATAACCCGAAAACCGCGATAGCAGACATATGCTGTACCCGCGAGCGTGAGCCCTCCCGCAATCGTCCAGAAGTCCCAAACGAAGCTCGCTTGGAGTAGAACCGTGTACTCGCCCTTGAAGATCCGACGAAACGGGCCTGGAGCCGTGAAGTAGAGATAGAGAGGCAAGCAGAATAGCAACCCGGCAAAAGCAATAGACGCAGCAATTCGCGGATAGACAAAAGTCACGAGCAGGGCGAAGAGCAACAGAACACTCCCGATATTCGCCAACGTGAGCAAGGGGCCCGTGACGTGGCCTCCGCTAAACTCTGATGCTTCGACGCCGGCTATCTTCGGCCAGACCCAAGCCAAACTCAAGAGACAACAGATGCCTTGTAACAGCTTTTGCTTTGCAGGTTCTTGCATCTCAAGAGCCTTCACCAAATTCGCTACTCACCAAGTTCTTCTCACTTTCTCCCTTCTTTCTTCTGCGCAATCACCAATCCCCTCGGCGTCGGCAGTAACACGACCGAGATCAGACCTTCCTGCTCCAAGCGTAGCGCGGCTTCGCGCACCGTCTTCAGATGCGAACTTGAGTCGTGCATCAGGATCAGACCGTTAGGATTGACCTTCGGCAAGAAGTGGCGGACTTCCTTTTCCCGCAGTTCGGGCATTGAATCGGAAAAGAGGACGTCGACCGTGCCGTTGATCTTGACGTCCAGACTCGACTCCGCGCGCATATCCACATACTTGCCTACGCGGGAAGAGTCAATCTTCTGCCTGGCCTTGGCGAAGACTTCTTTGTCCGGCTCACAGGTAACGATCTTGCCGAAACCGTTCTGCTTCAGGCCTTCCGCCATGTACACGGTGCTTACGCCGAGAAACGTCCCCGTTTCCACCACCAGGTTCGGTTTCACCGTGGTCACCAGGCATTTGAGAAACTCGAGCACTTCCACTTCTGCGGTCATGGTGTCAAACATCCTCCAGCGTTCCGGGTGCGGGCACTCCGGAGTCGGCCGATGATATTCCGGCTGCATCTCCTGGTTCCCGTGCTGCGCTACGTGGTCAAAGACCTTTTGCACAGGATCGACATGGCGAAAACGCCGCCGTACGATCACCAGAAGCGCCGCTCCGGCGAGGGCGGTGAGCAGCGCGGAGACCTGGGCGTTGCTCATCCCCAGAAACACCCGGGGATTGATCCTGATGAACTCGACCAGAAAGCGCGCCAGACCGCTCATCACCAGAAACTCGCCGGTGATCACGCCGGGGGCAAGCGGATGGCGAATGGCGCGCGCGCCGCGCCGCCATATGTACCAGAAGATCAACATGCCGACAATGAATTCATAAATCGGCGTGGGATGAACGGCGCAATTCTCCGGCCATCCTGACTTCAGGCAGATGCCATCCGGACCCGTAGTGGGAACCAGTCCGTGGGGGAACGCCATACCCCAAGGCAAACGGGTAGGAATGCCATAATCGCCGTCGCCGGAGATGAGGCACCCGATGCGTCCCACCGCATAGCCGACAGCCGCGGCGGGAGCAGCGATATCGAGCATGGCGAGCCAGTTGATTCGGTAAACGCGGGCAGACCCCACTAGGACCGCAATGCCGCAAACGAATCCCCCGAACCAGGCAAAGCCGCCGCGGAACCAGTCGACGAGGTTGATAAGAACGGTGAACAGGCCTCTCGTCAAATCGAAGCGAGCAAGAAACGGCCACATCTCTACCGGTCTACGCAGAATCTCCATGGTCAAGCGATCGGCGGGCGTATCAATTACGTGCCAGAGTTTGGCGCCGAGAATCCCTGCGATCGCCACGTACGCAACCACCGTGTATGCGTCGACCTGGTCCAGTTTGCGGCGTTTGATCTCCGCGACCAGGACGAAGTACGCGGCAACAAACGCCGCGCACATGAGCAGGCCGAACGTGGGCAGGGAAAAATTCCAGATGTGGATGTAAGGAAGCAGTGGGTGATTCCTTCCGGCTCTTAGCCACTAGCCGCTAGCTTCTAGTGGCTAGAAGCCAGGAGCTAGCAGCTCCAAATTTCGCGATTACCAGAGTCTCCGTGAGAACCAGTATAAATGGCGGACTGGAATCACTGGTCGGGGGACAAGGGTCCGATGGGCGGCCGTTCGGCGGTGGCGCGAACCGCCAGATGGGCGGGCACGATCAGCAACCGCGGCAACGACCCATCCTTGCGGCGGAAGCGTTTAAGGTCATCCACCTTGTTTACGCTCAGCCTCTCTTTCATGACGGCGTTCGCGGGCAGCAGTTGCACCGCAAAACGATCGCCGGGACGAAACGTCTGGTGCGCGGCCACAAGAAGGTCTCGTTCGCTACGCAAGTCTAAAGGCAACGTGGAATCGAGCGCAAAACACCAGAAGATATCCCACTCGCGCGGTTTGCCGTCCACCGTGTACTTGTTGACCACCAGGTTGTGATCGTATTCGGGACGCGCCGCAGACCGATATTGTCCACCGGGAAACACCACGTAGAGATTCAGCCGTTTGTCGCGGAGCGTTTCGTCAGACGCGCTGAGCCGTTCGCCCAAGGTCCATGGCCCCAGGCGCGCAGGCGGGTGCGTTCCCGTCACCTCCGGAGCAAAAATAATGTCGGCGCCATCGTGGTACACCACGAACGGCTTGACCGGCTGCCGCGGACCCGCCATGGCCAGAGCCGCGGCGGCCAGGCCGAGCTTCGACAGCCCGCGAATTGTAGGTTTCCACACGGGGGGAGATTATGGCAATTGCAGCCGAACGGAGCAAGAGAACTTTGGTGCCGTCCCGGGGATGATAAAGTGAATTATGCGTACCATTCTGCGCCATCGTGGACTCCGTTTGATGTTTATTGCCAACGTGATCTCCATGATCGGCAGCGGGATGAACTCCGCCGGCGTGACCTGGTACGTCCTGCAGGCCACGCATTCTGAGATGGCGTTGGGCACTCTGCTCATGCTGCAGACCATTCCCGCGTTGTTCATGCTTCCCTTCACCGGCGTCGTCATTGACCGCAAGGATCGCCGCCATTTGGTGATGACGCTCGATGCCGCGCGCGGCCTGGTGGTTCTCGCCGTCGCGATTCTCGCCTGGCGTGGGATGGCGCAGCTCTGGGAGGTCTATCTCATGGGCATCCTGGTGGCAGCGGGCTTCTGGATGTTCTGGCCCACGATCACGGCGCTCATCCAGGAATTAACGCCGGATTCACAATTCGCCCAGTCCAACAGTTTTCTGCTCGCCGGTTTCCAAGGCGGATGGCTGATTGCCGGCGCTGTGGTCGGTTTTGTGTACAACCACATCGGATTGAGCGGCGTGCTATTCATCGACTTCCTGAGCTACGCGCTTTCGTTCAGCCTGTATCTCTTCGTGCGCCGAGGGCGCCACACGGTTGCTGTGGCCCCCACCATCCAGCATGAAAGCGAGGTCGCACGTTTCGTGCACGAGCTGCGCGAAGGGATTGCCTACATACGCCTGCGGCCGGCCTTGCTTCTGGTGGGAAGCTGCTGGTCACTGTTTCTGGGAGGGATGCTTTCCCAGGGAATCATCACCGCCCCGCTGAGCGACCGCATCCTCAACGCCGGCGCGGTCGGTTACGGATGGCTCAACAGCGGCTGGGGCACGGGAGCTTTCCTCGGCTCGTTCGCCACACCGGCGCTGATTCGCGGCCACGGACACCGCCGGACCATCGCCGTCTCCACCGCGCTGATCGGCGTTTCCCTCATTGGGCTGCCATTCTTGGGAACGCATTTGCACGGGACCACCATCCACGTTACCGCGACCTTCGCCGCCGGCGCTGCCATGCTGGCCTGCGTGGCAGTCTATGGCGTGATGGGCTGCTGCCGCGCGCTGGGCGGTGTGGCCATCAACAGCAGCATGATGGAACAGGTCCCCAAGCACTTCATGGGACGCGTGCAAAACACGTTCTTCTTCGCCGGAACCTTGCTGCAACTTGTGCTCTCTTTCGTGATCGGCACCGTCGCCCACAATCGCGGTCTGGCAGAAGCCTTCGCCATTGTGGGAACGATCTATCTGGTGGCTTCAGTCACCGGCGGTTGGCCGGCGAAGGCGTCGCAACCGGTGGAAGCCACGCAAGTGGAAGCCGGTCCCGCACGATAGGAACGACCTCATTCCTCCTTCCGGTTCTTTCCCGATGAAATTCAGCACGGCTTTTGCTGCGCCCTTTGAATTTCTTTCTTAATATGTTGTTATAAACAAACAACTTATATGAAATATCCTGACAATCTCGAGAAAAAACTTGACACGTGATTTGGTGTTATAGTTAAGTATAACAGTCAGCCTTTGGGCCAAATAAACGGCCTGCAGGCAAAGCCAGAAATGAAATTGCCAGGAGATTGAAACATGAAAAACCATCGCCTTCTGCTGACGGTTGTTTTGACCGTTGTCGTGACGGTTGTCCTGACCGTTGTCCTGATGTCGCTCTCCACCGAGGCTGTCGCCCAGCAGGACATGCACAAGTCCGCTGACAAACTCGTATTGTCGGACGCACAAAAGTCTTTTACTCAACTGAAAACGCTCGCGGGCACATGGCAAGGCTCGGTAACCACTGACCCGCCGCAGCCCGAGATGGGGAACGGCGCGCTCATTCAGGTCTCACTGCGCGTGACCTCGCGCGGAAACGCACTGGTGCACGAGATGAAGGAACCAGGAAAGCCAGAAGATCCGTCGCGCTACGACCACCCGGTTACGATGTTCTATGTGGATTCGGATCAGCTCAACCTTGTCCACTATTGCGACGCCGGCAACCGTCCACGCATGACCGCCAAAGTGTCCCCTGATGGCAAGACCGTGGAGTTCGAGTTCGCCGGTCTCTCTGGCGGTAACGAACGCGGACACATGCATCATGCTGTGTTCACCTTCATTGATGCCAACCACCACATCGAGGACTGGACGTATATGATGCCAGGCGACAAGCCGTTGCACGCGCATGCCGACCTGAAACGGGTTCAGTAAACGGCGCCCCGCGCGGTTTACTGAGTATCAGCGTTTTAGCGATCCCGGCGCGCCGGGATCGCGGGCCTTTAGGCAAACGTGAGCAATGCGAAACTACGTAGCAGACTTTCATCGCCTTCTTTGAGAAAACCGGATGGATCTTGAGTGGAACGACAATCAGCCGATCTACCGACAGCTTCGGGACCGTGTTGTCGCGATGATCCTCGACGGCGTTCTCAAGGAAGGCGATCTTCTTCCCTCCGTGCGCAATGTCGCAGCCGAGTACCGGGTCAATCCGCTTACCGTGCTGAAGGGTTATCAACAACTCGTCGACGAAGAGCTGGTCGAGAAGAAGCGGGGTGTGGGCCTGTTCGTCAAGCCTGGGGCACGCAATCTGTTGCTGGCGGGCGAACGCCAGAAGTTTCTAGCGGAAGAATGGCCCAGGATCCACGCAACCATACAGCGGCTTGGCCTGAAATCGGAAGAATTACTGGAGGCCGGCTCTAACCACCAACCGACCCCAGACCCTACGAAGGAGGAAAGCTGAAGCCATGGCAGTGATAGAAGCCCGCGGCCTGCGCAAAGCTTTTGGCGCAACCATCGCGCTGGACGGAATCGATTTGCGCGTCGAAGAAGGCCGGATTCTCGGACTCATCGGTCCCAACGGCGCGGGCAAAACCACCGCGCTCAACGCGATTCTTGGCCTCACTCCTTTTCAAGGAGAACTCCGGGTGCTCGAGCGCGATCCCTGGAACGAGCGCGATCAACTCATGCGCGACGTCTGTTTCATCTCCGATGTCGCAGTGTTGCCGCGTTGGATCCGGGTGTCGCAGGTTCTCGACTACGTTGCCGGAGTGCATCCGCGATTTGATCGCGTGAAGGCCGAAGGCTTTCTTGCCAAGACCTCCATCCGGCGTGAGAGCAAAGTCCGGACGTTGTCGAAGGGCATGGTGACCCAACTGCACCTCGCGATCGTCATGGCTATTGATGCGAGATTGCTGGTGCTGGACGAGCCGACGCTTGGTCTCGACATCCTCTACCGCAAGCAGTTCTACGATTCCCTGCTGAGCGACTACTTCGATCGCAAGCGCACCATCGTGGTCGCCACGCACCAGGTGGACGAGATCCAGCACGTCCTCACCGATCTCATGTTCATTGACCGCGGCCGGATCGTGCTCGATTGCAGCATGGAAGAAGTAGAGTCGCGCTATCGCGAAGTCATGGTGAATCCCGATCAGCTGGCCGCGGCCCGGGCGCTCAAGCCCATTCACGAGCGCCAGGCGATGGGTCGGAGCATCCTGCTGTTCGATCGTGTCGATCGCCGTCAACTCGCAACATTTGGCGACGTCCGCACGCCCAGCATCGCCGACTTGTTTGTAGCCGTGATGGACCATGAGGCCGGCCGGGCGCTAGCGCAGTATGAAGGAGCGCATCGATGAATACAGAAACGAACGTCGTGTCCGAGCCCTTCGATTCGCAGGGATTGGCACCGGCGGCCATCTCGCCGGCTCGGCGCGTGTACTGGTCCGTGCGGCGTGAATTGTGGGAGAACCGCTATCTCTATCTCGTGCCGCTGGGCGTCGCCGCTCTCCTTCTGGTCGCCTTCCTCTTTGGTCAGATGGCTCTGCCGCACCACCGCATGCGGACTGTGCTGGCACTCGAGCCGGCCAAGCAGAGAGCCGAGATCGAGATGCCATATCAAATGGTGGAAGGATTGATCCTGGGGGCGGCTTTTTTTACGGGGCTCTTCTATTGTCTCGAGGCACTGTACGGCGAGCGGCGCGATCGCAGCATCCTGTTCTGGAAGTCGCTGCCGGTCTCCGATCTCACCGCCGTGCTGGCAAAGGCGAGCATACCTTTGGGCCTGCTGTTCTTCTCCTTCGTAATCACGATTGTCACCCAGCTCAGCATGCTTCTGCTGAGTACCCTGGTGGTGTGGGGAAGCGGTCTCAGTACCGCGCAGCTGTGGACACAGGTACCGTTGCTCCAGTGGTGGTTGGAGCTTGGGTACCACCTTTTAACCGTACATGCGCTCTGGTATGCGCCCATCTACGGCTGGCTGCTGCTGATCTCCGCCTGGGCGCGGCGTATGCCGCTTCTGTGGGCTGTCTTGCCGCCAGTCGCGATCGGCTTCGTCGAAAAGATGGCTTTCAACACTTCTCATTTCGCCAACTGGCTTTGGTACCGCGTCAATGGTCCGGACCCCTTCCATTTCTCCGGATCAGACAGTCTCTCGGCAACCGCAGGTGGTATCTCGATGACTGGCATGACCCCGCTCGATCTAGGAAAGTTCTTCAGCACGCCAGGCCTGTGGACTGGCCTGGTTCTCGCTGCAGCTTTCCTCTACGCGGCCGCCCGCCTGCGCCGTTATCGCGGGCCGATCTGATTCGCATTGCCTTGATTCGCAACCTCGCATGAGGAGGGATATTAAATGAAACATAACGTTGTTTTGACCATCGCTTCTCTGCTCTCCATGCTCTTCACGACCTTTCACCTGACCGGCGACATCATCCTTGGGATGGAAAAGGGAGGCGCCTCAAACCTCATTGTTGTACCCATCCTGGCCGTCTGGCTGTACGGAACGCTGGTGCTCGCCGAAAGGCGATCGGGCTACGTCATCATCCTCCTCGGGTCGCTCCTTGGGTTGTTGGTTCCCATCTTCCACATGAAGGGGGCGGGTCTTGGCGCCCAGGTCGCCAATTCCAGCGGAGCCTTCCTCTTCGTCTGGACGACCATCGCGCTCGGCGTGACCGCGCTCTTCTCCGTCATCCTCTCGGCGCGCGGGTTGTGGAGCCTGCCATGGGGCCGGCCCGGTACGCTCCCGGGCGAGAAACGATCTGCGACTAACTGAAGGAGGCCAGAAAATGCCGGCGTTGCTTTTGATACCGTTCTTAGGCGGACTTGTAGTTGCGGCTGTCTTATTGGGAACCGCAACACGGAATATTCTACCCAGGTCTGCAATGGCCATCGCAGCACTCGCGATCCCGATTTGGGTAATCTATTTTGCTTCCAGCCAGGGCCGTTCCCTACTTGCTTCCAAAGGATTTCTCAGTACCATGCCGGAAGCGCTTTGGTTTGGCTTAACGTTTGGCGTCTTCACCGCGGCTTTTTTCCTTGCCCTCGGATATATCTATGGGGACGCAAAAAGGCGTCAAAAGCCTGCTTGGGCCTGGTTGATTGCCGCTTTCCTTATACCCAATTTGATTGGATTCATCCTTTATTTTCTGTTCCGAGGGCCTCTCCTTGGGCCTTGCAGTTCCTGTGGCAAGCCTATTCGAGGGGGAGAAGCATTCTGCTCACACTGCGGATGCTCGCAGGGTTCCAGTATCGGA
>DATFQZ010000106.1:0-2872 GCA_035263765.1 Candidatus Angelobacter sp. | reverse complement strand
GCCGAAAAGGTCTCTTTTCGGCACGGCTCTTCTGGTTGTTTTTTAGGCAAACGCTGCTCTATGGTTCATGGGAATCGAAGAAAGCGCCAGTCGATTTCGTAGTCGTGAATCACGCTGAAAATCCTCCACCGAACTGAAATTAGGCGCGGCGCGCGCACCCTAGCGGATCGGCTTCCCAAATGGGTCAAGAGGAGCGTGAAGCGAGTCGATTTCTTGCTCAAGAACGGCAATCCTAACGCGGATTCTGAGCATGTCGGGATGGTCGCGCCCTAACACCCGTTCCAGGTCGGGCAGCAGTTCCAGCATCAGACGCAGCGCCTCGCCCGCCTCGCCCGTCTTCCCGGCCCGGTACGTGGGAACTCGGCGATCATCGAAAGTTGTCGAGCAGCATAAGATCGCCTTCGTCCTCCTGGTGCTCGGCGACGTTGACCAGTGCCCAGCGGCCATCGCGCGAGACCGTAAAGCGGCCGGGTACAGAATCGTTCGGGAAGTGTAAAGGAAGTGCCCCCAAGCGCGCAATCTTCTCATCGGCAAAGCGGTATAAGTGAATAGAACGACCCTGTCCGTCGTCACGCAGAAAGTAAATTCGATTCGTCAGAAGAAATCATGGGTGAGTTCGGGCTCTGGTAGTTTGCCAAGCGAGTGATAGAGAGCAAGTTCGAGGACTCGGTAGGTGCGAAAACCTTAGGATTTTCTCATGGTAACTTTCGCTTTATTGTTCAGACCCTCCACCACGCCACTGGAAAGTAATTTTTGCGCCCGGAAATAGTTGAGAATCAGTTCCCGGTGCTGGCGTAGGGAACGGGCGATCTTCTTCATGGGCTCGATGCGGGAGCGCAGGGTCTGGCGACACCATTCGTCCAGGAACTTGCCGGCCCAAGCGGGCGAGTTGTAGTCCCAGAGCTGCTGGAAGGCTTCCTTGAGAAGGTAGGCGCGGACGGTCTTGAGGTTGTAACGGAGGAGATCGCGGAGGCGGAAGCGCTGCTCGTCGCCGAGATTCTCGCTGCGTTTCAGCAGCAGCCAGCGGGACTTCTTTAGGACCGGAGCACGGCCGTCATGGTGCATGCGGCGGGCTTCCTCGGCACGAACTTGGTTGAGAGCTTTGTTCATGTTGGCCACGATATGAAAGCGGTCGAGGATATGCAGAGCTTCGGAGCACTTCTGGCGGATGAGCTTCAGATAGGGCTCCCACATGTCCGAGCAGATGAACACAATCTTAGAGATGACTTCCTCTCCCATGGTGGTGAAGAATCCTTGAAAGGATTGGATGGTTCGCTCCTTGCCTATCCAGAGCAGGCGGGTCACGCCGATATCGATCTGATAGACCAGCGTCAAGTACTTCTGGCCTTTGGCGTATTGGATTTCATCGACCCCGATGGCGTCGATCTGGCCCAGTTTCCGGTGCTCCAGGCCCCAGGTGACCACATGCTCCACGGCGTCAAAAACCTTATCCCAAGAAGTGCGAAACGCCTCGGCCGTTTCTTTCCAGGAAAGGCGCCGCGCCCAGCGGGCCAGGAAGAGCATATAGGCTTTGGTCAAGGTACGTTTACCGTCGCCCCAGGGCACTTCCTCGATGATCACAGCGCCGCAGCGGCGGCAGTCCACGCGCCGCATGGCGTACAGCAGGAAGACAAAAAATCCCCAGAGAGGAATGAACTCAAAGCGCCGCTCCGCGAGTTGGTCGTAACCGGAGGCCGGCTGATGGCAGCGCGCACAGATGGCGGCCGAGCCCTGGCGCGGCCGTACCGAGACCTCAATGCTCTTTTTGTCTGGGCTGAACCGGGCGTGCTGATAGACAAATCCCCGGAAGTGGTGGCAGCGGTTTAGAATCGTGATGAGTTCCATGGCGCAAAAGCGAGCAACAGCGAAAACCTCTAAGATAAACCGCTCCGCCCCCGTCTCGCCTTCCTTGGTGGAACGTTATTGCCGCCACGGGCTGGACGACTGGCCCCGTTCCTGGATGGGGTTGGAAAAAGATCTGCCGCCAGGGCAGGAACTGGTGGCCAGCTTCCGGCCTTTTCTAGAACACCTGGTCAGTTCGGATCTGTCGCCCAAAACCATTCAGAGACATGTCGACAACCTATGGCTGTTAGGTGGGGAGATCATACGCGATCTCAACTACGATCCTTCTTTGCGGAAGCAACCTGCGGATCGGCTTCTCCGACGCGTGGTTGGTGATGATGGCGGCCCGCTCATTCATAACGGCTCGGAGGAGGAGCAAAGCTCTTTCGACTCCACCTGCCGCAAGCTGCATCGCTTCCTTACTCTACAAAGTGCGCGCCAGCCTTCGGCACGGAAAAAGGGAGCGTGAACTCGCGCAGGTGATCAGCAATCCCGGCCCTAAATCCTGCGCGAGTCACCCACAGATTTCTCCGACGAGCTGAAAGAAACAAGTCGCGGTATGGTGGGGCTGGAGCGCCCGCGGATATTCGCGCAGTAATTGAACGCAATCGTATTGAGTTAGAGCGGCATGGAACGTTGCGGTTTGAAACCGCAACGCTGGAATACTGGCTCACTTTCGAGCAGGCGATGGTAAGCACGCGCGCATCCACAAACGCACGCCGGGAGTAAGACGATTTTGAAACATGTTTTTCGTTGTACCGTCCCGGTCAAGTTCATGTCATCTGGGAAATCCAGATGCAATGTTCAGTTTTATTCCGATCAGGGCAATGAGAAGAGCTGCGGCTGGAAGCAGCTCACGGTGGCAACCGCGACCTGAGCCGCATCTTCAAGACCGAATTCCTGCTCAGCTACATGTCCGAGCCGAGGCTCCGTGCACGCATCCGGGCGTGGTCTTCTGAAGGTGGAGCACTTGCATGCGCTCGCGAGAGACGTCTTATTACGGGCGGCGGGGCCTGTTACGGGCGGCGGG
>DATFQZ010000105.1:0-25307 GCA_035263765.1 Candidatus Angelobacter sp. | reverse complement strand
GCCCGGACGCGCCAGCGCTTGCACGCCTCCGCGAACGTAGAGTACCAGGGGCGGATCGTAGATTTCACTCAGACGCTCGGGCCAACCCTGGTCTTCGCGCGACAGGATCCGAACTCCTGCTGCCACCGCCTTGGCATATTCCTCGTGCGCCAGCTCCAGCGACTTCCCCAGGGCGATATGTTGGGCTGACTGCGCCTGCAAATGCAGTGCCTCCAGCTCGGTGAGCGGGGCGTGAAAGATCTCTCCCACCGTGGCGAAGTGTTCTACGAGTTTGCGGCCGCGGGTGGGGCCCAGGCCGGGCGTCAGCGCCAGCGCCAGCCAGTAAAGAGTGTTCGAAGTTCCCGCAGTTGCCGTGGCCATCAGAGCCTGCGCCCTCTTCGCATGCAAACTTGGCGGACTGTACACGGAGCGTCGAAGAGAAGTCAAGGCAGCCGCTGGCACCGTGAATTGCCAGCACGGCCACAATTGCCAAAGATCGCCGAAATTGATTTCCTCGACAGCTCTTCAATTTGGATTCTTTGGTCCCGCTGCGGCAGGATCAATTCTGGCAATTGATCGTGTGTCGGTGATACGCGATCACGGTAGCTCCCCAAGTCTCTCCTGCTAGAATTGAGGCCGACCTCATGCCCCCTCTCCGCATCTCAGCCATTAGTTTTTTGAACACCGCGCCTCTGATGTGGGACTTCGAACAGGGCGAGCGGGCGCGCGCGCTGGCGCAGCACTTCGACATCAGCTACACCGTGCCTTCCCGGTGCGCGGAGCAACTGAAGGCTGGCAGCGCCGACATCGGCATCATTCCCGTGGCGGCTTATACCACCATTCCTGACCTGGTTATCGTGCCCGGCGTTTCTATCGCCGCCAAGAACGCCGTGCGATCGATCCTACTGGTGAGCAAGGTGCCGGTAGAAAAAATACGCAACGTGGCGACCGACGATTCTTCCCGCACCTCTTCCGCGCTGGTAGAAGTCTTCCTCCGCAAGTTCGTGGGCATTGCTCCAGGCTTCACGCGACAGGCTCCCAACCTGGATGCGATGCTGAAGTGGCACGATGCCGCTTTGCTGATCGGCGATCCCGCGCTTCAGGCCGACACCGGCGGTTACCACGTTTACGACCTTGCCGAGCAATGGCAGCGTTGGACGGGCCGTCCGTTCGTGTTCGCGTTTTGGGCCGTCCGCAGAGCGGCGATCACCTCCGCGCCTCCGGGACTGAATCTGGCGCAAGTCTTTCAGCAGTCGCGCGACCGTGGCCTCCAACACATTCCCGAAATCGTCGCCAGGTGGGCGGCGGTCCTGCGGCTATCGGAAAAACTGGTCAGCGATTACCTGACGGAGAACGTCGACTATTCGCTTGATGCCGGCAACCTGGAGGGGTTGCGCCTCTTCTTCCGCTACGCGCAAGAGTTGCAGGTTTTGCCGCCGGCGAGGGATCTCGAGTTTCTGTAAAATCGGGAGACCTCGGGCCTGGTAGCCCTTGATCTCCCAAAACGCAATCGCATTCTGTTGGTGACTACATATCTGCGATGGTTGCGTTCACTTCTCCTGAGTCTCCGGACGGCGCAGCTCGAGATCACCCTTGAATGCTTCCTCGTCGTTAACGTGGTCGAGCACCAGTTGCTGGAGATCGGGCGTGCTCGCCGTGAGCACTGCAGATCTTCCTTCCATGATTTCGTGGTCGATGGCCAGCTTGCCCTCTGCAATTTGACTGTCAGTCCATGAGTCATCGAGATGGACGAGCTTCAATGTCCTGCCTTGGTCCTCCATCTCCACCTTGAAAAACTGATGCGCTGGCCGCAAACGTATGCTGAGACGGTCTTCGTCGATGTTGCTGTCCCCGGGGAGCAACTCCAGGTACTTCCCCGTCCCTGCGCTGATCAATCGCGGTTCGATCTTCATGCCATCCACGGTCCGCCTGACATGCAACTCGGGAAGTGGCTGCCATTCGTTTCCACCTTCAGGTTGCTTGCACACCACGTCAAGAAAGCGGTGTCCTTGCAGGTTGACAAGATGCGCTTCAAAAATCAGGGTGACGGTCTGGCCGGTGTCATCGTCTTGGGCCGACATCACGATGTTGTACCCGTTGTCGCCAAGCTTGGCGAAGTTCAATCCTTCACTTGCGGGGCCCCACTGGCCCAATAGCGATTCGTCGAAGATCACGTCTTTGTCGTTGTACAAGGGATTCAATGAGTCCACGGGGGCGCAACCTGCCAGGAACATCGCCAGCGGCAGCGCCAAGAGTAATTTGAATAACTTCATAACTGCCTCCTTGCCAATCGCGCGACTTCCATGCGCTTATCAATAGCAGCGACACTTCCGGCCTGAAATTGCAGTTTCCCAGAAATTTTTTGCGCTGTCTGTAAGTTGTTACTGTGCTAGGACTTACGGCGTACATGGCGGAGGAGTCCGGCCTTCAAGGAAGGATAGTTGGCGGCCGCGATCATCAGCAAGAGGCCGGCCAACAACAGGGACAAAGGCAACGCTGCGCGCTGCTTGAACAACTCTTGCTGTAAGCGAATGACGCCGATCGCGAGAAAGAGAAGGCCCGTCACCAGAAAGTTTTTCATCTGCTTGGCAATGCTCCCGAAAATGAACAAGCACGCGGCCAGCGGTAAGAGGATTTCAAAGAACCTGGCTTCGTGACGAAGAGCAATGTCCTGCTGGGCTTTCTCCCACAAGTCGGAAGCCGACAGGCCCAACAGCAAAAGCGAGGTCAGGATGTGACCGGGAATAACGAAGCGAAATGTCTTGGCCACCCAGCGCATCTCCGCTGAAGGAAACCGATCGCAGAGCTGTTGCAGCGTAAAGTAGAGTGCGGCGTTGATCATGAACAGGTATTCCTGTTGGCCACGCGTGCGCGGCACAACCGACCGCAACCAGTTGGCGTAAGGCGCATGGACGCCGGCCACGCCGCTCATTCCTACCAGGGTGAAGGCCACGGCAAAGAAATAGAAATAGCGCGAATCCGCCGCGAGGCGCCAGCGCTCGATCACGATGCCGAGCAGAAAGAAGAGCAGGGCAAAGGGGAGCAGGCGCAGGTAAACCCGGCCGGGATCGCTGTCCAGCCATTCCAGCAGGCCCATGCGCAGTAACGTGACCATGCAAAGCACCGCGCCCATGAACGCCAGAACCAGCGAGAAGACGGAAGAGCGAGTGAATCGGCGGAGCCAGAGGTATCCCGGGAGCGACAAGATGATCGACCACCACAGTTGGGCGTTCGTGGCTTCACGGAACGATTCAAAGCGCGCGAAGAACTCCAGCTTCGGATTGTTCTGGCTGGGAGTCACCAGCAAGTGGTACTGGCCCATCACCACCATCAATGCCAGCGGCAACAGAAGGCAAAACGCAAGAAGATAAGCGACCCCGATACGCCGCTGGTTTTCGCGCCAGCAGCGAATGCCGATGTAGCCGGCGGTGGCCGCGGCTGCGGCCGTCACCAGGACGGCCGCCGTCCCGGCAAATCTCCGATAGTCAAACAACACCACCAGCACCGCGCCCAGCACCAATATCCAGGCGCCGAGATACAGTGTGACTTGCGAAAAAGAAAGACGCCGCACCTGCATAATCCACGCGTCTTCCCGCTCCACCAGGCGCTCGTACTGGCGGCGAAAGGAGTCAAACTCCAGATCAGACAGCAGGTGGTCCTGGGTCCAGCTCCTGAGCTCGCGCACATGCTGTTCGATTTTGCCGCTGATCAAGCGCGCATAGGCTGTGGGCAGGGCGGAGACCGGCTCGTCGGCCAGAAATCTTTCCAGGTCCGCGGCCATCTCCCGCGCGGATGCATAGCGATCTTTCGGATCCTTTTCCAGCGCCTTGAGGCAGATGTTCTGCAAATCGCCGGGGACGCTCTCCTCGATGCGCCGCGGCAGGACCGGGTCCTGCTCACGCAACGCCTCCACCTGCGCCCGCAGGGTCTCGCCATGGAAGGGCAGACGTCCGGTCAGCAGCTGATACAGAATGACGCCCAGCGAAAAGACGTCGCTGCGTGAGTCCAGCTGCCCTTCCCCCTGCGCTTGCTCGGGAGAAAAATAATCCGGCGTCCCGAGGACTTCGCCGGGACGAGTCAGCTGCCGCTCACCAGGGTCCAATTGCAGGGCTAGACCGAAGTCGAGCAGCTTAGGTTCCAGGTCGCTGCCTACCAGGATGTTGGCCGGTTTGAGGTCGCGGTGCACCAGTCCGCGTTGATGCAGAAACTCAACAGCAAGAACCACCTTGCGAAACAGTTCCATCCGTTGGGGAAGCCGCAAAACTCGGGCGGCCTGGGTGAGCGGAGCACCCGGGATGTATTCCATCACAAAGTGCGGCGGCTCGTCCGGTGCCCCCAAGCTGTAGATGCGGGCTATGTTGGGATGGCTGAGCTGGGCCATGGCCTGGGCTTCGCGCATGAAGCGCTCGGCAAGGAGCTTGTCGGGCCAGTAACGCGGAGCGAGCACTTTGATAGCGACCTTGCGGTTGAGCCGCTCGTCAGCTGCCAGGAATACCCGTCCCATGCCGCCGGAGCCTAGCTGGTCCAGGACGTGGAAACCGGAAAAGCGCTTTCCCATGGTTTCGTCCGGAGGCGCGCTCACTGGCGACGCATGGCCTGAGTCCAGGACTGTATCGATGCGGTGAATGGTTTCCAGTTGCGCTTGCAATTCGGGGAGCAAGCTGGCATGTTGCCGGCAGAAAGTGACGATATCCGTGTTTTCGCCCTGCGCCTGGCAGTCCACAAATCTCGCGACCGCTTCCGCGATGGCGCGCTCGCGGAGCGCACCGGCGTCATCGGCTGCTCGTCCTGTGGCTTCCGAGGTCATTCGTCGCGTTCCTCATGTAAGGACTGGAGGCGCTTGATCGCGCGATGCAGCAACAATGAGGTCGCCTCGTTGGTCTTTTCCAGACGTTGCGCGACTTCCGATGTCGTCAGTCCTTCGACCTTGGCCAGCATGATCACGCGGCGATAGTCCTCAGGCAAGAGGCTCAGGGTTTCTACGAATTTCCCCAGCGACTCGTTCTCGGTGAAAATCCGGCTGGGCGTGTGGTAGTCCGCGGGCTCGGGACCGCCCGGGTTGCTCTCCGAGCGAAACCTCACGTGTTCGCCGGCTCGTTTCTTCCGGTTTTGCACCCGGACCGCATCCACAATCACGTGATCGGCAATCCGGGCCAGCCAGCTCATGAAGCTTCCCGGCGCCTTGTACTCGAAACGTTCGATGTCGCGGTACGCGCGAAGCAGAGTCTCCTGAAGAATGTCGTCTACGTCCGCATCGCGGCGCAGGCTTGTGCCCAACCGATAGTGGATGATCACCGCCAGCCGGTTACGGCACTTCTCAAAAAGCAGTGAAAAGGCTTCTTGGTCGCCCTTCTGGACGCGTTCCACCAGCCCTTGGCTTGAGGTAACCGGCTCCATGCGCAGTCTCAAGATACAAGAGAAGCTCTGGGATATCTAGCAGCGGCCGTTGGCGGCGGCAGGTTGGTCTATTGCATCTCGAAGTCAAACTTCACTTCAATGACACTGGTGCGGTCCGCGGGTTCATACTTCCATTTCTTAACGGCACGGACGAGGGCGTCAACCAGGACCGGATTTCCGCCCAATTCTTTCACCGATTTCACCGTGCCCTCCGGCGTGATCGTCGCTTCCACGCGCGCAATCCCGCGGATGTTCATCTTTCGCGCCAGCTCCGGGTACTCCGGCGGCGCGCTGCTCTTGACCTTACGGGCATCTTCCCCATAGCCGAGGACTGGGACGAGCAAGAAAACCCCAAGAACCAAACTCAGCGCGCTTCGCTGGTTCAAAATCCACAGGCCCGGCCGTTCCCGCAACGGCCGGGCATGCTTTCCTCGAACTTTATTTCGCTCTAGCACTCTTACGTCCTCTTAAGAACGTCGCCTTGAACCGCTTCTTAGAAGCTAAGCCGCGCCCCAAGTTGGATCTCTCGCTTGGAGTAATCGGCGGTATAGCCCAGGGGCTGGCTGGGCA
The DNA here is from genome assembly GCA_035263765.1 of Candidatus Angelobacter sp. Taxonomy (GTDB): domain Bacteria; phylum Acidobacteriota; class Terriglobia; order Terriglobales; family Acidobacteriaceae; genus Angelobacter. The sequence goes on along the minus strand of DATFQZ010000105.1, from coordinate 19,361 downwards.
GGAGCGCAGCGCTTCCATGAACATTGAACGGAGGCGCAAACGCAGGCCCAACGGTGTCATTCACATTGGAATAATTTGTCCGGTTGGCGATGTTAAACGCTTCTGCCAGGAACTGGACACTGCTCTTTTCGCGTAACTTAATGCGCCAGCTCAGGCGCAGGTTAAGGTTGAGGTAGTCCGGCCCAATGCCGGTGTTGCGGCCGGCCCCCGCTGGACGGTCGGCAAAGCTCTGGCGATCGCCATTGGAATCGGTCCCCGTGAAAAGGCTGAAGGGACGCGAGCTGTTGTACTGCAGGACAGGCGCCAATTCGAATCCGCGCATGACACGCGGCCCAAACGGGCTGTCGATGATGCCGGCCAGCACAATTTTGTGCCGCTGGTCAAAGGAAGAGAGACTACGCTCAGCGGACTGCTGGATTTGATTGTTGGCCCAATACGTGAGGTCCGACGCATCGTCCAGAGCCTTGCTATAGGTGTAGTTTGCCAGCACCGTGAAATGATGGCTGTAACGTTTCTTGACCTCCAGGGTTGCGCCTTGGTAAACCGCGGCGGCCGTGGAGAAGAATACGTTGTTGTTGAAAAGCGTCGGGTCGGCAAAACACGGATTGTTGACCAGGAGCTGACACTGGGGAGCGCCCCAGTTCTGGAAGGGCAAACCGTTGGTGCCAGGAACACCGGACATCACTGGCGCGCCCGGCAACACATTCACATCTACAACACGGGGAAGATGCAGAGTGTGAACGTAAATGTAATTGGCAGAAACGGACAGATCGCGCGCGAATTCGTGCTCCACGCCGAGGCTGGCCTGCTGCGAATACGGATTCCGGAAGTTCGACGCGGTGCTCCACGTCCAGGCGTACGGCGGTAGCGGACTCGCGCTGTTGTAGAAGATGCCGAAGGGCGCCAGATCGGCTGCCGAAATGCAGCCTGCCGGATTGCCGCATCCGATCTTGCCCTGGGCAGAGAAGGTTTGGAACAAGGCCGCAGAGTTGACTATCGGGTTCCCGGGAAGACCGTTCAAGGGAACCATGGACGCGGTGAACTGGCGTGTGGCGAACTCTGCAGTCGTGACATCGACATCAAGGATGATCGGCGCGTAATAGATGCCGTAGCCGCCACGAACTACGGTCTTGTGATTGCCCACGGGGTCCCACGCGAATGAGGCGCGTGGACTGAAAGCGTTATAGGTCGTGTTGACGAAACTGCGCTGATCCACCTCGTATCGCATCCCCAGGTGAAGACTGAAATTGGACCGCATTGCCCAGTCGTCCTGAAAATACACGCCGGTCCAGGGCATCAGGGTCTTCACGGTCGGATCTCCGCCTGCGCCGACGAAGACCAGGGGCAATCCCAGACTGAAGGACTGCATGGAGTCAATTGGGGCGGCCGCTGCAGTCACTCCGCAAGCGGCAGGAACCTGTAAACACGGACTCAGTATCCCTCCCGGTAAATCGCCGAAGGCAAAATAGCCATTCATAAAAGTGGAATTGGCTTTTCTGTTAGCGCGGAGTAACTCATCCACTCCCAGCTGGAAAGTATGGCGCTTGTAGACTTTGGTCAGATTGTCGGCAAAGTCATAGTCACGCTCTTTGGAAACGCTGGGCAGAGTGTCGTTGTGCCCGAAAGAGCCGAATCCTTGAAAAGAGATCTGTGGCCCGCCCAACTCGTTCGGATTGAGATTGTATTGGTTAACGTTCCACTGCACCCGCAGGTCATTCAGCAGGTTGGCGTTGAAGGTATGCAGCCAGGAAGCTTGCAGAGAACTGGTCCACTGCAGTTCAGAGTAACCGTTGGAGAAGCCGGCCAGGCCATGCCCGCTCGGGTCGCTCTGTTGCAGATGCGCGGCGACATATCTGGCTGAAAGCTGATTCGTGTCGTTGAACACGTGGTCGAAACGCGCCGATCCCTGGTGCGAGGTAATTGGGAAAGGCAGAAGGCCGCCGTCGGTCTCAAACATATTAACCAGCATTTTGTTCAACGGACTCGAAGCCGGATTGGCGGTCAGGATGTTCTGCAGAATGGCCGCACAGGTGGCCGCGGGCAGAGCCGGCTGGCCGGTGAGACACGGCACCGGAGTCCCGCCCAAACCTGCCAGACCGTTGAGAATGGCTTGCTGTCCGCTCTGGGGACCAAACATACTGCTGTCGGTCAGAAGAGGAATGGATGCCTGTTCGTCTTGGCGCAGGCCTTCATAAGCCAGGAACATAAAGGTCCTGTCTTTTTTCAGCGGAAAACCGATCGTGCCCCCAAACTGCTGGCGGCTGAGCGAGTCTTTGACCGGCTGTCCCTTGGCTGTGAGCGAAAACGGCTGGCCCGGGGCCAACGCTTGGCTGAAAGCAAAAGGATCACGCGCATCGAGCGAGTCATCACGGAAAAATCCATAGAGTGTTCCGTGCAGCGTATTGGTGCCGGATTTGGTCACGATGTTGACCGAAGCACCGCTGGCGCCACCCAGAGCCGTGGAATAATTTGCGCGATTGATCTGAAATTCCTGGACCGCGTCCTGGCTCACATTGACCATCACATACTGTGAGTAACCGTTAAAGGTTCCACCGTCGACGGTAACGTAGTTGCCCCGCCCGTTGTTGCCGTAGAACGAAAGCCCCGACTGCGGCACATAGTTCACGCGCAGATCAGTGCTGTCGGCAATATTCAGGGACTGGCTGACACCCGGCAGAAGCAATGTGAAGGTGAGGTAATCACGGCGGTCGATGGGCAAACCGTTGATGTATCGCTGGTCCAGTGTGTTGGCTTGGGACGAACGCTCCACGTCCACGATCGGCTCGGCGGCGATGTCAACGCTGACCTGCACCGGCTCGGAAACTTCGCCGACCCGAAGACGTAAATCGATGACGGCGGTCTCACCCAACGCGACGATGACGTTGTTGCGCAGTTCAGGCGAAAAACCTTTGCTCTCGGCCTTGATGCTGTAAACCGCAGGCGGCAGGCCTCTGAAGCGGTAATGTCCGGTTGCGTCAGTTACCGTGCTGTGCTGGATTCCTTTGGCGGTTTCTACGGCGTTTACCGAGGCCTTAACCACAACCGCGCCGGTTGGATCGAATACCGTGCCGCTGATTTCACCTGAAGTGCCGACGGCTTGCCCGTGGGCGGCCACTGCTAACAATAAAAAACACAGGGTTCTGCCTAATGGCAGAAGAATAGACTTCATAACCTCTCCTTAATCCGAATCACAACTTCTTCTTCTGGGCTTACACACACGTTGCTCAGGCTGGTCAATCTGCTCGTGCCATCCCTCAATTTGAGAGATTTGCGGCACTTGCATCAATGGGGGGAAGTCAGCCCTGGGCCCGGGCTATTAAAACCTTTGATTGAGTATCGGATTGGACTGGCCCAAAATCCAAGTGCCTTTGGTAACCAAGTTCAACGCGGAAGTCAGTACTTCAAACATAGAGGAAATTTTCGCGTCTCGCTTGAGGAAGTGCGGCGTTTGCCCATGCGGACTTTTCGATCGGATGGAGTAAAATTGATGCGACTCATGTCCCTGACCAAAACCCAAGCCCTGGATCTGTTCCGTTCTGACGATCTGATCGGGATCGGCATGGAGGCCGACGCGGTGCGCCGCCGTTTGCATCCTGAGGGCGTGGTCACCTACATCATCGATCGCAACATTAATTACACGAATTTCTGCACGGAATACTGCACGTTCTGCGCGTTCTACGCCCCGGTGAAAGGGCCCGGCCGCGCCAAGGGTTACGTTCTGGATTTCGAGACGATCTACGAGAAGATCCGTGAGACCGTCGAACTCGGCGGTACGGGCGTGCTGATGCAAGGCGGGCTGCATCCCGATTACAAGATCGAGTGGTACGAAGACATGATGCGCGGCATCAAGCAGCGCTTCCCCAAGGTTCACCTGCACTGTTTCTCGGCGTCAGAAATCATCCACTTCGCCGAGGTGAGCGGGCTCTCGATCGAAGACACCATCAAACGGCTCCGCGATGCGGGTTTGGACTCGATTCCCGGCGGCGGCGCCGAGATCCTTGACGACGAAGTCCGCTACAAGATTGCCCGGCTCAAGTGCCTGACCGAGGATTGGATCAACGTCCACCGCACCGCGCATAAGCTGGGCATGCGCACCACCGCCACCATGATGTTCGGCGTGGGCGAGACCATCGAACACCGCATCAACCACTTCCAGCGCCTTTACGATCTCCAGGAAGAAACCGGCGGGTTCACCGCGTTCATCCCCTGGAGCTTCCAGCCTAAGAACACCGCCCTCGGCGGGCGCCACTGGGACGAAGCTACCGCGGTCGAATATCTGAAAGTGCTGGCCATCTCCCGGATGTATCTATCGAACTTCCTGAACGTGCAATCGAGCTGGGTCACGCAAGGACTTAAAGTCTGCCAGCTCGGGCTGCGTTTCGGCGGCAACGATGTGGGCTCCGTGATGCTTGAGGAAAATGTTGTTCGCTCGGCCGGCGTCACCAATTGCACAACTGAAGAAGAGCTGCGGCGCATGATCCGCGAAGCCGGCTTTGTTCCCAAGCAGAGAGACACGCTGTACCGCCAGTATTTCCTGGATTAATTCTGAAATTCCGGTCCTGCAAAGCGGGAGAGGAGTCCCTACTCTCCTATGGCGATCTGTATCGGGGGGATTGAAATTTGTCCCCACGTTGCCTAGCATTGGCTCCGCAGTGCAGTTAGGAGCCGCTCATGAACCGCCGTGAATTCTCGTGCATCATGGCAGGGGCTGCAGTCTCTGCGATACTGCCGCCACGCCTGACGGCCCAACAATCCTTTCGCAACAGTCCCGGCGTTACTGAAGCCACCGCCGAACTATACCAGCGGGCGCTGGTGTTGGACTGCAACTCCGTCCTCCCGTTGGAGTACGGTGGCCTACCGTTGCCCCAGGCTGATCTTGATAACGTGCGCAACAGCGGCGTGAATGTGATCAAGTGGTCCATGGGTGGACTGAATGCCGACTTCGCGGGAACCGTAACCGAGATCGCGTATATCCAAAGGATGATCGAAGTCCACCCCGCTTATTTCATGCAGGTGCGCGTACCGGCCGACTTGGAGCGAGCCAAACAAGAGAAAAGGATGGGCATCATCTTTTCCTTCGAGAGTGTTGAAATGTTGGAAGGAAAGATCCCAAGGATTGAGCTGTTCCGCAATCTCGGTGTGCGGGTGATGCAGCTCTCATATAACCGCAAGTCGCCCTTTGCCGCGGGTGTAATGGCACCAGATGGCGGAGGCTTGACTCTGCTTGGGCAGCACGCTGTCGTCATGATGAACAGTTTCGGCGTCGCGATTGATCTCAGCCATGCCAATGCGCAAACCACGGCGGACACCATTGCGGCTTCATCCAAGCCGGTCATTATGTCCCATGCAGGCTGCGCGGCGGTACACCCCCATCCTCGCAACAAGACGGACGATCAACTCCGTGCACTTGCGCACAAGGGTGGAGTGGTGGGCATTTACGATTTGCCATATCTGGCGGCCTCACCCAAGCAGCCAACGATCGAGGATTACATGGAACACATGGAGCACGCGTTGAAAGTGGCCGGCGAAGACCATGTTGGGATCGGCAGTGATGTTTCGATACAACCTTTCGACACAAGTCCAAAGGGAATGGCTGATTTTAACGAGATCAAAGAGCAGCGGCAGAAAGCCGGCCTCGCCGCCCCCGAGGAAGACCGTCCGCTCTATGTCGTAGGACTCAATGTCTCGCGAAAGGGCGAAATCATCGCCGATCAGTTGCTGAAGCGAGGCTATCCGTCGCGGATAGCGGAGAAAGTCCTCGGCGCCAACTTCGTTAGGGCCTTTGGCGAGATCTGGACGTAGTTGTGCGCGAAGGAAATGCTCAAGTTTCTCGCGATTCTTTGTTCTTCTGGCGCACCCCGGCGCTAGGAGCCGTGGCGTTGGCAGCTCTATCTTAAGTAGGGGCATCTGCCCTGGAAACGGTGCAAAACACCCGGCGGGAAAACTGAGACAGAAACTCACCTCATCGGGTAAAATATCTCGTTTCACCTTATAGTTCGGGGGCCATCATTCTGCACGGAGTCTTGTCCAGTGTCGTCTTGATGTTTGCTGCGAGCGCGCAGAAGGGTATCGTCCAGTACTTCAAGAACCATTTCCTGGACCAGACCTTCCGCGGCTTGTACACGCCGAACGCCTTCGACCTGGCGTTGCTCATCCCCTATTTCGTGGTGATGGTCATTCTGGCCGGCTACGGCCTGCACCGCTACGCGCTCGTGTACATGTATTACAAAAACCAGAAGAACCGGACCACCGAGCCGCCGACCCGGTTTCAGGAACTGCCGCGCGTGACCGTGCAGTTGCCGATCTTCAATGAACAATTCGTGGTGGACCGGCTGGTGGAAGCGATTTGCAAGCTCGAGTACCCCAAGGACAGACTCGACATCCAGGTGCTGGACGATTCCACCGACGAGACTGTCCAGGTAGCCTCGGCGGTGGTGGAGCGCTACGCCGCGCTGGGGCATCCCATCACCTATATTCACCGCACGAACCGCGAAGGATTTAAGGCCGGCGCGCTGGCCAACGGCATGCGCACTTCGCAGGGCGAACTCATCGCCATCTTCGATGCGGACTTTGTTCCTTCGGAGGATTGGCTGCTGAGAGTGGTGCACCACTTCGCCGACCCGAAGGTGGGCATGGTGCAGACCCGCTGGACCCATCTCAATCGCGACTACTCATTCCTGACCGAAGTGGAAGCCATCCTGCTCGATGGGCATTTCATTCTGGAGCATGGCGGCCGGTCGCGCAGCAAGGTGTTCTTCAATTTCAACGGCACGGCGGGCATGTGGCGGCGGCAGGCCATTGAAGACGGCGGCGGCTGGCAACACGACACCCTTACGGAAGACACGGATCTCTCCTACCGCGTGCAGCTCAAAGGCTGGGAGTTCCGCTATGTGCAGGACATCGAATGCCCCGCCGAGTTGCCCATCGAAATGACGGCGTTTAAGACGCAGCAGGCGCGCTGGGCCAAGGGGCTGATCCAGACCGGCAAGAAAGTCCTGCCTAAAGTCTTCAAGAGCGATGTTCCCTGGCGCACCAAGGTGGAAGCGTTCTACCACCTGACTGCCAACATCAGCTACCCGCTGATGATCATCCTGTCTACGCTTCTGTTGCCGGCCATGATCATCCGTTCTTTCGGCGGCTGGTTTGCGATGCTGGTGATTGACTTGCCGCTCTTCCTGGCATCGACGTTTTCCATTTCCAGTTTCTATCTGGTGTCACAGAAGGAGCTGCTGCCCGGAAAGTGGCCGCGGACGTTTCTTTATCTGCCCGTCCTCATGTCGCTGGGGATTGGACTCACTTTGACGAACACCCGGGCGGTGATGGAAGCTCTGTTCGGGATCAAATCGTCATTCAAGCGCACTCCGAAATACCGCGTGCAATCGAAGGCGGACCGGGCCCTGGGCCAGAAATACCGGCGCCGGCTCGGTCTGGTTCCGTGGCTGGAACTCCTGGTCGGCTCTTATTTCGCCGTGATGTGCTGGTACGCCTACAGCAGCGAGAATTACTGGACGATTCCCTTCCTGCTGCTGTTTGTGCTCGGATACTGGTACACGGGGTTGATGTCACTGCTTCAGGGACGCTGGGATCGCGTTTCAGCTAAACAGGAGCAGCATACTAAGCCATTCCCCGTAGGCGTTTAAGGGTTTTTGCAGCCGTGGCCGTACGAACGGTCTGCTATGCTTGACGCTGCTGAATGAGAATACTGTTTGTATTTCTGGTATTGTCTCTGACCGCGATTCTCCTGGCGGTCGGAGCGTTGTGGTGGCGTCTGCGCTGGCATTTGCGCCGTTCTGATGACGCGCTAAAAAAAACGCTGGCCGAGATTCAGCCGGAGCATGAGACTGCTGATGCCGAGTAAGGTCCGGAGGCAGATTCCGGCGCCCGTGCCCGTCCACTGAACCAAGGAAGACTGTTAGGATTCTAGGTATGTCATCTTCGTCTGTTATGCCCCAGGTCCGGGAGATCACCGTTGCCCACAGCCCGGACTCTGACGACGCGTTCATGTTCTACGGTCTGGCCACGAACAAGGTTCGTGTGCCCGGCCTGAAGTTTACGCACACCCTCACCGACATTGAGACTCTGAACCGCAAGGCGATGGAAGGCGTTTACGACGTCAGCGCGATCTCCTTCCACGCCTACCCATACGTCCAGGACAAGTATGCGTTGATGCCCTGCGGCGGAAGCGTGGGAGAACAATACGGCCCCATGGTGGTGGCGCAGCGTGTCATGGGCCTGGATGAACTGAAGAGTACCAGGGTCGCCGTCCCCGGCACCATGACCACGGCTTACCTGGCGCTCAAGCTCTTCGCACCGCAGATTGCAACCACGGTCGTAGCCTTTGACCAGATCATCCCGGAAGTCGTGTCGGGAAGGCAGGAGGCCGGGCTCATCATTCACGAGGGCCAGCTTACCTATGAAAGCTGCGGGCTGTGCAAAGTCCTGGATTTGGGACGCTGGTGGCATGAGCAGACCGGGCTGCCGCTACCGCTGGGCGGAAATGCTATCCGTCGCGGGCTGGGGAAAGAGCTGATGGTTACGGTCACCCAGGCGCTGCGGGAGAGCATTCAATACGGGCTTGACCATCGCGAGGAAGCTCTCGCTTACGCCATGCAGTTTGCGCGCGATCTGGATGCCCAAAAAGCCGACCGCTTCGTGGGTATGTACGTGAACGAGCGCACGCTGGACTACGGCGTCGACGGCCGAGAAGCCGTGGCGCGATTGCTGGAGATGGGGCATCGCGCCGGCATCATCCCGCACGAGCCGAATGTGGAATTTGTGTGAGATACGGCCGGCAAACCGCATAAACTGTTCAAGTCCATAGGTCGCCGGCCTTGGTTTTGTTGCTGCCGCCTGTCAGTACCGGTTACGGTAACCGCCGCCACCGCGGTTGCCGCCACGCCCTCCTCCGCCGCCGAAGCCAGCGCCTCCCTTGTTTACCTTGGGACGAGCCTCGTTGACGTTCAGCGCGCGTGAGCCTAACTGTGCGCCATTCATGCCGTTGATGGCCTTCATGGCCTCCTCATCGTTCGCCATTTCTACAAAGCCGAAGCCGCGTGGCTGGCCAGTATCACGGTCTTTCAAAATCGTAACGTTATCGACCTGCCCATACGCTGAAAAAGCCTGCCGAAGTTCATCTTCTGAAACGTTGAAATCCAAATTGCCTACGTAAATATTCTTCATGCGATCCTTCTTAGCTTGAGTGGAAATGCAGGCGCCGTGATCCTGGCGTAGCTGCTCAGGGGCCCGGATGGAGGAGAAGCTTTCAGACACACCTTCTTTTTCGCGCTTGCGCGACCACAACAGCCTACGCTTATAGATTGGAAGATGCAAATCTAAAAGGTGGATAGCCTCAACAAGGCTGTCGGGAGTATTGCTATTCCATGGTTGGATGGTTGCACTGGCTGACCTATAATTGGCCACGGAAGGAGCGACTATGCCAATTCTAGGTTTCCTTCTACTTCTGGGACTGACACTGCCACAGGACCAGCCTGCTACAGCACAATCTTCTGGTGACTGGCTGGCGAAGCCGGTCTTTCCCCCGAATCACGTCAACATCGAGAAGCTGACAACGCCACAGGACCAGCCCTCATCAGCGCAGTCTTCCGGCGACTGGGTGGCAAAGCCGGACTTTCACGCTAGCCAATTGAGCATTCAGGCGCGCCCGCTCGAGCAACGCCTTGCGCAGCAAGTGCTGGAAAACGGACGCCGCTTGCCCCGCGCCGAGAACTCCCCCACCTGCTACGCCATCAAGAGTTACATCTTTGAACGCGAAGACGGCAAAGCTCCGGTCCTGGTAGCGACAACAACGTGCACTCCGGCAAGCGCATTGCAGTGGCGGCAGGTGGACCGTCCGCCGAAAGTCAGGTTGATTCCGGCCCGCTGAGCAGGTGCGGACTGGCGATGGTTGAAGCTAAAGCCCGGTCGTGTCGAGCTCATCCGGGATGCTTTTCCATCTGTAAATACATCTCGTCCTCGCGTGTCGTGATAAAGCCCAGCCTCAGGTACAGGCGCGCTGCGGGATTGGTCTTGAGCACCTGCAAACGCACCAGGACCTTCGCTTCGCGGCCCTGCTCCAGGAGTTCGCGCAGTAAGCCGCCGCCGATGCCCCTGCCTCTATACTCGCCAAGCAGCGCGATATCCACCAGCGTGATCGATTCCCCTCCCCGCAGCACGATCATTCTTCCCACTGGGGTCCGCTCCAGTTCGATAATCTCCCACGTGGCCTGCGGATACGCCGTCCGGTACCAGTTCTGCTGCGCCATAAACTGCATGCGCAGGAAGGCCTCTTGTTGCGCGCTGTTCCAGCCAAACGCCGCAATCTCTGCCTGGCGCGTGCTGGCGTAGAGCCGGAACTGAAACTCCTGGTCTTCAGGGCGCACGGGGCGGCGCGTAATATTCATGCCGCTTACAATAGCTCACCCTCGGGGCCAGTCGCGGGTAAAAAAAGGGGGCGGGATTGCTCCCGCCCCTGAAATGCAGCGCGAGAGAAGCCTAGTCGTCGTCTCCGTCGCCATCGTGGTCCGCAGGCTGGCCTGTGGACGGATCCAGAAACAGTCGGTGATTCCGAGGATGGCTGAAGTCGAACATGTGGAACAGCGTTCCCGCTGTGTCATCGGAGGATCCGCCGCCGATCCGGCCTACGCCCCAGTTGTCTTCAATGAAGCGCAGAATGGAAGATTGGTCGGTCAGGGCGCCATCCACAAAGTTGTTCTTGGCATACGGCGAGATTACCAGCAGTGGCAACCGTGGCCCGAAGCCGCACTTGCCCTGCTGGCTCCCAGGGGCGCTGGTGCCGCAGTTGCCGGGACCGTTGAGAGTGTCGGCGGAGGTATTCGAGGGGCTTACGATCGGCGACATCACGTGGTCATACCAGCCGTCTGAATCGTCGTAAGAGATGATCACCGCCGTCTCCTCCCATTCTCTGCTCGCTTGCAGGCGGTTGATGGTCTCCACCAGGAAGGTTTGCTCGGCCAGTGGATCGGAGTAGCCAGCGTGGCCATCCTGGAAGCCAGGAGCCTTCAGAAAGCTGACTTCGGGAAAATTGTTGGCGCTGACCGCCGCCCAAAAGTCGGTGATGTCGTACTGGTGGTTGGCCTGGTCGCCGGCATGGCCGATCAGCGCCGTGGAAGTCGGCGGCAGGTGGTTCGGGTTTGAAGTTGACTTGTAGTACTGAAATGGCTCGTGATGAGGAATGTAATCTTTCTTCGCGATGCCGTCGCTGCCCGTGTGTGCTACAGAGCAATCGCGGAACCCGCCCTGGAACCATCCCCAGCTGATGCTCTTGTCGTTGAGCAGATCGCCGATATTCCTTCCGGCCAAGGAGGCTGTCTCGCGCGTCGAGCACTTGTCAAATGCCGGCTGGGGATCGCCAATCACCGAACCGCCCGCCAGATCGCCGCTGGTGTCTCCGCTGACGCCGGTGGCGCCGTTGGTCTGCCCGGAAACCAGGTTCAGCGCGCCCGGCGTGGAGGGTCCAAATGTCGTACCGAAAGAATTGTCGCTCATGGCGAAGTGCTGCGCGTAATTCCACAGCGCGGTCACTGTGTTGCCGTCAAAGTAGCCCATCACGTCCGTCTTGTTGCAAGTCAGAATACCGTCCGTGCCGGGACCCGTGCCGACTGTTTGAACAAATTGATCCATGATCCCGTGATCGAAAGCCTTCTGTTCATCGCCGTAATCATGGTCCTGATCGCAGGTGGCAGCGTGGGAGCGGTCAAAACGGAAGGGATTCACCAGGTTCAGGTTGTGCGTCAGCAACGCACCAGAGAGCCCGTTCACCGTCGGCGTGCCGCGGCGCGCGTGAAAATGCGGTTCACCCGTTGGGTTGGCCGCTACCGGATACGTGGCGAAATAATGGTCAAAAGAGACATTCTCCTGAAAGATCACAACCACATGTTTGATCGGGGTAGCGGTTTTGTGCTCTTTTTCGTCGGCGGCCAATGCGGAACTTGCGGGCATCAGCAGCGCCAAAATCCCAGCCACCATGCCTGTGGCGAGATGTTTCTGAAATCCTGCGGGGAACAGCATGAACTCCTCCTTATGTGTTTGAGATTGCACCCGGCACTTTAAAAGCGGAATGTTGAAGGATCGTGTGAAGCACGTTAAGAGTTCTTGAATCTTGCAGGCTGCGATCTTCTCCGCCCCGCGATTTCATATTCCTTTAACATTCGCTGTGTAAGCTGGCGCACATGAGCTGGGCCGTGCGAGGAACATTGAGTTTGGAAGCAAAGCGGCAGCGCCAGAGCGTAGTTGAACCAGCGGCGGCAAGCACGCAAAGGATTTTTGTCGTCGAAGATGATTCAGACATCTCGCGGCTCGTCCGCCTTCACCTGGAAGGCGCGGGGTTTCGAGTTCGCGTTTACACGGCCACGGGAGGTGTGGTGGCCGACGCCCAGAAAGAACGCCCTTCTCTGATGCTTCTGGATATCATGCTCCCCGGCGGCGATGGTCTGGAACTCTGTCGCCAGATTCGTCAGTCCGGGTCCCAGCTGGCCGCGATGCCCATTGTCTTTCTCACCGCAAGAAGCGCGGAAGCCGATCGCATTTTCGGCCTCGAAGCCGGGGCTGACGATTACATCACCAAGCCCTTCAGTCCTCGGGAACTGTTGGCGCGGATCAAAGCCGTGCTGCGCCGCTGTGAAGCGCCGCTCGCGCCGGCCTGCATCGTGGCCGGCGACTTAGAGATCGACGCCGAAGCCGTGACTCTCACGGTGCGCGGCCAGGTCACTGCCGCGACCGCCACTGAGTTCCGCCTTCTGCACTACCTGGCCCAGCACGCTGGGCGGGTGTTCACCCGCGACCAGATTCTGGACGCGGTGTGGAAGGAAACCACGTTCGTCAGCCCACGATCCGTGGACGTTTACGTCCGCAAGCTGCGGGAAAAAATCGAGCTCGATCCGGAGCAGCCGCGCTACCTGAAAACCGTCCGCGGCACCGGCTACCGCTTTGAAGCCCCCAAATAAGAGCTGCACCATCTCTGGCCGGCTCTGACCAGCAGTTTCCCAGGGATCAGCGCCGGCATCTTAGTTATGCACAATCCTGACCAGTGACAGGCAGGGTCGAGAACGGCCCGGAATGGAGGTATCTCCATGGGTCTACGAGACCAACTCCGCAAAACTGAAAAAGAGATTTCGCTTGCTGCGAGGAAAGGCATCAGCCGCGCCCAAAAAGAATGGGCCGACGCCGAGCAGCGCATCCGCAGGAAAATGCGTATTTATCCTGAAAAGGCCACCGCTACTGACGAAGAACAGGAGATGGAGGAGACTGCCGGTTTGCGGCCTCCCGTAGGGGGTCACGCCGCGGAACAACTGCACGATCCGGAAGCCACCGCCGCCGGCAGAGCCATCATCTCCATCCACGGCCGCGACGTGAAAAAGGACAGCGACGCCGAAGACGACGATTGCGGCCATCTGATCCAGTCGCGCTGATGATCAGCCTTTAGCCATTCGCACGTAGCGGATATCCAAGTGTACGCAGGTTGGGCTAAAGGCTAACGGCTAAGTGCTAAAGGCTACGATTTCCTTTTGTTCTTGCCCGACAACGGCGCCGGCGGGCGCCGGAAGGGAATCATCGCGCCTTGGTTAGGATCAGCATGCGCGTGGCTGGCGCGAAAAGCGACTTCCTGCTGCACGAAGCGGACGAACTCCTGCATGTTTCGGTTCATCTCCTCCATCCGCTCCCGCATTTGGATGATGATGGCGATACCGGCAATGTTGACGCCCAGATCGCGCGCCAGGTTCAGGATGAACTCCAGCCGCTGCAGATCCTCTTCGGTGTAGAGGCGCGTATTGCCTTCGGTACGCGACGGCTTGAGCAGCCCTTCGCGCTCGTAGAGACGCAAGGTCTGCGGATGAATGTCGTACATCTCCGCGACTGCCGAGATCATGTACGCGCCCTTGGATTTGCGTCTAGCCGTCATATACGAAATAAACCATCTTTCTCTCGGACGCCTGGGCCAGAAATCAAAAATCCGGCCGTAGAGACGTGGCACTGCCACGTCTCACTGCATACGCTACAAGAACCTACCGGCCCACGAGACATCGTCGCGCTCGCGATTTTGAGACGCGGATACCGCGTCTCTACGTTATTTTCCCGGCAAAGCCCAAACCGATGCTATTCCTGCGATCCAGAGCATCGTTGCCGGTGTGATTTTCTTGCCGACGTCTGACCGCATGAGAATTGAACACACCAAACCTACGAAAGTCATAAAGCCAAAGATCTCGATCGTCCAAATGTGGAGGGGTCCATGGCTCAGAACTTCATCGACCCGTGATGATCTGACAGCGAAGGCAAACAGCATGAGCGCCAGCACAAACTGGCCACCCAATGCGCCGACAGCAAGTTTTTCCAGCAACGTCCAGGATTGCGCAGCTCGGCGGAGGAGACTGGTCGCGGCAAAGCACCAGAGGCCTACAGACAGAGCAACCACCGAGCCGGCGAATACCCGGACCAACTCAGCAGATTTGAAATCGGCAAGAGACATCAATTCCTCTTCATACTTTCGTCCACAATTCCTGCCTTGGATCGGCAGGATTCAATTTCTGCAACTCCTGCCAAAGCTCGCGGGCCTTCAAATCGCGGGCCTCGGGAACAACGATCTTGACCTCCACAATCTGGTCGCCGCGAACGCCGTCCTTCGTCGCCGAAGGCACGCCCTTTTCGCGCAGCCGGAGCTTCTGCCCGCTCTGGGTGCCAGGTGGAACCCGCAATTGCGAACGGCCGTCAATGGTCGGGACCTCAATCCTCGCCCCCAAAGCGGCTTCCGAAGCCGCCACCGGCACGGTCACGTAGATGTCGTCACCGTCACGACGGAAGACCGGATGTTCACCGGCGCGGACGATAATGTAGAGATCGCCGGGCGGGCCGCCGCCAGCTCCGGCGTTGCCTTTGCCGGCAATGCGGATGCGCTGGCCGTCGCGCGTGCCGGGCTTCACCCTGACTTCCAGCGGCTCCGTACGCTCCACCACGCCTTCACCGTGGCACGTTGGACAGATGTTCTGCGCCTTGCCCGTTCCTCGGCAGCGGGGGCACGTCATGTTGAACTTCATGCGCCCGCTCGCCTGGGTCACCGTGCCTTTGCCGCCGCACTCCGGGCACGTGCCTGGGGCGCCAACCACACCCCGGCCGCCGCAGTTGTTGCAGATGTCTTGGCGGTCGATGTTCAGCCGCAATACCGTACCGCGGATCGCGTCCCAGAAACCGATATTGACCTGGTACTCGAGATCGGTACCGTGCTCCGGCCCGTGGCCAACACCTGCGCCACCCCTGAACATGCTGGAAAAGATATCGCGGAAACCGCCGCCCTGCCTTCCGCCTTCGGAGAAATCAAATCCGCTGAAGTCGAAAGGAGTGCCTTGGCCCTGGCCTTGCCCGCCGCCGGGAAACGGGCCGGCGCCGAAGCCGCCCGCGCCAAAGCCTCCGCCGCGGGCGTACGCTTCTGCCGCAGCGGGATCGATGTTGTCAGAATAAAAGCCGAGCTGGTCGTAAATCTTGCGCTTCTTGGGATCGCTCAAAACGTCGTTGGCTTCAGAGATGTCCTTGAATCTTTCTTCCGCCTTCTTGTCCCCGGGATTGACGTCAGGATGATGCTTCCGTGCGAGCTTACGAAATGCTTTACGGATGTCCTCTTGGGAGGCATTTTTCTTGATGCCGAGAATGCCGTAGTAATCCTTTTTGGGTGGAGTTGCCATGAAGTCAGATTTGAAATCTAAAATTTCAAATTTGAAATTTAGCTCAGCAGTCTGAAATTTCAAATTTCAAATTTCACATTTCAAATCGGTTCGCCGGTCATTTTCCACCCTGCGCCTCCACTACTACCACCTTGAGCCCTTCTTCAGGGTGCTTGCGACTGTAGATCGCGGCGACCGTCTTGCCTGCGCCTTCGCTCACGCTGAACACTGTCACGGCGAGCGTGTCGCCCTGCCACTTGGGTGGGCTATCGGCGTCGATGGTTGCCCAGCAGGATTCGTAGCGAAAACTCTTCGCATCCTGAAGCTTCCAGTCCTTATCAAGCTTGAGCCAGATGAGGTCGGATTCGGAACCGGCGCCGCACTGGTGGCTGTCCTGCGGAATCTTCGACGGCCCGGTTACGTCCAGCAGCAGGTAGATGTAGCCGCCGGCCTCTTTCGCCGACTGTAACGCAACTTTGTCGAGGCGCACGGCATGGAACTGGTCGCGAATAGAGACTTCGTGGGAAACGTTGCCTTCCTGGAAGCGCACTACGTCACCCTGCCACTTGAGTTTGAGGCGCGCACCCAGAGGAGCGGCGGTCTGCTGTGCAAGTCCAGCGGCGGCCGCGCAAAGCAGCAGTCCGGCCAGCAGGCATAACTTTCTCATGATTTTGCCCCATCCGGCAGCGCCTCGGTCGCCTGCCAGGCCACCACCTGCCACTTGCCATGAAGCTTGAGGAATGTTCCGGTGTTGCGAAAATAAAGAGTCTCGCGTCGGCCCCGGTGTTCGCCATCCACCGCCATGCGAAAGTTCACGATGACCGTGTTGTCGTAAGGGTGGACCGTGATATCCTCCGCGCGGTAGACGACTTTCGCTCCGTTACCCAGGCGGGCGCCAATACTTTTCATAACCGCGGCTTTATCCATCCGCACGCCGCTCGAGCCCGTGTAAATCACATCGTCAGCAAAAAAGCTCTCAAGGACCTTCTTGTCACCGTTGGCTGCAGCAGCGAGAAAGTCTTCCAGCGCTTCCAGCACGGCGGTCATCGAGATGAGTTCCTGCTTGCGTCCGCGTAGCAACATGGGGAATCCGGAACTCGATCATTTTAGCGCGCAGGCGGCTCCGGCACGCGGGTGGCCTGCCAGGCGACGGCTCGCCATTTTCCATCGCGCTTGAGAAATGTTCCCGTGTTGCGGAAGTAAGCGGTCTGGGCGCCGGCGTGCTGGATCAGCCGGAAGTTGACGATTGCCAGGTCACGATAAGGATGCACCGTAAAATCGTCGGCCTCGTACGTGGCCCCTGGTTCGTTGACCGCGCGCACATTGATGTTCTTCAGGATCTCCGCCTTGTTCACGGTCACGCCCGCCGAGCGGGTGTAAATCACGTCGTCGGCAAAGAAATTCTCAAAGACCTTGGGATCGTTCTTGGGTACGTTAGCCAGAAAGTCGCGCACCAATTGCGTGACCTGGCTGATGGTGGCCGTATCTTCGGCGCTCATCGTCACGGCGACTGTGGCTTTTTCGGGCGCGTTCGTTTTTTGCGCCGGCACAGCGGAAGCCATCACGGGCAGCAGCGCAGCTACGGCAAACAACTTCAGACCACGACGCTTCATGTATTTCATTTTTGCATTCTCCGAGAATGGTACAAACCTTCTACCACAAAGGACACAAAGGAGCACAAAGGAGCTAGCTTGCAAGAACCCCAGCCTTCGTGTTCCTTCGTGCCCTTTGTGGTTAAACGCCTTTAGGCCGCGCCGACCTCCTGGATCACAAAGCTTGCTTCCGGCTCCTTCGCTACCGCCTGCGTCACCAGGTGTTGTGCGGCTTCCAGGGTGTACAACCCGGGAAGCGCCATTAGGCCCGCCACTTTGTCGAACCCTTCCACCATTTTGATGACCAAATACTGTTTCACCTATTTCACCTCTGCTGCACTCACGAGGGTGGAGCAGGCCGCACCCTGGGCTCATCCCGACGCCGGGCTAAAGCCTGGCTCCACCCTGTTTTTCACTTCACTTCTTCTTCTCGTCCACGTCAACGTACTCGGCGTCGATCACGCCTTCATCTTTCTTTTCCTGACCTGCGCCGCCGTCCCCTTGAGCGCCGGATGGAGCGCCTGCTGCTTCGCCAGGCTGCGCCTGCGCCGATTTGTACATGGCTTCCGCCAGCTTGTGCGAGGCCTGCGTCAGCCGGTCCCGGGCCGAGTTCATGATGGCCGGGTCCGAACCCTCCAGCGCCTTCTTGGCGTCCGTCAAGGCTGATTCCACGTTCCCCTTGTCGTCGCCGGAGATCTTGTCGCCATGCTCTTTCAGCATCTTCTCGACGTTATAGACCAGACCGTCGAGCTGGTTGCGGGCTTCGATCTCCTCGCGCTTGCCTTTGTCTTCGGCAGCGTGCGCTTCGGCTTCCTTGGCCATGCGCTCCACTTCTTCCTTGCTCAGACCGGAAGACGATGTGATCGTGATCTTCTGGTCCTTGTTCGTGGCGCGGTCCTTGGCGGTCACGTTCAGGATGCCGTTGGCGTCAATGTCAAACGTAACTTCAATCTGCGGCACGCCACGCGGAGCCGGCGGGATGCCGGTCAGGTGGAACTTGCCCAACGTGCGGTTGTCCCTGGCCATGGGCCGTTCGCCCTGTAACACGTGGACTTCCACCGACGTCTGGCTATCGGCCGCGGTCGAGAACGTCTCCGTCTTCCGCGTGGGAATCGTGGTGTTGCGCGGGATCATCGACGTTGCCACACCGCCCAGGGTTTCGATCGACAGGGTCAACGGCGTCACATCCAGCAGCAACAGATCCTTCACGTCGCCGGCGAGCACGCCCGCCTGCACCGCGGCGCCCACCGCGACCACTTCGTCGGGATTCACGCCTTTGTGCGGCTCTTTGCCGAACAATTCTTTCACCAGCGCCTGAATGCGTGGCATACGCGTCTGTCCGCCCACGAGCACCACTTCATCAATCTTGCCGGCGTCTACGCCCGCGTCCTTCATGGCCTGCTTGCACGGGTTCACCGAGCGTTGGATGATGTCTTCCACCATCTGCTCCAGCTTGGCCCGTGTCAACTTCTTCACCAGATGCTTGGGGCCGCTGGCGTCAGCGGTGATGAACGGCAGGTTGATCTCAGTTTCCATGGTGGTGGAAAGCTCGATCTTGGCTTTCTCCGCGGCGTCGCGCAGACGCTGCAGGGCCATCTCATTGCCCTTGCTGCGCAGGTCGAGACCTTCGTCCTTCTTGAATTCGTCGGCCAACCAGTCCACGATGCGCTGGTCGATATTGTCGCCGCCCAGGTGCGTGTCGCCGTTGGTGGACTTCACATCGATCACGCCTTCGCCGACTTCCAGAATCGAAATATCGAATGTGCCGCCGCCGAAGTCGTACACCGCGATGGTCTCTTCCTTCTTGTTCTTGTCCAAACCGTAAGCCATGGCCGCGGCTGTGGGCTCGTTCACGATGCGCTTCACGTCGAGGCCGGCGATTTTACCCGCGTCCTTGGTGGCCTGGCGCTGCGCGTCATTGAAGTATGCCGGCACAGTGATCACGGCTTCCGTGACCCCTTGGCCCAGGTAATCTTCCGCGGCTTTCTTCAGCTTCTGCAAAATCATCGCCGAGATCTGGGGCGGAGTGTATTCCTTGCCCTGCGCCACAATGGCCACGTGGTCGCCCTGTCGGACGACTTTGTACGGCACCATCTTCATT